>JBOHFT010000470.1:0-1011 GCA_050699815.1 Pseudonocardiaceae bacterium | reverse complement strand
CCGTCCCCCCGGGGAGCTTCTCCCGCCGCCGCAGCTCCGCCCGGCGGTCGGTGACTTCCCGGTAGAACTGCTGGACCCAGATCCGCCGCAGCGTCGCGACGGCGGGCAGCTCCCGTAGCCAGATCGGCGCATCCGGCCCGTGGACCACTTCGAGCAGGTGGTAGCCGTCTTTGCCGTAGTCGACCATCAGGGCTTGGCGCTTGGCCTGACTTTCGGGTAGATGCAGGTTGTCGATCCGGGCGCCGTATACCTGCTGCCCCGACGCCTCGATCACGCCGGTCAGCCAGTCCGGCGCCGCGACCGCCAGCGCCGCCTGCAGGGTCTCTCCGGCCAACTCCAGCCGGTTCAACGCGCGGATCGCGCCCAGCACGTGGGTGGAATCGGTGCGCTGCCGCCCGCCGGCTTTGACCAGGCCCAGCCCAGCCAAGCGCTCCACCAACGCATCCAGCGCCAAGCTGGTCAGGTCACCGGCCACCAGCCTGGACCGGAACTCGCTGAGCACACTGGCATCGAAGCCCGGATCCTCCAACTCCAAGCCCAGCGCGTACTTCCACGTGATCCGATCACGGACCGCCTCGGCGGCTTGCCGGTCGGTCAGGTTCTCAGAGAACTGCAAGACGCTGGCCATCATCAGCTGACCCGGGGAGATCCCCGGTCGGCCCCGGACTCCGAACGCGGCGGCGAACCGGGTATCGGCGTAGACCTCGCCCAGCTCATCCCGGATTCGCATCGCCAGATTCCCCTTACGAGACGACGAACGCGCCATCCTCGCGGTGAGATCCGGAACATCCGGCCAGGGCCGCGGCTGCATCGACATGACCACACCATTCTGCGGCCAGACGAGGAGAAATACGACCGCGCAAAGATCATGACGTACCGGTGCGCTGCCATCCTGCAAGCACCGCGGTGTGCCGCTCGAATTAGCCAGCAGGGTCTGCGGCTGCACTACAACACGGTCAGACTCCACGAAGGCGTGGGTTACGTCACCCCCGAAGACGAACACCACGGCCG
>JBOHFT010000469.1:0-1023 GCA_050699815.1 Pseudonocardiaceae bacterium | reverse complement strand
GTCCGGGGCGCCGAGCGCGCCATCGCCGCAGCGGACCTCGACCCGGTCGTCGTAGCCGGTGCGGGCGATCGCGTCCACGGCGCCGTCGCTGAGGTCCTGGTCGTACTCGATGGTCACGACCCGCCCGTCCGGGCCGACGAGCTCGCCGAGCAGAGCGGCGTTGAAGCCGGTGGCGGCGCCGATCTCCAGGATGCGCTCACCGGGCTGGGCCGCCAGCTGTTCCAGCATGCGCGCCACCAGCGGCGGCGCGGAAGCCGAGGACAGCGCCGAGCCGTCCGCGGCACGCTTGGTCACCACCTGTCGCGGCGCGTAGGCCTGCTCGAGCGGGGTACCCGGCACGAACTCATGCCGAAACACGGTGCGGAACGCACGCTCAACTGGGCTGTCGGGGCCGGAGAACCCGTCGCGAGTGCGGACGGCGTCGGCCAGCTGGTCCCGCAGCGTGACCGGGTCGAGGGTCTCGGTGGACGAGGGCATGTGGTGGTCCTCCTGAAAGATGACGTGCTGGGCAGCGGTGGACAGAATGGCCAGGGGCCGGAAGTGGATGCCGTGCCGGTTGGCCATGAACAGCAGCAGATTCGCGATGACGGCGCGCAAGCCGCGGGTCAGACGCCCGGTGCCGGCCAGCTCTGTCAGGTCACGCCCGGCCGTCTCGAATGCGTCGGACCAGGCCGGGGCCCGGTACAGGGGGCTGGAGGCGCTGTCCGGTCCGGAGAAAATCAGGTGCCGCACCGCGCGCCGGGCGGCGGCCGGAACGGTGTCGGGCGGCGGCCGGTGGGCGGCCACGCGGGACCACACGTCCCCTTGTTCTTCCAGGTCCAGGCCCGCGGCGCGCATGAGGCGGGTAGCCAGCAGCAGGAACATCTCGTGACGGTGGTGATGCTGGCGGTGGCGGGCCAGGTGCCCGGCCAGGTGGTGGGCGTCATGGCAGGCCACCCGGTGGGCGACGCGGATCCCTGCCTCCCCGCCGAACCCGTGGGTCTCAGGCTCGTAGATGCCGGGGTGGATCTGGGCGCCGTGCTG
>JBOHFT010000468.1:0-1025 GCA_050699815.1 Pseudonocardiaceae bacterium | reverse complement strand
TTGAGCCGGTGGCGGTGGGTCTTTCCGCTGCTGGCCGGGATCGGGGCGACGCCGCACAGGTGGGCGAAAGCGGCTTCGGAATGCAGCCGGTGCGGGTTGTTCCCGGCGGTGCACAGCAGCTGCCCGGCGACCTCGACACCGACGCCACACAGGGTGAGCAGTCTCGGCGCGGTCGCGGTGACCAGAGCCGTGAGCTCGGCGTCGGCGGCCAGGATCTCCTCACTCAGGTGCTGGTGTCTGCGGGCCAGGCGCCGTAACGCGAGTTTGGTGGCCTGCTCCGGGTCGGTGAGCGGGCCGGTCGGACGCAGCCGGGCGCAGGTGTCGATCAGGCCCCGGGTGTTCAGGTGGCGCAGCTTCTCGCGCAGGTCAGCTGGCCCGGTCAGCAGCAGCGCCTTGAGCTGGTTGGTGGCCTGGGTCCGCGCCTTCACCGCGCCCCGGCGGGCCACCCGCAGCGCCCGGATCGCCTCCACCGCTCCGTCACGGGTCTTCGGGACACCGGCGGCGGTGCCCGCCAGCGCGGCACGAGCCGCCGCGTAGGCATCCAACGGGTCGGACTTGCCCACCGCGGCGCGGGTCTGCCGGTCGGGCCGGTTGACCTCCACCACCGTGACACCCTCGGCACGCAGGTGCCGGGTCAACGCGGCACCGTAGGCGCCGGTGCCCTCCACCCCCACCCGCCCCAGCTCACCATGCCCACGCAACCAGGCCAGCAGAGCCCGGTACCCCGCCGGGGTCGCGGGGAACTCCCGGTCGCTCAGCGGCCGACCCACCTCATCGATCACCGCAGCGTGGTGAGTCAGGCTATGCGTATCGACCCCACCCGTGACAGAGCCCCTCGTGACGGTCATCCTGGACATCGCTGCACCTCATTCCGCTCACACCGGACAGGTCAGCACGCCACGGCCGGGCAAGGCGGACAAGACAGTGATGGGTGCCTCTGGCACAGGCTCCTATGAGGTCACACCGCCCCGGCCGTTCGCGTGCAGGCGGCGCCACCGGTCGAGCCGACCAATCCTGCCCAGGAC
>JBOHFT010000467.1:0-1042 GCA_050699815.1 Pseudonocardiaceae bacterium | reverse complement strand
CCCTGACTCAGGCACAGCTGGCGGATCCGGGCTCCGAGATGGCGGCCCGCCGGGTGCGGTCGGAGCTGGCCCGCAGCCGGGATGGCTGGGATCCGCCGTCCCTCCACGGTCGCGCAAGAATGGATTTGATTACCGCCTCGGTTCATCTGCACCTGGGCGCACTTGACATCGCCGAGCCGATGGCCGCGGTCTCCGTGCGGACCTTCGCCCAGGGCAACCTTGGGCGTGGGGGTGTGCAGGCGGGCATCATTGTGGCCCGGGTGCATCTGCTCGCCGGGGAGCCCGATGCTGCCCGGCTGGCCGCGCAGGCGATCGAGGCGGTGCTCCCGCTGCGCTCCGGTGTCGCCCGCACCGCGTTAGCTTCCCTGGCCCGGGACCTGGAGACCAAGTCGAGGCCAGACTTCGCGGAGCTGGCCCACCGGGCACGGAAAATAGCAACGACACACATGTGACACCGAGACGCTGGTCGTTCGCTCCTGGGCGGTGCGTAACGGGCATCAGGGTGGGGGCAGCTCCCTGCCGAAGGCAGCCACCCGGATGACGGCCGCAGCAACGCATCGGGACTGAGCTGCCATCGTCATCTTGGCAGGATCTGCACCGTCAGGCGCGGCCCTGGGCCGTGGCGGTGGTCCCGGTCCCAGATCCGGATCTGGTCGGCGAACCGGTCCGTCCTGGGTCGCCGAGAGGAGACAGAACCCCGGCGGCCTGGCTGTCGGGTAACAGCAAACGGCCGCACCCCGATACAACGGGTAGAGCCGTTGCCGCGATGGGGGGTTGGACAGCTAGCTCAAGCGGCCCGAGACATCTGGCGCATGCGCTGCCGCGGTAGGTGGTGCTCGACGCCACGGTTCATCAACAAGTCAACTTGGGGGACACCATGCGACGAGTCATCATTCGTTCTCTGGCGACCGCTACTGTCAAGGGCCAGTAGGAACTGCCCAGTGGCGGTCGTGGGATCTGCCCGGTGATGGCCATGGGATCTGCCCGGTGATGGCCATGGGATCTGCCCTGTGTTGGCCATCACCGGCTGTTGTTGGTCAGG
>JBOHFT010000466.1:0-1047 GCA_050699815.1 Pseudonocardiaceae bacterium | reverse complement strand
CAGCACTCACAACCCGTGTGGATAGCAATTAAAGCAAGTTATCCATAGATTGACCGCGAAGGGTAGCGCGCGACGAGGACTCACGGCATCGTCCGGCCTATGCCTGATCATCACGCACCGTTGCCCTGGCCAGAACTCGCCGATCTCGCCGGCCGCCAATACGGGCTGATCACGGCCAGCCAAGCCGTCACCCTCGGCATGGCCGAAACCACTCTTCGACGGAATCTGGCTCGGGGATGGCACCGGCCGCACGAAGGGGTCTACGCCCTGCCCGGCGCCGTGGCTCCGGCACGACAACGGGTCATGGCCGCACTCCTGGCAATCGGCGGTGAGGTCTACGCCAGCCGGTGGACCGCAGCCTGGCTGCATGGGCTGGTCCGCAGCCCCCCATCCCGGGTGCAGGTGACAGTCCCCTACGAGCGCGGCGTGCCGGCGCTGGCCGGCGTAGAGACGCGCCGCTCACGAACGTGGCGTTGGGAGGATACGGTCGCCGTCGACGACCTCGTCGTCGCCGCACCCGCTCGCATGCTCGGCGAGTTGGCGGCGTGCACGAACCTGTCCTACCTGCGATCACTGGCCATCGACGTCCGTCAGCGGCGGCTGGCCAGCCTGGACGGGATCGCCGCCGCGCTGGAGCGGATGGGACCTGTCTCCGGCGCGGGGCGGCTGCGGCGGATCCTGTGGCAGCTCGACGAGGAGCGGTGCGACTCGGAACTGGAACGAGTGGCACGCGCGGCCTTCCGCGCCCGGCCGCACATCCCGAGTCCGCACCCACAGCCGTATCCCATACCGGTGCGGGGCCGCATCGTACATATCGATTTGGGGTGGCCAGACCAGGAGGTGGGCATCGACTGCCTCGGGCTGGCCAGTCACAGCCAGCGAGAGCACCTGGAGGTCGACAGCCTCCGATCTGGGCTGCTCGCGGAGACGACGTGGCGAATCTTCACCGTCACCTGGCGCCGCATCGAGACCGACGCGGAGAGCTTCTGCGCCCAGATCCACCAGGCGCTGCAACCGCCTCCCCACCGCAGGTTGTGAGTGCTGACC
>JBOHFT010000465.1:0-1052 GCA_050699815.1 Pseudonocardiaceae bacterium | reverse complement strand
CGTCAGTTGTTGGTGGAGTGGAACGCGACCGCTGCTCCTTATCCCAAAGAGGCGTCGGTGGCTGAGCTGTTCGCCGCTCAGGCGTGTGACAGCCCTGAGGCGGTGGCGGTGGTGTGCGGCGAGGACCGGCTGTCGTATGGGCAGCTTGACGCCGCCGCGAACCGTCTGGCCTGGCATCTCCAACGGTTGGGGGTAGGCCCTGAGGTGGTGGTGGGAGTCTGCCTCGAGCGTGGCGTGGGGCTGGTGGTGGGGTTGTTGGGGGCCCTCAAGGCGGGTGGGGCGTATCTGCCGTTGGACCCGGGCTATCCGGCGGCGCGGTTGGGGTGGATGCTGTCCGACGCCCAGGTCGGTGCGCTGGTGACCACCGCGGATCTGGCCGACCGGCTGCCAGTCGACGGTGTGCGCCTGGTGTGTCTGGACGCCGACCGCGACGCGATCGCCGGCTGCCCGGAGGTCGCGCCGCCCAACCGCGCGACTTCCCAGAGCTTGGCCTATGTGATCTACACCTCAGGGTCCACCGGCAGGCCCAAGGGCGTGGCCGTGGCTCACCGGGGGCTGGCCAACCTGTGCGCCTGGCATCGCCGGGCCTACCAGGTCGGCCCGCACGATCGGGCCACGCAGTTGGCTTCGCCGGGGTTTGACGCGGCGGTGTGGGAGCTGTGGCCCTATCTTGTCGCGGGCGCCAGCGTGCACCTGCCCGGCCAGGACATCGTCACGGCGCCCGCGGAGCTGGTCGGCTGGCTGGCGGCCAACCAGATCAGCGTCACGTTCTTGCCTACCCCACTGGCCGAGGCGGTGCTTGCCGAGCCTGGCCTGGCGCGGCTTGCCGGTCTGCGAGCGATGCTGACCGGCGGGGATGCGCTGCGCCGCCGGCCGCCGGACGGGCTTGGGTTCGGGCTGGTCAACCACTACGGCCCCACCGAGGCGACCGTGGTCGCCACCGCCGCCGACGTCGCCGACTTAGCCGACGTCGCCGCTGGCGGCGCGCCGCCTCCTATTGGGCGTCCTATCGCGAATACTCGGGTGTATGTGTTGGACCGGTGGTTCAATGT
>JBOHFT010000464.1:0-1074 GCA_050699815.1 Pseudonocardiaceae bacterium | reverse complement strand
GTCTTGCGGCCCTTGCCGGTCAGGGCGGCCATGGCGGGGTCGTCCAGGCGGATGTCGCGGACGGTGAGGTCGGCGAGTTCTTGGACCCTGGCCGCGGTGTCATACAAGGTGGCCAACAGGGTCGCGTCTCGTCTGCCTTTCCGGGTGGATTGGTCGGGCAGGGCGAGCAGCTGGCGGGTCTGCTCGACGGTCAGGTGAGCCACGGCCGGCCGGTCGTGCTTCATGGCGGGAATCGCGAGGATGTCTTGGCAGCACGCCATGCGGGCCGGGTCATGGGATTGCATCCAGGTGAAAAACGAGTCGATCGCGGCCAGGCGCTGGTTGCTGGTCGACGCGGTGTTGTGCCGGCTGGTGCGCAGCCAGGCGAGGAACCCGGTGATGGCGGCGGCGTCGATCAGCTCGAGGGTGAGCTTCTCCGGTGGGATGGACCGCTCGTCGCGGAAGTAGCAGATCAGCAGTGTGAACGCGTCACGGTAGGAGACGATCGTGTTGGGCGAGCAGCCGCGCAACCCGGCCAGGTGAGCGGTCAGGAACCGGCGTAGGAACACCGCGAAGTCAGTGGCCATGACGCGGCCCTGCCATGACGGGCGGGACGACATCGCCGATCACCTGCTGCACCCGGGCGGTGATATCCGGATAGGACTCGGCGGTCAGGTGCAGGTAGTAGGCGGTATCGGCCAGCGACGAATGGCCCATGTAGGTTTGCAGCACGGGCAGCAGCGCGCCGGCGTCGTGTCCCTGGGCGAACCACAGCCGCAGGTTGTTGACCGCGAACGTATGGCGCAGATCGTGCACCCTGGGGCCGTGTCCGCGCCCGCCGTGGGAGATGCGGGCCTGCCACAAAAACCGGCGGAAGTTGTGTCCGACGTTGCCGAGCGTGAGCGGCCGGCCGGCGCTGCCGGGGAAGAACCACTCCCGCCGGGCCGGCTGTCCGGCGAGCTGGGTGTGGTAGCCGGCGAGTCTGGCTCGTAGCGGCTCGGAGACGGGCAGCTGCCGGTCTTTGCCGCCTTTCGCGTCGCGGATTTGCAGTATCCCTGCGTCGAGGTCGACATCCTCGACGTGGAGTAGGCGGGC
>JBOHFT010000463.1:0-1075 GCA_050699815.1 Pseudonocardiaceae bacterium | reverse complement strand
CCGCTGGGCTGCGTCTGACCCGAATCCGCGATTAGCAGGGCGACACGGGCCCGGAGTTGGCGGTGGGTGGCGCTCTGGCCTGGGATGATGTCGGTTGCGAAACAACAAAACATCTCAGGGAGAGGACCCACCGGGTGGACAGGTTACGGGATATGCGTCGGTTACGGCGGCGGGTGCGGGTCGGCGCGCCGGATGAGTCGTTGACATCGGTGTCGGGGATGGCGGTGGTGACCGAGTTGGTCGACCGGCTGGGCATGATCACGTTGTTGGATGCGGCGATCGGGCGGATCAAGACCCGTGGCCGGGGGTTCACTGGTGGTGAGCTGCTGGTCGGGTTGGCGAGTGCGCAGCTGGCTGGGGAGGACTTCCTGGCCGGGCTCGACCGGCAGCGCGCTGATGTGGCCGGTCAGGCGCTCGCGCCAGTGGCCGGGTTGAGCTCGACCACCGCGGCCGGGCTCGCGCGGAGGGTCACCGAGGGGCAGTGGCGTGCGGTGGAGACCGGGATCGGTGACATTCACACCGCGATGCTCACAGCCCTGCCACCGGCGCGGGCGGCGGCGCTGTGCAGTGAGGTCACGATCGATTTGGATACCACTGATGTGGAGGTTTACGGGCGCAAGAAGCGGGGGGTGGCCTACAACTATCAGGGGCAACGCTGCGGGCGCCCGCACGTGGCGACCTGGGCGCAGACTGCGACGGTGCTGGCCGCGGACCTGATGGCCGGTGACGAGGACCCCCGCGGTCACGCCCCCGGGCTGCTGGGCAGGGCGCTGGCCGCGCTGCCGGCCACGGCGCGGCCGGGGCGGATCCGGTTGCGCGCCGATGCCGGTTATTTCGCCGGGGCGCTGGCCCGGGCCGCGCACCTGGCCGGTGTGGAGTTCGCCATCGGCGCCAAGCGCATCGCGCCACTGTGGCGACTGCTCGACGGCGTGGCCGAGACCGAGTGGACCGACGCGCTCGACATGGATGGCGCGCAGGTCGCGGTCGCCGCCTATTGCCCAGACTGGTGGCCGTCGGCGACCCGGCTGCTGATCCGCCGGGTCCGCCTGGACATCAACGCCGGGCAGGTCTCGGC
>JBOHFT010000462.1:0-1078 GCA_050699815.1 Pseudonocardiaceae bacterium | reverse complement strand
GCCGTTGGACCGCTGGCTGGCCGGCCCGTCCGCCCTACGCCCAGCCCCCGATCTGGCCGAGCTCGCCGAGGCGTTCCGCTGGCAGGCCACCCGCACGGTCACCCGCACCCCCGGCGTGTCATTGCGGTGGCGAGTGACACCTACCTCGTCGACCCGGCCCTGGTCGGCCGGCGGGTGGAGCTGCGCTACGACCCTCCAGGACCTGACGAAGCTGGCCGTGTGGTATCAGGGCCAGCCTGCCGGCGAGGCGACGCCGCGGGACATCAAAGCCCACGTCGACCCCAAACTGCGCCAGGCCAACCCGCCCGAGCCGGGCCCGCCGACCGGGATCGCCTACCTGGAGGCCGTCGCGGCCGACCACGCCGCCGCGCTCGCCGGCGGGGTGGCCTACCACCAGCCGTCTTTGCCCCTGCCCGACCTCGACGACCCTCAACCCGACCCTCAACCCCGATCCGATGACGTCGAGGAGGAGCCCACACGATGACAACCGCCACCCCGGCCGTCCTGGCCGCCGCCGACTGGAAACGCTACTACGGCTTTTCGGCCACCCCATTCAGCAAACGGCTGGCGCCATCCCAGGTCTTCGCCCATCCCGGGCATCTGGAGGCCGCCGCCCGCATCCGCTACACCATCGACGAGACCGGGATCGGCCTGGTCACCGGCGAGGTCGGCGCGGGCAAAACGCTGGCCGCCCGCGTCGCGGCCGCCGCGCTCGACCAGTCGAAGCACACGATCGTCTACGTGGCCAACCCGGCCGTGGGCGCCCATGGGCTGCCACCAGCAGATCAGCTTGGCGTTGGGCGTCACGCCAAGGCTGGACCGCGGCGCGCTGATCGCCCAGACCGCCGACCTGCTCATCCGCGAGCGCGACGAGCGCGACAGACGCACCGTCCTGCTGGTCGACGAGGCGCATCTGCTCGATCCCGGCCAGCTCGAGCAGCCGCGGATCCTGACCAACAGCGCGATGGACGCCGACAGCCTGCTGGCCGTCGTCCTGCTCGGCCAGCCCACCCTGCGCCGGCTCATCCGCCGCGGCCCCTACGCCGCGCTGGACCAGCGCATCGCCACCCGCTACCAC
>JBOHFT010000461.1:0-1084 GCA_050699815.1 Pseudonocardiaceae bacterium | reverse complement strand
CCGCGGGACGCGGTAAGGCAACGGACGTCGTGTCGGGCAGATCCCCCGGCCGTCAGCGGGCAGCTCCCATGTCCGCCAACGGGCAACTACGTGGCCGTCTCCGAGCAGTTTGTCGCGGCCGTCGTCAACGAATCGCGCGGAGCATATGACGGATTGCTGAAAAGCGCGAGTGTCAGCCTGTGCCGGGAGGTACAGTGGTGGTGATCACCTGGCCAGCGATCGCAGTGTGCCGAGATCGGTACGCTGCGCTGCCTACGGTTCACGGAGAAGGCGTGCGCCGGGTGTGGGTGAACCCGAAGAACCCTTGCAGGCGCTCGATCACGACTGCACCTGCCCGCCGGGGTTGACAGGCAGCCCGGGCTGGCCGGGATCGTGTCCGGTGGGCTTGGCGATGCTGTCCAGGGCGGCGTAGTTGACGCCTTGGGCGAGTTCGGCCTGGTGGGCGGCGTCGAGTAGGTGTGCGTAGTCGATCCCGGTCGCAGGTGGCGGGGCCGGGGGTGTTCCGGGCCGGGCCTTGGGGTGGGCGTGACGGCCGATGTGGTGTGGGATCGCCGTGCCGGCGGGGGCACCGGCCACCCGGATCTCGATGCGGGTCAGGTCGAACGGGCCGGACACCAACTCGACCCGGCGCCCGGCCAGTTCGGGATCGGCCTGGTAGAGGTTGCCGTGCAGCGAGACCGTCGCGGTCTTGGTCACGCTGCGGCGTTCCTCCCACAAGAACGCCTCGGCCAGCGCGGCCGGGCTGGGCAGCGGGACCGGCCCACCGGCCGCCCAGCGGGCTAGGGGAGCCTGGCCGGTCCCGGAATGGACCTGACGGTGATTGTACTACAACCGCCGTCGGCGACACTCCACCCTCGGCTACTTGACACCAACCGAATACGAGCTAGGATATAGGAAGCTAACCGACCTGTCAGCCTAAATCGGTGTCAATAAAATCGGGAACACTCCAACCCCACGTGATCGCCGAAACCAACCGCGAAACCAACCGCGAAACCAACCGCGAAACCAACCGCGAAACCAACCGCGAAACCAACCGCGAAACCAACCGCGAAACCAACCGCGAAACCAACCGCGAAACCAACCG
>JBOHFT010000460.1:0-1084 GCA_050699815.1 Pseudonocardiaceae bacterium | reverse complement strand
CTTGGTGTCAGCCGGTGGAAGCAATTGATCTTGCGAGGAGGTCGGCGAAGACTTCTGCTGGGGTTCGGTAGCCGAGGATACGGCGTGGCCGGTTGTTGAGTTCAGCGGCCACGCGGTCGAGGTAGGTCTGGTCGTCGGTGATCTCGGTGCCCTTGGGGAAGTACTCACGCAGGAGCCCGTTGGTGTTCTCGTTGGTGCCACGTTCCCAGGGTGCATGGGGGTGGGCGAAGTACACCGCCACGGTGGTGGCCAGGGAGAACGCGGCGTGGGCGGCCATCTCACTGCCCTGGTCCCAGGTCAGGGTCTTGATCAGGGCGGTGGGCATGCCGGTCACGGTGGTGATCAGGGCGTCACAGGTGGTGGTGGCGTCGCGGCGCCCGGCGGGCAGCGCGACGGGCACGGTGAAGCGGGAGGTCCGCTCCACGAGGGTCGCCATCGCGGTCTTCCCGGCCTTCCCGATCACCAGGTCTCCCTCCCAGTGCCCGGGAACAGCCCGGCCGGTGACCTCGGCGGGCCGGGCGTCGATGCTGGTCATGCCCACGATCCGGGCTCCCGGTGAGCGAGTGCGGCCACGCGCCCGGCGCTGTGTGCGCCCGGAGCGCAGCAGGATGCCCTCACTGGCCAGCTCGCCCTTGGGCAGCGTGTAGATCCAGGTGTAGATCGCCTCGTGGGACACCCACCGAGCCTGCTGGCCGGGATGCCCGTAACGCAACCTGCCGGCCACCTGGTCCGGGGAATGCCCCGCCCGCAGCCCGGCCACCACCTCAGCGCGCAGCTCAGGACAGGCATCCAGCTTGCGGACCTTGGGCCTGCGGCGCTGCTCCGTGGCCGCCCCCTGGGCGACCACGGCCCGGTAACCGGCCCGCCCACCATGGCGGGTGATCTCCCGGGACACCACACCCGGGGACCGCCCGATCCGGGCGGCGATCACCTTGCCCTCGAGCCCCCCGGCGATCCCGCGGGAGATCTCCTCCCGATCGACCTCGGTCAACGGCCTGCGCTCGCAGCTCACTCAGTGCTCCTCGTCGACGGTGTCGCCGACGATCTACACCAAGATCAATTGCTTCGACCGGTTGGGATCAAG
>JBOHFT010000459.1:0-1125 GCA_050699815.1 Pseudonocardiaceae bacterium | reverse complement strand
GCTCCACCCGCCGCAAAGTGGTGTACGCCCACGGGCTGGAACCTGGTCGTGCTCACCCTGCGCATCACCCCACCCTGGGGCGGCGAGCCGCTCGGGCTGCCGATCAACATGCGCGTCTACCGCAAAGGCGGGCCCACCCACAACGAACTGGCGGAGGCGATGATCGAACAGGTCGCCGGCTGGCTGGGCGACCGCATGTTCCGGCTGGGCTGCGACGGCGCCTACGCCGGCCTGGCCGGCAGGAACCTGCCCCGCACCCACGTCGTCTCAGCGGTGACGCCGCGACGCCGCCCTGTACGCCCCGGCGCCGCCACGCACCGGCAAACCCGGCCGGCCCCGCAGACGAGGCGCCCGGCTGCCCACCCCCGCACAGCTCGCCGTCCAGACCAAGGTCGGCTGGCAGCGCGTCAGCGTCGACATGCGCGGCAAATGCGTCGAGCGGCTCATGCTCTCCCGCCAGGTGCTGTGGCTCCGGGTATGCCCAGACCGCCTCGTCCAACTGGTGATCGTGCGTGACCCTGACGGCCACGAGCCCGACGACTTCTTGCACACCACCGACCTGGACGCCGCCCCCGCCGAGGTGGCCGGCTTCTACGCCGGCCGCTGGTCGATCCAGGCACACCTTCGCCCAACACCAAACAGTTCCTCGGCGGCGAGGACCCCCAAACCTGGACAGCCGACGGACCCGAGCGAGCCGCCGCGCTGTCGTTGTGGCTGTCGACCGCCGTGTGGCTGTGGCTCATCCCCGTCTACGGCACCACACCCTCATGGCCGACGCTGCCCTGGTACCCCAGCAAAGCCACCCCGTCGTTCATCGACGCGCTCGCCGCGCTACGGCGCACCCTGTGGCGGCAACGAATTACGGCCATGTCATCCCCAGGACTGCTCCCCGCGAAAATCACCGACACCCTCATCGACACCCTAGCCCGAGCCGCATAGCCGCAGACCCCAGCGCCGACTCACCAACCCGCCAAGACCAACCGAAGTGCGAAACTCCACAATGACGCGCCGCCTGATTAACGACATCGCCCTCCCACGTTAATCCAGACCGTGTGATTTTACGAACACGTTCGTCGACGGCAGGCCCTAAGTGAGGTTCTGCTGGGTGACGATCGCCGAAGTCAG
>JBOHFT010000458.1:0-1126 GCA_050699815.1 Pseudonocardiaceae bacterium | reverse complement strand
CCTCGATCCTCGGGACCGGTATCGCGGCTCGCAGTCCTATCTGCTGAGCCGGTAGACGGGCGAAAGGCCTTCAACCGCTGGGTTCTTGACCACCAGCACGTCGCTGGTGCAGGGGATCTTCTTGAACCAGGTGCAGGTTGTGCTGCGGTCGGATCAGTAGCCGGGACCGAAGCCGCCACCCACTGCCGGCCAAACACCCTTGTAGTTACAGGGTTGTGAGCAAGCCAGGTCCTGAGGGTCCACCCTCGGGGGCAGATCCAACTCTACGATCATGGCGTGTCGTTCAAGAAGATCACCTGAGGTATGCGGGCAGGGTCGGAGTACTTCCTCCAGCCCGGCGAGCCGGCCCAGCGCCGCTACGAGGCGCTGCGGTCCTACTTCGTGGACCAGGCGTCGGCGGCCGAGGTGGCCGAGCGCTTCGGCTACTCGGCCCCCACCGTGCACCAACTGGCGGCCGAACTGCGGGCCGGGCGCAGCGAGTTCTTCCGCTCCTCCAAGCCGGGCCCCAAAGGGCCGCGCAAGGCCGCCAGGGTGCGTGACCGGGTGCTGGCGCTGCGGGCCGAGGACCACTCCGTCACCGAGATCGCCGAGCAGCTCAAGGCCGAGTGCAACCCGGTGTCGGCCCAGACGGTGTGGGCCATCCTGCACGCCGAGGGGATCGAGCGCCTTCCCCGTCGAGGGCCGGGTGGCCCCGCCCCCCGCATCGACCCGGTCAAGGCCAGGGCGCTGCCCGACTGGCCGAGCGGGGCGACCTGGGACTGTGACCACGCCGGGCTGTACCTCCTCATGCCCGCCATGGTCGAGCTCGGCCTCGACGCCCTGGTCGCATCGGCTCGCTACCCGGGCACCACGGTGTTGTCGTCGTTCCATTCGCTCGGGTCGCTGCTGCTGCTCAGGGCCAGCCGCCGGGGCCGGGCCGCCAACGCCTTCCCCCTCGGCGCCGACCCCGGGCTCGGGCTCGCCCTCGGCCTGGTGGCGCTGCCCAAGGCCACCCACCTCACCAGCTACTCCTACCGGGTGAAGCGCTCGGCCAACGTCGCCCTGCTCGAGGGCCTGGCCCGGCGCTGCCGCCAGGTCGGGCTCTACAGCGGCGAGGCCGGGTTCAACCTGGACTTCCACTCCATTC
>JBOHFT010000457.1:0-1128 GCA_050699815.1 Pseudonocardiaceae bacterium | reverse complement strand
GGGGTTGGTGGTCCTTGAAGAGCTACCAACCCCGGTCAGGGCACGGTGACGGGGACGGTGAACAGGCCTGGCCCGTCGGCGGTCACGGCCGCCTCACCAGTGCCGGATCGGTGCAGGGCGCGGACGGTCCAGGTGCCTGGGGCGGCGTAGAACCGGAAAGCCCCGGAGGCCGAGGACACCACCTCGGCGGTGAATTCCCCGGTGCCGTCGAGCAGCCGCACGAAGGCACCCCCCACGGGTTCACCGGCCGTCCGCACCGTGCCGGCCAGCACGGTGTGCTTGCCCAGATCTGTCCCTGGTGGCAGATCCTGGCCCTGATCGGGTGCTCCGCACATGACGGCTCAGCTACCCAGCTCGATCGGTGCGCCGACCAGCGAGCCGTACTCGGTCCAGGAGCCGTCGTAGTTCTTGACGTCGGGGTACCCCAGCAACTCGTGCAGCACGAACCAGGTGTGGCTGGAGCGCTCACCGATCCGGCAGTAGGCGATCGTGGCGCGGCTCTCATCGAGCCCGGCCGCGCCGTAGAGCGCCCGCAGCTCGTCGTCGGACTTGAAGGTGCCGTCCTCGTTGGCGGCCTTGGACCACGGCACGTTCAGTGCGGTGGGAATGTGCCCCGGACGCTGCGCCTGCTCCTGCGGCAGATGCGCCGGCGCCAGGATCTTGCCGGAGAACTCGTCCGGCGAGCGGACGTCGACCAGGTTCTTGGTGCCGATCGCGGCGACCGTCTCCTGACGGAAAGCCCGGATCGTGGTGTCCTGATCCTGCGCTGTGTAGCTGGCGGCCGGCCGGCTCACCTCGTCGGTGGTCAGGGTGCGGTTGTCGAGCTCCCATTTCTTGCGCCCGCCGTCGAGCAGCCGGACGTCGCGGTGCCCGTAGAGCGTGAAATACCAGTAGGCATAGGCGGCGAACCAGTTGTTGTTGCCGCCGTAGAGCACCACGGTGTCGTCGTTGCTGATGCCCTTGCCGGACAGCAGCTTCTCGAAGGTGCCGCGATCCACGAAGTCGCGGATCACCGGGTCCTGCAGCTCGGTCTTCCAGTTGATTTTCACCGCCCCGGGGATGTGCCCCGCGTCGTAGGCGGTGGTGTCTTCGTCGACCTCGACGAAGACGACGCCATCGGTGCCCAGG
>JBOHFT010000456.1:0-1136 GCA_050699815.1 Pseudonocardiaceae bacterium | reverse complement strand
TCGACCGCCGAGGCCCTGCGCGAGCAGGTGGGCCAGGTGGCCGTCCCCTTCGGGATCTGCACCGAGCCGACCAATGTGGCTGCCGATGGCCGCTCCTGCCCGTTCCGGCACCGCTGCACGGGCTGTGAGTACTTCCGGACCGATCCTTCCTTCCAGCCCGAGCTGTCCGCCTACCTCGCCCAGCTCCTTGCCGACCGCGAACGCCTCGCCGGAGCGTTGCCGCAACTGGCCGAGTGGGCCCGGCGCGACGCTGCCCCCTCCGAGGAGGAGATCGACGCCGTCCGCCGCCTCCTGCGGGCCAACGACGAAGCGTTGGCCGCCCTCGACGAGGACGACCGGGCCGCCGTCGAGGGGGCCATCTCCGCCATGCGCCAGCAGCGCGCCACGCTTGGCACCACCTTCCCTGTCGAACTACGCGGAATCGTCGCCCAACCCAAGCCGGCACTGTTCCCCACCGTCGAGGCCGCCGCTCGGGCGAGACAAGCTCATGGCTGATCCAGACCACCTGGCCGAGTGCCGCCGCCTCGACTCGCGGACCAAGGGCGCCCGAGTCAGCGCCGCTCTCGACGCGATGGCAGCCTCAGGCACGGTGCTCAGCATCGCCGCGCTCGCCCGCAACGCCAGGGTCAGCCGGCGCTTCATATACGACCATCCCGAGCTGCGAGCCGAAGCCGAACGGCGATCCGCCCAGATCATCGAGCGTCAATCCGCTGCCATGGCTGCCACCGCCAGGGTGACCGCCGCCTCGCTGCGAGCCGACCTGGCCAACGTCAACGCCACCAGCCACCGCCTCACCACCGAGCTCGCCGCTCTCCGCCGCCGGCCCGGGCAGCTACTCGGCCATGAAGTGCTCGCCGACTTGTCCGCAGACGAGACCGCCAACACCACCCCCCGGATCGAGGCACTCGAAGCCAGCCTGTTCGCCGCCCAAGAAGAACTCGCCCGTCGCACCGAGGAACTCGAAGCAGCCCGTCAGATCAACCGGGAGCTCCTGGGGCGCATCAACCGTCAAGGTCGTTGAGGCTCCCGACGGACCGCCGGACCGAACTCATCGACGTGGCGCTCACCTGTGCGTCACGCATCTGCGCACCTCAGAGCCCGTGGCTCACGGTTCCTACCCCAGAAAAGACCACCGC
>JBOHFT010000455.1:0-1138 GCA_050699815.1 Pseudonocardiaceae bacterium | reverse complement strand
GGGCCGCGGCGATCGCCTCGATCAGCACATCATCGGGCCATAAAGGGGCCAGATCTCCGGTCGAGCGGTCGATCCAGTCGCCGACCAGCTTGACCCAGCCGTCCCCGGCCGCCGCCTGCTCCTGCACGGCCTGCGGGAGCAGCGCAGGCTCGTCCAGCTCCACACCGAGGGTGGGGATGTAACGCTTGGGGCGGGCCAGGTGACGTCCGGCCCTGATGATCCGCGGTAAGTCGGCGCGGGACTGCAGCGGGCGGGTGTCGATCGGGACTCCGCAGTCCCGGATGAGCAGGGTGCCGGCGTCCCGGTCGATGGCGGCCTGCTCGGCGGCCTCGGCCAGGCTCGCCGGCCCCTGTGGGCCGATACCGACGTGGCAGTGCGCGTCGACCAGGCCCGGGAGCACATAGCCGCCGTCGACGACAGTGGTCGCCCCGGGCACCGGCTCGGTGTAGATCACCCCGTCGGCCACCCACAGCTCACCGGGTTCCCCGGCGGGCAGCAGTACCCCGTGAAGGTGTATGGCCTGGGCTCCGCGTGTCCTCGGGCTCCCCGAAGAAGGCCGGGTCACCTCTTGGGGAATCTCAGCTTCGACGGGTCGAAACCGGGCGGCAACTGGTCCAGACCTGGCAGGTCGGGCAGCCCCCCAGGCAAGCCCCCGGCTAGCCCACCGGGCAGCGCGCCGCGCACCCTCGGCGTCGTCGGGCCACGTCCCTTGCCCTTCTTACCCTTGCGGCCCTTGCGGTTTCGGCGCCCGGGACCGGCCCCCGGGAAGCCGAAACGGCCGGCCATCTGCTGCATCATCTTGCGGGCCTCGAAGAACCGTTCGACGAGCTGGTTGACCTCGCTGACCGCGACCCCGGAGCCCCGCGCGATGCGCTGCCGCCGGGAGGCATTGATGATCTTCGGATCGGCCCGCTCGTCGGGGGTCATGCCGCAGATGATGGCCTGCAGCCGGTCCAGCTGCTTGTCATCGACCTCAGCGAGCTGCTCCTTCATCTGGCCCGCACCGGGCAGCATCCCCAGCAGGTTGGCGATCGGCCCCATCTTGCGGATCGCCTGC
Source organism: Pseudonocardiaceae bacterium (assembly GCA_050699815.1). GTDB lineage: Bacteria > Actinomycetota > Actinomycetes > Mycobacteriales > Pseudonocardiaceae. The sequence continues at coordinate 81 of JBOHFT010000455.1, read as the reverse complement.
ATCTGCTCGAGGAAGTCCTCGAGAGTCAGCTCCCCACTGCCGATCTTGGCGGCGGCCTGCTCGGCCTGCTCGGCGTCGAAG
>JBOHFT010000454.1:0-1141 GCA_050699815.1 Pseudonocardiaceae bacterium | reverse complement strand
CGTTTTGGTGGTCGTCGAGGAACCGACGATAGACGACGTTGGACAGCTGCCGTTTGAGCGCACGCAGGGCCTCCTTGTCAGTTTTGCGTTCTTCGAGCTTGCGTTGGCAGTAGACGCGCCCGGCGGTGGCGTGACGGATCTGGGTGATCGCCATGATGTGCAACGCCCGGTTGAGCTGCCGGTCGCCACCCCGGTTGAGCCGGTGACGGCGCATGTCCCCGCTGGACGCCTCGACGGGCGCGCTGCCGTTGTAGCTGGCGTAGGCGCCCTGCCCGCAGAAGCGGGCCGGGTCGCCGGTGTGCGCGATCAGGATGGCCGCGGTGATATGGCCGACGCCGAACAGTTGGGTCAGCGTCGTGCCCGAGGCGGTCACGACCTCGCGGATCCGCCGGCCGTTGCCCTTGATCTGGCCGTCGAGGCGGGCCACGTCGTCGAGCAGGTCGACAGCGATCAGCTTGCGCTCCAGCTCGACCTGGGTGGCGGGGGTGTGGGTGTCCAGCAGCGCCGCGGCCCTGGCCGCGGACAGCTTGCGGACCGCGCCGCCGGGGATCAGGTCCCCCAGATGCCGATGCAGCCGGTTGACGGTGCGGGTCCGCTGCGCCGTAAGCTGGTCGCGGCGGTCGACCAACAGGCGCATGACCTGCGGGAAGCCCTCGGCGGTCACGTCGTGGAGATCGCCGCGGCGCAGCCCGGCGACGGCGGTCGCGGCCGAGTCGATGTCATCGTTCTTGCGGGCTTTGCCGGTGTCGAGCAGCCGCACCCGAGCCGCCAGGGTGGCCGGCACGTCTATCACCGTTTGGCCGGCGGCGACCAGCTGTTGAGCCAACAGCCGCCCGGTGCCCCACGCGCCCTCGACGGCCCACCGCCGCTGGGGCCAACGCGCGGCCCAGGCCAACAAGGCGGCGACCTGGTCGGCGCTGGCGGGTATCCGCAGCCGGTCCAGCGGCTGCTCGGCCGCGTCCATGGCGACAGCCGTGTGCGAGCGTTTGTGCGAATCGATTCCGATCGTGGTCATGGGCAGCATCGCCCACCTCCCCCATGCGACAGACTCCAACAGCGATGGTCCGCGGCGGACAGTCCCACTTCGAGACAACAGCCCTCTGTTGAGTCACGCCCCGGCGGACGCTGGCCGAGTCGGCAG
>JBOHFT010000453.1:0-1147 GCA_050699815.1 Pseudonocardiaceae bacterium | reverse complement strand
CGTGACCGACTCGGCACTGCCCGGCGCGATCCAACTGCCCGACGGCGCTTTAGTCCGCGGTCGCGGACTTCGCTCTGCCGCGCCGGCTGGACCGTCACCAGAATATGGCCTCTATCTCGGCACCCGCCGGCTCCGCCGCCGCCACCGGCTGCCCTGGCCCCAGCAGTGGATCGACTGGCCCGACTTCCTCCTTCCTCGCGACTTTGGCCACGCCATCGACCTCATCCACACGCTGCATGACCACGCACACGCGGGTATGCGAGTCGAAGTCGCCTGCGGCGGCGGCGTCGGCCGCACCGGCACCGTCATCGCCTGCCTCGCCGTCCTGGCAGGGCAGTCACCCGCCGACGCCATCAGCTGGACCCGAGCCACCTACCACCACCGCGCGATCGAAACCCCATGGCAACGCAGGTGGATCACACGCTTCGCCGCCCAGTGACACCCTCAACCGAACCGCCACCGCGGTCACTTCTGACCAACATTGATCACGCATCTGATCAACACGTGCGGTCACAACACACAAACATCCGCAGCCGCTTCACGCCCGCCACAGTCGCGTCGACCTGCCGAGTCGGTTCGCGGGGTTTCGCGCCCAGCTCGTCGAGTTTGGCTTTGAGCGCCTCTGGGGTCAGCACGGCGGGGGCTGTCGCCGAACCGGCGCCGTACGGCTGCCCAGTCGTGCTACCGGCCATTGGGCACGAGGGGAGCTTCGCTCGCTGCTCGGCGCTGTGCTCCGGGGAGAAGCAGCGCACCCGGCCCACGAGGGGCCGGGCGGGTTATGCGTTCGGGTTATCCCTTCGGCCCGCTTTCCGCAGGCAGCGCTGACCAGGGCAGAAGCCTTTGAAGACGCATGTTCGACCTCCACAGCACTGCCGTGATCAGCAGGAGATCACCAGCCGGATGTGCCGCTTGTCGATGACCAGCCCGTTGGCCAGCTGCTCGTCTGGGGCGCCTGCCGGGTAGGCGGTGATGAGGGGCTGGGCGGTGCGGTCGCGGTCCCAGGCGCGGATCTGCTCGCACAGGCGGTCCGCGAGCTGTGGGCCGGCGGGGCCGTGGCCGATCGCGCCGAACTCCCATCAGCGTTCGGTGGCGTCCTGGTCGAGGCGGCGCAGGGCGAGGTGGGCCAGGCTGGCCCCCTCGACCAGGG
>JBOHFT010000452.1:0-1181 GCA_050699815.1 Pseudonocardiaceae bacterium | reverse complement strand
GCGGCGGACTGCAAGGTGCTCACCTCGTTGATGGCGTGGCGGGCCAGGGCCAGTCCCTGGGGTTCCCCCGCCCGGATGTGCACCTCGGCGAGCAGGAGTCTGGCCTGGGTGCGGCCCCGGCGGTGGGCCTCGGTGTAGGTGCGCACGGCGCTGGCGGCGAACTGCTCGGCGGCATCGAGCTGGCCCAGGTCCAGCTGGATCCCCGCGGTCACAAAATCAGCGCCCGCGCGCTCGAACGCATCCCGGGGCACCCACCCCTCGTCCGCCTCGGCGAGGCAGTAGGTGGCCTGATCGAGACAGCCCATCAGGGCGTAGGCCGTCGCGGACTGCCGGGCCAGCCGCGCCGCGACAGTGGGCAGCCCGGGGTCATCAGCGCGCGAGAACACCGACGTAGACGTGCCGGGCAGGGACCCGCTCAGGGGCAGCTGCCCGAGCTGGAAGAGCTTGAGCGCATCGTTAGGATGCCCAGTCCGTACCAACGTCATCCCGGCGTGCAAGGCCGCGTTGGCGACCCCATGGGCGTCCCCGGCCACTCGGGCCAGCCCCAGGGCACGGGTGAAGCAGCCGGTGGCGTCCAGTCCCGAGTCATGACTGCGCCAGCCCGCCTCGGTGTGCAGCTCAGCCAGCGCGGCAGCCAGCTCTGCCGTGACCGCCTCGGTCGCAGGCACCTGCATCCACCGCGAGTACAGCCTCGCAGCAGCACCGAACAGCTCGCCCTGCCCGCCGTAGTACCGCGCCACCCCGCGCAGCTGCCCAGTAACCGCCACCACGGCCTGCACATGCGACATACCCAGCCGCGACGGCAGCCGCCCCGTCGGCAGGGGCAGTCCGCTCGGCTCCCCAGACCCGGGTGCCACCTGGCCCAGGGCGGCAACCGCGGTGGCGGAAATCAGGGCGCGGCGTTTCACGTCCTCGGCCACCTCCTTCCCGGCAGACCGCCCCTCCTCACCGGGGCCGAGCCGCATCCACCCCCGCGGTACCCCGAGCCCGTCAGCGATGCGTTCGAGGACCTCCACGTCGCGCACCCGGCGGCCCTGGAGGATCTCACACACCTCTGACTGGGCCTGCCCGGTCAGCGCCGCGATCCGGCGCTGACTCACCCCGGCCCGCCCGAGCAGCCGGTACACCATGCCCACGTCACGGGCGTCCAGGGCGGCACGCATGTCATCACGGGCGAACAA
>JBOHFT010000451.1:0-1187 GCA_050699815.1 Pseudonocardiaceae bacterium | reverse complement strand
GGGGCTTCGCCCCAGCCCGACGAGGCGTGTGGTGGTCGGCTTGGGTGGGTGGGCTCCGGTCGGGTGGGGTGAGACCGTGACCGGCGTGCCGATCCGGTGTATGAACCGCTTGGAGCGGTTGGTTGGCCTACTGGCCGCCCGTCCGACCGGAGCCCATGATGACGGTAGCGCGCACTGTCGCTGATGTCCTTGATGATCACACGGTGTTCGAGGTCGAGTGCATCGACCGGATGTATCTCAACGTGTTTGTGCCGCAGTTGCAGTACGCCGCGGGGTTGGTCGGGTTCGTGCATCGCCAGTTGGGGTTGCCGATCGCGTCGACCGCGCCGCTGGGGAAGGTCAGTGACGCGTTCACGGCGGGGATCCGTCGCTTTGCCCGCGATCATGGGGTGCCGATGGTCGACTTCGTTCGGGGCCAGCGCAAGGACGACGTCATGCATCAGCACCTGGCGGGGTTCACCGGGCGGGAGGGGGTGGTGTTCATCGGGCGGGCGCAGGAGAAGAACTCGGTGTTTCGGACCGAGAAACGCCGCAACGCCGAGGGTGTGGCCTATCCGTGGATCGTCCGCTCGACCGGGGTGATCAACCAGTTCTACTTCTATTGCGTGGATGACGACTTCGGTCCGTTCTTCCTCAAGTTCAGCACGTATTTCCCCTACAACGCCAAGCTGTGCATCAACGGTCACGAGTGGGCCAAGCGCCAAGCGGAGAAAGAGGAGGTCGTGTTCACCGCGCTGGACAATGGTTTCGCCGCGGTGGACGACCCGGCTGCGGTGCAGGAGATCTGCGACCGGTTGGGCCCAGCACAGATCGACGCGCTGCTGCGCAAGTGGTTGGCGATCCTGCCCCACCCGTTCACCGCGGCCGACCGCTCCGCGGGCTACCGCTATGACATCTCGATCCTGCAGGTGGAGTTCTCCTTGACCCAGATGCTGGACCACCCGGTGTCGGGGCGGGTGTTTTTCGAGCAGGTCATCCGGGACAACCTCGATGCCGGTCGCCCCGACCAGGTCAGCCTGATCTTCGACCGCAGGCTGCGGCGTCGGGGGCCGCGGGCCACCCCGGGTCGCTTCCGCACCCGGGTGATCACCGCCGGGGTCACCCCCAGCCTGCACGTCGACTACAAACACACCACCATCAAGCAGTACCACAAACAAGGACGGGCACTACGCACCGAGACGACCATC
>JBOHFT010000450.1:0-1206 GCA_050699815.1 Pseudonocardiaceae bacterium | reverse complement strand
GCTCTCAATTGCGCCCCAGAACGCCGGCTCAGGGTCCGCTCCGGAACTCGGAGCGGCGAACATAACGACGCGGGATCACCCGTCGCTGGCGGGCGACAGCGGCGCAAGCTGCCCGCCCGACTTCGGCACGAGTGGCGCGCCCCATAACGACGCCTCCGACCTCGTCGGTGGGTATCCCTGATCGCCGGCCAGCGGTCCGCCTTGTGTCTCGCGGGAGCGACAGCTCGCACCATTCGTCTAGCCCGAAGTTACGTGGCCCTTCCGGTCCGGATTGCGGCCTGACCAGCACTTACAGACGCGAGACAGTCACTTAGTGTAGCCAGTAAAAGGCTGGACAGGACGGCGTCGAGAGCCTATGATCAGGCTGTGGCTAAACGGTCGGGCGCTATCCACGTGGCCAGGGTTGTGCGCAAGTACAAGGACCGGGAGTACGTGTCGCACCTGCTGCGTCGCTCCTACCGCGAGGACGGCAAGGTCCGCCACGAGACGCTGGGCAACATCTCGGCCCTGCCTGAGCGCACCATCGAGTTGGTCCGCCAGTCCCTGGCCGGCAAGGACCACGTGCTGGCCGGCGAGGGCTTCGAGATCGAGCGCTCCCTGCCCCACGGCCATGTGGCCGCGGCGGCGGCCCAGGCGGCGGAGCTGGGGTTGGCGGCCCTGCTGGGCCCGGCGTGCCCCGAGCGGGACCTGGCCCTGGCGCTGATCGTGGCCCGGGTGTGCCGGCCCGGCTCCAAGCTGGCCACCACCCGGTGGTGGGCCGACACCACCCTGGCCGTCGACTTGGGCGTGGCCGACGCCTCCACCGACGACGTCTACGCGGCCATGGACTGGCTGGTGGGGCGCCAAGCCGGCATCGAGGCGGCCCTGGCCCGGCGCCACCTGGCCCCGGGGGGCATGGTCCTCTACGACCTTTCCTCGTCGTGGATGGAGGGCAGCCACTGCCCCCTGGCCGCCCGGGGCTACTCCCGGGACCGCAAGGCGGGCAAGGCCCAGATCGAGTACGGCCTTATGACCGATCCCGAGGGCCGGCCGGTCAGCGTCGAGGTCTTCGCCGGCAACACCGCGGATCCCACCGCTTTCATCGCCGCCGTCGACAAGGTGCGCACCCGCTTCGGGCTGGCCGACGTGGTGATGGTGGGTGACCGGGGCATGATCACCTCCGCCCGCATCAGGGCCCTGCGCGAGGTCGGCGGCCTGGGCTGGGTC
>JBOHFT010000449.1:0-1210 GCA_050699815.1 Pseudonocardiaceae bacterium | reverse complement strand
CCTGCATCTTCAAGGTGAGCCCTTCTTTTGGGGTCCGGTGCTGTTCACAAACCGGATTATCCCAGCTCAGGAGGGCTCTCCTGCATATTTCACCCGTTCACAAACCAACCCACACGAAACATCAGGGCTAAGTGCTCGACTTTCGCAGTTTTGGGGTCACGGGGGTGACAGCGCAACGGTAGGCCCGATACGTACGGGATGCGTGACTCAGGGAGTGAACGAGGAAGCATCAGCGGTTGACAACAGCCGACTCCTGAAGAGCGACGGCACCGCTGATGCTTCCACGCCCGAGTTTACCCGCCTCGCTGACCGCGCTGCTGACGGCGTGTCGGGGGTGCTTCACCGCGCCCACCTTCATCACATTCGCCGCGCTGGCCGTAGGATTCATCCGTCAAACCGCAGCGCGCACCGTGTGCGGCATGCTCACAGGCGCCGGCTGGAGCGGGCGTGGCGTCACGGCCGCGCCCACCGGTTCTTCTCCGCCGCGAGCTGGTCTGCTGACGCGGCCGGGCTGGTGTTATCCGACCTGATCGTCACTCTCCTCGTCCCGGCAGGCGCGGCGTTGACCGTCGCCGTCGACGACGCCTTGTTCCACCGGTCAGGCAAGAGGGTCCACGCCGCCGGCTGGTGCCACGACGGCTCTGCCGAAGGCCCCAAGAAGGTGGCCTGGGGCAACAACTGGGTGATCGCCGGGCTGGTCGTGGACCTGCCGTTCATGACCCGCCCGGTATGCCTGCCCGTGCTGTTCCGCCTGTGGAAACCAAAGGGCGTAACCAAGCTGGTGCTGGCCCGCCAACTCGTCGACACGCTCGCCGAACGCTACCCCGGCCGAAAGATCCATGTCGTGGCCGACGCGGCCTACGCCACCCGGGAGCTGCGTAGCCTGCCCGCCCAGGTCACCGTGACCTCCAGACTGCGCCGCAACGCGGCACTGTACGACCTGGCGCCACCCCGGACCGGCAAACGGGGACGGCCGCGGCTCAAGGGGAAACGGCTGGGCGCTCCCGCCGACCTGGCCGCGGCTGCCAGTTGGCGCAAGGTCATCGTGACGCGTTACGGCCGCGACGAGCAGGTGTGGGCCGTCGAGCGGCGCTGCCTGTGGTACGGCGCCCTGGGCTGTCAGCAGGTCCGTCTCGTGCTGGTCCGCGAGGCCGGACGCGATCACGGGTACGACTTGGCGTTGGCCACCACCGACCCCGACAGCCCCACG
>JBOHFT010000448.1:0-1217 GCA_050699815.1 Pseudonocardiaceae bacterium | reverse complement strand
GGCTCCTAGGGATTGCCCGCCTGTCGTCCGCCATTGGATAGCGCTATCCTATGCGAATATCAAATGCCGCCAGATCAGTAGTTTCCCTAGGATTCCATGACCTCACACCCTGCCCGTCCCCGTGCCACCGGCCGCGTGACGCTGGCCGACGTGGCGCAAGCCGCCGGCGTCAGCCCGATCACCGTCTCGCGCGCCCTGCGCGGCGAGCGGGCCGTCGATCCCGAACTGGTGGCGCGGGTGCAGGCGGCGGCGCACAAGCTCGGCTATGTGCCCGACCCGGCCGCCCGCGCCCTGGCCTCGCGCCACGGCTCCCATGTGGCGGTGCTGATCCCGATGCTGTCCAACGCACTGTTTGTGGACCTGCTCGAGGCGGTGCAGCGCACCTTGCGCCCGGCCGGCTACCAGACGCTGATAGGCGTCACGCATTACGACCTCAGCGAAGAGGAACACCTGCTGCGCGAGCAGTTGCTGCACCGACCGGCGGGCCTGCTGGTGACCGGCCTGGAACGCAACGACGCGACCCGCGCGCTGATTGACCAGAGCGGTGTGCCCTGCGTGCATGTGATGGAGGCCTCGGGCGTGCCCGGCGTCTACAGCGTCGGCTTCTCGCAGGCCGATGCCAGCGCCGAGCTGACCCGGCACCTGCTGGGCCGTGGCCGCCGCCGCATCGCCTTTGCCGGGGCCCAGCTGGACCCGCGCACGCTGCAGCGGCTGGACGGCTGGCGCCGCGAGCTGGGGGCCGCGGGCCTGCACGACGCCAGGCTCGAATGGCTCAATCCCGCGCCTTCGTCGATCGCGCTGGGCGCGCGCATGTTCGAGCAGATCATCGGCCAGCAACCGGCCGTCGACGCGGTGTTTTTCTGCAACGACGACCTGGCGCAAGGCGCCTTGCTGGCCGCCCTGCGTCTGGGCATCGCGGTGCCCGGGCGGGTGGCGATTGCCGGCTTCAACGACCTGACGGGCAGCGACCAGATGTTGCCGGCGCTGACCACGGTGCGAACGCCGCGCGCCGAAATCGGCAGCGCCGCGGCCCGCATGCTGCTGGCGCTGATGCACGGCGAAGCGGTGACATCGCCGTGCGTGGATCTGGGCTACGAGCTGGTGGTGCGGGCCAGCACCTGAGATTCCATTTCTACTTCAACACGATATGTCGTTGCACTCCCTTGCCGTGCTGTAGCACTGTCTGCGGGAGCGCGCCTAATCTCGCATTGAATTAG
>JBOHFT010000447.1:0-1225 GCA_050699815.1 Pseudonocardiaceae bacterium | reverse complement strand
CCGCCCCCCGGCCGATGACGCTGGGGATCCGGTGCTGTTGGGCAACACGGTGCTGTACGGCGCGACGGGTGGTGAGCTGTTCGTGGCTGGGCGTGCGGGTGAGCGGTTCGCGGTCCGCAACTCGGGCGCGGTGGCGGTGGTGGAGGGGGCTGGTGAGCACGCGTGTGAGTACATGACGGGTGGTGTGGTGGTGATCTTGGGTCCGACCGGCAACAACATCGGCGCGGGGATGAGCGGCGGCGAGTGTTACGTGTTGGACGCGACGTCGCAGATTCTGGCTCGGGTGAACGGCCAGTTGGTGGATGCCCGCCGGCCTGAGAGCGCCCAGTTGGCTCACCTGCATGGTCTGCTGGTCCGCCATGTCGAGCTGACCGGCTCTGTTCTGGGCGCGGCGCTGCTGGACGATTGGGAGGTCCGCTCCGGCGATTTCTGGCGCATCGCGCCCAAGGGCGAGCTCGCCCGCGTCGAGGCCGCCCACGAAGGCTCCGTCGCCTCCCCCGCCTAGGGCCAATGCTGGTGTCTTTAGGGGTTTGCGCTGCTCAGGGCAGTATGGGCGTGGGTGGGTGGGGCCGGCTGGTCGGAGGGCAGGATCTCCAGGGTGTCGGCTGATGGTTGAGGGGGCTGTGGCTGGTTGCGGTGACAGGCTCGTTTGGCGGGGTAGTCAGACATCTTGCGTTTGACGACCCGGGGGTTGGTCCGGCCGCGGCGGGGTGGCAGCAGGCGGCAGCGGATCTCGGCGGCGGCCCGGGTGAACGCGTCTACCAGGCGTTTAGGGGGAAAAAGCCGCCTGGTCGGTGACCTGGCGGCGGATGACGCGCAGCGATTGGATGAACGATAGGCGGTCGGGGTCTTCCTCGGCGTCGAGGGCCACGGTGTGCATCAACTCGCGGATCGCCCAGTGGACCAGCGGGAAGGCCCACAGCTCCTGCTCGACGCCCTCGGGGGACTTGGACCGCAGAACCGCTCTGGGTCCCCGCTGATGGGTTTTCGCACTCATCGAGCGTGGTCCGCGACTCCCAGCGTTGGGCGCTCAGGGCGGCCAGCTCGGACGCCGGAGCCTGGCCGGGGTCGGTGACGGTGGTCAACTCACCGGTAGCGGACCGTCTTGCCGCCAGGCTCTTTGATCGTGTACTCGATGACCCGCACGCTGATCGGGTTGACGCGACGACGGTCAGAGGAGGCGAACACCCGGCTGCGCCAGGAGCCGTCGTCGAAGACCTCCAGC
>JBOHFT010000446.1:0-1227 GCA_050699815.1 Pseudonocardiaceae bacterium | reverse complement strand
GATCACGCCGCAGGCCTGCTCGACCAACTCGGCGCCGCCGGGACCGCACTGGCCCCACACATGCTGCACGCGTGGAAAGACGCAGTCACCACCCGCCGCAGCATGTTCGGGCTGCTCGACCCCGGCGCCACGGACCCCGTCGGGCACGCCCGCGCCGCGACGGCCACCGTGGCCGACCTGGAGCAGCTCGCCGAGCGCTACCACGCCCTGTACGAGACCGCCGACCCCGCAGCCCTGCTCACCTCGGTCACCGCCCACGTGGGCATGGCGCAAGACGCCCTTGGCCATGACACGGCAGCCGGCGAGCGCCATCGGCTGCTGCGCAACCTGGCCGAGGTCGCGATCCTCGCCGGTCGGCTTGCCACCGATGACCTTGGCAACGCCATGTCCGGCCGCGCCTACTACAGCCTCGCCCTCGATATGGCGCGGGAGGCAGCAGACGACCAGCTCACCGCTATCGCCCATGGATACGCCGCGCAACTCGCTGCCAACCACGGCGTGAGTGTGGCCGCGTTGGAGCACCTCACCGCGGCCAACGACCACGCCCGGTCCACTCCGGCCATTGCTTCGTGGCTGGCCAGCACCGAGGCCATTATCCATGCACACCGAGGCGATCACGTTGCCGCGCGCAGGGCCCTCGACCGTGCCCATGTCGCCCTCGCTCAGCCCGGCCGTCCTGCCCCCGCATCGTTTCGCCACTGTGCCACTGCGCACCTGATCGCGGCGACCGGTCACGCTCTTCTCCAGGCTGGCGACCACAACGGCGCACGGGAGACACTCGCTGCGGCGCTCACCCAGTCTCCTCAGATTCCCCGCCGGAACCGCGTACTGGTTCTGGTCGATCTCGCCACAGCCGAGCTGACCAGCGGACACCTTCCGGATGCGTGCGCTCACGCCACCCAGGCCGCCACTCTCCTGCACCAGGTTGCCTACGCGGTCGGCGCGGCCCGCCTGCGCGCATTCCGGGCTACTGCGCAACGCCCTCTGCCCAGCGGTGCCCTCCGGGCCCTCGACGAGCACCTAACCCGGATCACAGTCTGACATACCTGGGGGCCTCCGGCGGCCAGGGCGCTGCCCTGGACCCGGCGACCGCTTCGGGAGAATGGGAAGAGCGGGACGGGTGGGGGTCTCCCTCGCGGCGCACCGATGGCTACCCGATGCCGCAAGGCCAAGCCGCTGACGCGGTCGGCTACGCCGAGCCTTGCCCCACCGGGTAGGGCTGGAGCC
>JBOHFT010000445.1:0-1252 GCA_050699815.1 Pseudonocardiaceae bacterium | reverse complement strand
GCTTGTCGGTGACCAGCACCCGCGGCACGGACCGCAACCCCCTCAGCAGCTTACGAAAGAACCTGGTGGCGGCCTTCGCGTCACGCCGGGAGGTGACCAGAATGTCCAGAACATTCGGTAGCGTCGTCAAGCGTTGAACTTTTGCAGGCGGAATGGGATGGTGCTGGGCCGGTGGGTGGCCCGTTTGATCTCCTTCCAGGTCGGGTGGTGTAGTAGCCGTGCGGTGTGCACGGTGAGTAGGTCGCGTAGCCCGGCGGTGCTCCAGCGGCTGCCGCCGATGTCGGTTCTGGCGTTGAGTTCGCGCATGACGCGTTCCAGCACGCCGGTGCCCAGTTCGGGTCCGCCCAGGCGAGCGCGGAGGTCGGGGTCCAGGCAGGTGAAGGCGTGGTCGCGGGCAGCGGCCAGGTAGGCGTGCGCGCTGGACAGCTTGTCGGGGATGGCCTCGGTGAAGGCGTCCCAGGTGGCCAGCGCCTCGTCGGTGGTCTGCTCCAGGCGGATCGAGTCACGCAGCAGCTCACCCAGCTGCTCGGACATGTGCCGGGCCCAGTGCGGGTTGACGTGGCGGTTGGCGGCGTCGTCGCTGTAGAACGCCTTACGCAGCCCGTGGGGCAGATGCCACCAGCAGCGCTGGATCGGCGTGGTGGGCCACAGCTGCCCGGCCAGGCTGGTGATCTCGGCCTCGCCGTCGAGCACGACCAGCGCCGGGGCAGGCAGCCCGGCCAGCTGCGCAGCTAGCGCCGGCCAGTCCGCTCCGACGGTCAGCCCGAGCAGGTGGGTGTGCGCGCGCCGCCGCCGGTCGGGCCCCGACCGGCCGGTGAGGCCCAGTGCCAGATGCACACCCACCCCGTTCTTGCTGGTCCCCGCACGGGCACCGGTACCGTCGAAGAGCACCACATCCGGGCTGGGATGCCCCGGCCCCAGCGTGCCATCGGCCCCGGTGAGCAGTGCTGCGGTATCGGCCAGCGCGTTGTGCGCCTGCCCGGCCGTGGCGGTGGTCCCGGCCAGCTGTCGAGACAGCCCCGCGGCGCGGGCGAAACTGACCTGAGTGGACAGCTCCGCCAGGTCCACCGTCAGCCGATCGGTACGCCGCTTGCCCGACAACCCCAGCATGATCAGCAGCGGGGCGAACACCCGCCCACAGCCCCGACACCCCACATTCCACACCACCAACTCCACCGTGCCCACCGCCGTGTGCAGCTTCCGCCTGCGGGTACGTCTTCCCTTCCGGACGAAATCTTCCGCCATCTCACAC
>JBOHFT010000444.1:0-1253 GCA_050699815.1 Pseudonocardiaceae bacterium | reverse complement strand
ACGTTGGTGATGATCTTCCGGTTCGGGTCCGTCTCGTTCCAGCACGAGAACTGAAGGGGATGCAAGCAGACCCCCTTGACGTCCCGGCCCCACCATCGCGGGCTTTCGGCGCGGTTGCGGATCACCCAGGCCACGGCGACCAGGCCGTCGAAAGGCTCCCCTCGAGCTTCACCGTAGAGGGTCCTCCCCATGACCTCCCAATCCTTGACGTCGTGCGGAAGGGCTGCTCTCATAGCTCGATCACTACGACCACGCCGGAGCCGCCGTTGCCACCTGCGCCAGAAGGGGCACCATTCGTCGAAGCACCGCCGCCCCCACCGCCACCGCCAGGCGAGCTACCGTTTCCGCCCCGCCCAGCTACGGAGGCGCTAGCGCCGCCGCCACCACCGCCGCCGCTACCGCGAATAGGATTCGTTGTTGTTCCGCCATTTCCGCCGTTGCCCCCGATTACACCGGCAGTACCGCCGGGCGTAATAGGGGAAGCCTCAGTGGTTCCAGTGCCGCCACCGCCACCGCCGGCACTTTCGACTTCATTGAACTCAATGCCGCCACCGCCACCACCTGATCCTGCTCCATGCGTCTGGATGTTGCCGGCGGTGGCACCGACGCCTACTCCACCTGCGGCACCACTTGCGCCACCAGTGATCCCGCCGGGGGCACCCTGAGCGCCGCCGCTACCTCCGGAAGTGGTACCACCAAAACCGCCAGCAGCGCCACCTATCCTCAGATACGCCCCGAAGAAACTGGCACCACCAGCGGTTCCGCCGTTGCCGTCCGTATCGTTGACTCCGACCGCGGCGCCACCTGTGCCGCCAGCCCCAACGGTGACAGCCACGGAGCCGGGGAGATTGGCCGACAGGAATGGCGTATCGACCAGCCATCCGGACGACCCGCCGCCACCACCACCGCCGCGAGGACCACCAGTCGAGCCCCTACGCCCACTACCTCCACCACCGCCAGCCGCAAGGAGGTAGACGTACACAGCCTTCGTGCCTGGAGCCTTGTTCCACACGTAGGACCCAGCAACGCTGTAGACGGTGACTCTCGACTGCGAGCCAGAGAGCGAAGATTCCACGCCGTCGTAACCAAGGAACCACGCCGAGCGGATCGTTTTCTCGGACGCCGTTGGTCCGTCCGGGTACGGGTTCGATCGTGCGCTGCCGGCCTGGGCGGCCTCGACTCCTTCGGCGTAGGCGACCGCGATCGAGAACTCAGGCTCTACGGGCATGGGATACCTCTCACCACTGGTAGAC
>JBOHFT010000443.1:0-1258 GCA_050699815.1 Pseudonocardiaceae bacterium | reverse complement strand
CTAGCAAGGTGTCTCACAAGCTGCTGCGCTCACTCGGGTGCGTGGAAGGCGGCGGCAAGGGCTCCCACGAGAAATGGACCGCTCCCGGTGGGCACAGCACGACACTGAAGGCGGCCGTCAAGGCCCAGGCCCCCGGCACGCTGCGGAGCATCCAGGCCGCGCCGGAGTTCGGGGACCGTTGGATCGAGGAGGGACAATGAGCTATATCGTCCGCGCTGAGTGGGACGAGACCGGGTGGTGGGTCGTCACCGTCCCCGCTGTCCCCGGCGCCATCACTCAGTGCCGCCGCCTCGACCAGGTACCCGCCGACGCTGCCGAGGTCATTGAGATCCAGACCGGCAAATCCGTCAACCCTGCCGAGATCGACATTCAATGGTGGGTGCCTGGCGAGGCCGGCAGCGCCGCCGAGCGCGCAGCGGCACTTCGCCAGGAAGCCGGGGCACTCGTGGTGCAGGCAGCCGAGGAAGGCCGCCGGGCGGTGCACCGGCTCCGTCAGGCCGGGTTCTCCTACCGCGACATCGGGGGAATGACCGGGATGTCCTACCAGCGCGCCCAGCAGATCGGCTCGCGCCGGTCCGGGCACAGGATTGATGAACCACCCCGGTGCCAGTGATCCGGCAGGGCCAAGACGGCCGCCTGGTCCGGGTGGGCGAGTCAGGGCTGGGCGGAGGCAGCGTCGGCCACCTCACGACGCGGACCACGTTCACACTGGCAATCCCACCCAGACCGCAGCCTCACACGCGCCGCTCAGGATGGCTACAGCACGAGAACTGAGCAGGCTACCCGGCGCTCGTGCGGCCCGCGCACTGGGCTCTCGCGCAGCCGTGCTCATCCGGCCGGCCTTACGGCCGTCGGGACCTGGCCGAGGAACTTGGTGCGGAGCTTCCCAGCTTCCTGCGAACTGCCGCAGGTGCCACACAGCCGTGTGCCGGTGACAGGATCGGTCCCGGCCGACACCCGCACCAGTCAGGCGTTCGGTGCACTGGTACCCCGGGCCGGCCGGAACGAGCACGTGCAGCATGCCTGACAGCACTCGCCGGTGCGCTGCCCTCTTTGCCAGACTGATGTGAGATGTCAAGGGCCAGTAGGAACTGCCCAGTGGCGGTCGTGGGATCTGCCCGGTGATGGCCATGGGATCTGCCCGGTGATGGCCATGGGATCTGCCCGGTGATGGCCATGGGATCTGCCCTGTGTTGGCCATCACCGGCTGTTGTTGGTCAGGTCAATGGTCTCACCCCGTGTCCGGCGAGTGCTTGGC
>JBOHFT010000442.1:0-1264 GCA_050699815.1 Pseudonocardiaceae bacterium | reverse complement strand
TGTTGTCCGTCGTTGATCTTGCCGATGGCGCCTTCATCGGTGTTGGCGATGATTGGGGTGTGAGAAGGCCCCGTCCGGGGGTGGTGGGCGGGGCCTTGGCCGGCTTGGTGATGGGTTGTTCGGTGTGGTGACGATCGGGGTCAGTCGGCGCCGGTTTCGGAGATCGCGATCCGGGTCGCTTTCTCGTCGACGATCGAGCTGTTGCGGGCGAAGGCGGCGGTGAGGGCGGTGAGGGCGAGGTTGTTCACGGCGCGGGGGTAGCCGCGTGAGGCGTTGTGGATCAGGGTGAGGGCGTCGGCGCTGAACAGTGTGTCGCTGCGTCCGGCGATTTTGAGGTGGTGGGTGATGTAGTCGGTGGTCTCGGTCGGGCTCATGCCGGTGAGGGTGCAGCGGACGGTGATCCGCTGGTCCAGGGCGGCGGGCACGCCCAGCCGGAGTCGTTGGCGCAGGGTGGGTTGTCCGATCAGCACGGCCGCGGACGGGGCACCGGAGTCCATGTCGTGGTTCGTCAGCATGCGCACGGCTTCCATTTGCTGGTTGTCCAGTAGGTGGGCCTCGTCGATGATCACGACGGGGCTCCGGCCGCGTTCGGCGTGTTCGGCGGCGAGGGCTTGGGCGGCTTGCGGGACGAGGGTGGCGTTGTGGAAGCTGGGGACCTGCCCGAGTGCGGAGACGATGTGGTGGAGCATGCCGCGGACCCCGACCGAGGGGTTGGGTAGGTAGATGACCACGTGCCGGGAGGTGTCCAGGGTGGTGGTGGCGGCGCGGACGGCGACGGTCTTGCCGGCACCGGCCTCGCCGGTGATCACACCGAGGGCGTGCTGGTCGATGCACCAGGCGATGCGGGCTACCGCCTCGGCGTGTCCGCCGTGGCGGTGCAGCATCGACGAGGCCAGCCCGCGACCGAAGGGCAGGGTCGTGAAACCCCAATGTGATTGCAGGCGCTGGATGCTCACCGGCTGACCTCCTGTGGCTGCTCGTCGGTGAGGTCATCGCGCGATGGCGGTGTGGGGGTCTGTGGTGGCTGGGATGAGCAGAGCGCGTGGAAGCCGATGCGTTCGTCGGTGGCGACCTGCTGTTGGTGGGCATCGGCGACCAGCTGCCGGTAGGTGATGCCGGTGGCCGGCGCCGGCGCGGGTGATGGGCCTCGCGTTTTCCGGACAGCTTTCTTGGTGGTTATTTCAGGCTGCGTGCTGCCGGTTCAGGTACTCGTCGTGGACCTCGCGTGGGGTCTTGTAGCCGAGTCCCGAGTGGAGACGTTGAG
>JBOHFT010000441.1:0-1267 GCA_050699815.1 Pseudonocardiaceae bacterium | reverse complement strand
CCGCGTGGGGGTGGTCACAGCCGCGGGCCCGGGCCTTGGCATAGACGTGCGCGGCCCAGGCGCTGGCGTGGCGCGAGTTGTCTGCCAGGCAAGTCAGCGCGGCGCGCAAGCGATGGTTGCAGGCCCAACGGAATGTGACGGCCTTGGACTTGCCGGATGCATAGGTGACGGGCACGACGCCGGCCTCGGCGGCGAGGTGTTCGTCGCTGTCGAAACGCTCACGCACGCTGCCCAGCTCGGCCAGGATCTGCGCGGCGCAGATCCGTCCGGCACGCGGGAAGCTCATCAGGATGCGACCGTCCTCGAGCGAAGCGACGTGGTGTTCGATGCGACTGGAGAGCAGCCGAATCTGCTCGACCACCCGAGCCAACGTACGCGCCAGGCATCGCGCGAGCTCGCCCTTGGCCTCCATCTCCAGTTCCTCGCAGACCGCCGCTGGGGCGCGGCGAAGCCGCTCGAGCAACTCGTCAGGGCTGCGCCGGCCGCAGTAGGCGTGCTGAGCGCAAAAGGCAGCCATGCGTCTGGGGCCCAGGCGACTGGCGCTGTCCGGTGTCGGGTAGCGCTCGATGAAGGCGAGGGCGACCGGCGAGTCCACCTCGGCGAAGACCTCGGTGGCTCCCGGCCAGAACGATTGGAGCAGGCTGCGCAGCTGGTTGGCGAGTTGGACGCGCGTGGCGACCAGGTCATCGCGGCCGCGAACGAGGGCGCGCAGCGCGCGGATCTCGTCGGCCTGCGCAGCCAGCGGCTTGAAGCGATGGCCGTCGGTGCGCAGCAGATCGGCCAGCAGGTAGGCGTCGGAGGCGTCGCTCTTGGCGCCGTGGCTGCGGTAGCGCGGGCGGGTGGCCTTGACGGCGTTGGGGTGGATGGGCACGACGGTGAAGCCGGCCTCCACCAGGGTGTCGACGACCATTCCCGAGGGGCGCTCGATCGCCACCGGTGGACGGCCGTAGTGGGTCAGGCGGCGCTGGAGCTGCGCCAGCCCGGTCGCATCGTGCGTGACTTCGAATTGCTCGCAGACGCGGCCGTGCTCGTCGATGATGCAGACGCTGTGGGTTCGGCTGGCCCAGTCCAGCCCGGCAAAGTACGTGCTCATGGACAGACTCCTGCAAGTTGCGGTATGACTTGCCGTGCCGGAAGCCCACGCGGGTCGCTCACTGATCGGCGCTCCTGGTTGCACACCTTGGCGCTACACCCTGTAGCCCGTCTGGGTCTTCCGGCGCCGCGAAGGCTGCGGGTCTCATGCGGGCCATCGAATGGCCAGCGCACC
>JBOHFT010000440.1:0-1274 GCA_050699815.1 Pseudonocardiaceae bacterium | reverse complement strand
GCCCACCCCTCCCATAGCCGACGGCGCCACACACGATCACATGATCGGCGGGCGGCACCAGCTCGACTCAGCTCCCGACGGATCCGCCAGCCCCGCCATTAGCGTCGCCGCCGGCGCCGCCGACGCCGTCACCGGCACTGTTGGCCTGGTCACCGAACAGGTTGAGGTTCAAGAGGTTAATACCCAGGCCGCCCCGGCCGGTGCCACCATTGCCGCCCACGCCGCCGTTGCCGCCACGGCCACCGTCGCCGCCGCCATAGCTGCCGCCATAGCTGCCGCCTTTGCCGCCGCCGCAGCCGCACGTGTTGAACAGCGACAGCACGGTACGGGCCGGCAGCAGCTCCACGTGCTGCCCGTCGATCTCCACAAAGCTCAGTGCATCAGACATCAAAACCTCCTAGGAAAGTATTTCCCCGCGTTCCCGGGGACTTCACAGCACCTCATCGACGGCATTATCGATTCGGTACCACATACACTGTCTAGAATTATGCAGTGGGGCAATCAGTAGCCACACGTAACTTTTCCCGATGGGCACCTACCACGCGAGATTCGACCGGCAACCGGCGTTCCCGCGATCTGGCGACATACTGGTAACCGAAAGGGAGGGGTGGCCGTGATCGGCCACCCCTCCCTGAGCCGACGCGCCGCGCACGATCAGGTGATCGCCCAGCGGCACCAGGTCGGCTCAGCTCCCGATGGCTCCACCAGCACCACCGTCGGCGCTGCCGCCGGCGCCACCGATGCCGTCACCGGCACTGTTTTTCTGGTCACCGAACAGGTTGAGGTTCAAGAGGTTAATACCCAAGCCGCCCCGGCCGGTGCCACCGGCGCCACCCTCGCCGCCGTTGCCGCCACGGCCAGCGCCACCGCCGGCGGTGAACACCGACAGGACGGTACGGGCCGGCAGCAGCTCCACGTGCTGCCCGTCGATCTCCGCAAAGCTCAGTGCGTCAGACATCAAATCCTCCTAGGAAAAGATTGGCCCGGTGGCACCCCGGGGCTCAAGAAAGCCTCATCGGCGGCATTACCGATTCGGCACTACATACACTGCCCACAACGAGGTGACGTGGCAATCAGTAGTCACACGTAACTCGCCCTGACCGACTACCTAGCAGTGGACTTGCCGTTCGAACACCTAGACGGCAGCGAACTCCAGCCCAGAAAGCCTAGAATCCGCCGCACCGAGTACGTAGGCGTGACCATTCGACCGCTTACTTCGGTGCCCGGCGGCACTGGCGTCAAACACAGCTGGGAGGGGTGGCCGCGTTGCGGCC
>JBOHFT010000439.1:0-1280 GCA_050699815.1 Pseudonocardiaceae bacterium | reverse complement strand
GATGGGGATGCGGCCGTTGTGGCCTTGATCCGGGCCCTCGACGCCGTGGGGGAACAGGTGGTCGCAGATCGCACGCCCCACCGGGCGTGGCGCGCCCTCGGCGGGCTTGAGGTGCATCAGCAGCCCGGGGCCGGCGTTGACTTCCACGATCGCGCCGCCCTGTGCGTGCAGCGGGCGCGAGATGTCTTGCGCCACCACGTCCACGCCGGCAATGTCCAGGCCCACGACGCGTGCGGCGAGCGACACGATGTGGTCGACCTCGGGATGGACTTCGTCGGTGCAGTCGATGGCGACATTGCCGTTGCGCTGGATCAGCACCTCGCGGCCGGCGGCCGGTATGGCATCGGGCGCAAGGCCCTGGCGCTGCAGGTCCAGCACGACGGCGCCGTCATTGGCCGTGTCGATCTGGCTCAGTGGAAAGTCCTCTCCCTGGCCGCGCCGGGGATCGGTGTTGAGCTGGGCCTCCACCAGTTGCGCCACCGTCGAGCTGCCGTCGCCGGTGACCCAGGCGGCTTCTCCGCGTGCGGCCGCCACGACGCGGCCGCCCACCACCAGCAGGCGGTGCTCGTGGCCGCGCACAAAGCGCTCGACCATCACGTCGCTGCCATGCGGCTCGGCCACGCGGAAGGCGGCTTCCACTTCTTCGCGGGTCTTGAGATCCAGCGAGACGCCGCGGCCGTGGTTGCCGTCAGACGGCTTGACGACCACCGGCAGGCCGATGTCCTCGGCGGCTTCCCAGGCCGCTTCCGCACTGCTGACGATTTCGCCTTCGGGGACCGGCACGCCGCAGGTGGCCAGCAGGCTCTTGGTCAGGTCCTTGTCGTGGGCAATGCCTTCGGCAATCGCGCTGGTGAGGTCGGTCTCGGCCGTCCAGATGCGGCGCTGGCTGGCGCCATAGCCGAGCTGCACCAGGTTGCCGTCGTTCAGGCGGATGTGGGGAATGCGCCGTTCGGTGGCGGCCGCCACAATGCAGGCCGTGCTGGGCCCGAGGTAGCAGTCATCGACCTTGGCGCGGATGTTCTCAACGGCGGCCTGCACGTCTGACGGGCCATAGGGATCGGCGTTGATGGCGGCCATCAGCAGCCGGTGGCCCTGGTCCAGCGCGGTGCGGGCCACCTGCTCGTCGCGTGCCCTGAACACCATGCGGTAGACGCCGCGCCGTGAGGTGCTGCGCGTCTGGCCAAAGCCGGTGGGCATGCCCGCCAGGTTCAGCAGCTCGATCACCACATGTTCCAGCACATGGCCCGCCCAGGTGCCTTCCCGCAGGCGCTGCAGGAAGC
>JBOHFT010000438.1:0-1286 GCA_050699815.1 Pseudonocardiaceae bacterium | reverse complement strand
GGTCTCGGTGGGACCGTAGGCATTGATCATCCGCCGGCCCGCTGACCAGACCGCGACCAAATCCGGTGGGCACGCCTCACCCGCTATGACCAATGTCACCGCCGGTGGCAACCCGTCCTCGGTCGGCAGGACCGCCAGCACCGAGGGCGGCAACGTCACATGCGTCACCCGCTGGTGTTCGGCCAGCGCGGCCAGCGACGCTCCCGGCAGCAACTGCTCCGGGGGTGCCAACACTAGCGTCGCACCGGACAACAGGCCTATACACAGCTCCCAAAACGACGCATCGAAGCTGGCAGAGGCGAACTGCAGCACCCGACTATCGGCACCGATCCCTAACCGCTGGATCTGCGCGGCCAGGCTGGAGACACCCCCATGGCAGACCACAACGCCTTTGGGGATGCCGGTGGAGCCGGAGGTGTAGATCACATACGCCGGATGCGCGAGGGTAAGGGGGGTGGTGCGGTCGGTGTCGATGGGGTCGGTATCTGGGTAACCGCCTAGCATTGCCACGGTGTCGGGGTGATCCACGAGCAGCCGGGGGACCCGACCGCTGTCACGCAGGACGCCTTCCCGCTGTGCGTTGGTCAGCAGGAACGCCGGTTGGGCGTCGTGGAGCATGAAAGCGATCCGCGCCGCCGGATACTCCGGGTCCAGCGGCAGATAACTCGCCCCCGTCTTGAGCACCGCCAGAA
Source organism: Pseudonocardiaceae bacterium (assembly GCA_050699815.1). GTDB lineage: Bacteria > Actinomycetota > Actinomycetes > Mycobacteriales > Pseudonocardiaceae. The sequence continues at coordinate 594 of JBOHFT010000438.1, read as the reverse complement.
TCGACACCACCAGCTCGACCGAGCGGGGCAACGCGAGCGCCACGATCCGCTCGGGACCCACACTGCGGGCGATCAACACGTGTGCGAGCCGGTTCGCCGCGGCGTTGAGCTGGGTGTAGGTGAGAATGGTGTCTTCGAACACGACGGCGATCGCGTCGGGGGTGGCCTGTACTTGGGTGTGGAACAACACCGGCAGGCTGGTAGCAGGGATCGGGGCCGCAGTGGTGTTGTACTCGACTAGTAGCTGGTGGCGTTCCTCGGGGGTGAGCAGGTCGATCCGGTTGATCGGTGTGTCCGGATCAGCGACCGCCGCCTCCAACAGGCGCACCCAGCGCGCGAAAAGAATCTCGACAGTGGCGGGGTCGAACAGGTCACTAGCGTACTCCACGAACCCTTCCAGTCCCTGGGGTGTTCCGTTGGGGTCGCGTTGTTCGGAGAGGCTGAAGCCCAGGTCGAATTTGGCGGTCCCGGTCGGTGCCCACATGCCCGACACCTGCAGTCCGGGGAGACGGAAGTCGGCCTCGGGGGTGTTCTGCAGCGCCAGCAGCACCTGGAATAGGGGGTGGTGGGCGAGGGAGCGGGCGGGGTTGAGGA
>JBOHFT010000437.1:0-1291 GCA_050699815.1 Pseudonocardiaceae bacterium | reverse complement strand
CAGGTGCACCACTCGGCCCGGCAGGGGACGCTGGCGAGCCCCGGACCTGGTCACACGGGACTTCGCCGCAGCCGGCATCAACCAGAAATGGTATGGCGACGGGACCGAGATCCCCACCGGTGAGGGCAAGCTGTATCTGGCGTCGGTGCTGGACATGGGTTCCCGGCGGGTGGTGGGGTTCGCCCTCTCGGAGCATCACGACGCACAGCAGGCCTACGGGGCGCTGGCGATGGCGGTAGCGGTGCGCGGCGGCCAGGTACCCGGAGTGATCATGCACACCGACCGCGGCAGCGAGTACACCGCGAGCTCCTTCCGTGCCGCCTGTGAACGCCTGCGGATCCGCCAGTCGAGGGGCCGGCCCGGATCAGCCCTGGACAACGCGGTGATCGAGGCATGGCACTCCACGCTGACCTTCGAGCTGCGCTCCCGGGAAACCTTCGCCACCAAGGCAGCCGCCCGGGCCCGGGTTCCCGCCTGGATCGACGAGTACAACCGGTGCCGGCGTCACTCCGCGTGCGGCATGCTCAGTCCGGTCGACTACGAGCTCACCCAAGACCGCCGGCAGGTCGCGTGACCCACCAGCCAGCCCGCACGACAAACCAGAACAACCGGAGAACACACACGGAGGCGGCTGCGCCGCCACTGGTCTTGTGGTGCCCGCGAAGGATACGGGGCCGCCCCTCAGGCCTCAAGGGTGCTTCGCATCGCGCTGCGCGCGACGCACCTTCGGCGCGCCCTTGACCCCCGAGCCTCCGCGACCCCTCAGGCAGGAAACGCGGGCAGGCCCAGGCCTGCCCCACCACAGGTGCGGGCACCACAAGACCAGCCCACACCGTTCAACATCACTACAACCGAAGTCTCCACGGTTCGAGGGGATTGACACTGTTTGTGGTCGTCGCCGGGGGCGTAGCGGCTCCAGGTGCCGCCGGCCTCGGCGACGAGCCACGCGGTGTGGGTGTTGTGGTAGCCGAGCATGCTGGCGATGACCGGGGCTGGGGTCTGGAGTACGAGTTGGCGGAGGGCGGCGGTGCGGCCGGCTTGGACGGCGATCCCGTATTGGTGTTGGAGAGCGCCGAGGGCTTGTGACCGCATGGGTTGGCCTGCTCGGCGGCCGGGGAACAACCAGGCGGTGTGGGCGTTGGGGCCTCGGAACGACGTGCGGTGGGCGAGCAGCTCGCGGAGCAGATCGGCGAGGGGCTCAGGGGCTGGTGTGGGTGGGTCACCGATCCGCAGCAGGACGGTGCCGTCCTGGAGGATGACGTCGTTGGTGGTGAGCAGGGCGATTCGGCTG
>JBOHFT010000436.1:0-1298 GCA_050699815.1 Pseudonocardiaceae bacterium | reverse complement strand
TGACCAGCCGTTGGCCAGCGAGGGCAACGGGTACTGGTCGGCGGACGTCCCCGGCGTGGCCGTCGGCAGCGAGTACAAGTTCGTTCTGCGCAACGGCGACCAGATCCTGTGGCGGGCGTCGGCCAGGGCTTTGGCCACCGCCTCCAGGTCTGTCTCCTGGTCGGATCCCACCAGCAGCTCGCTCATCGCGGCGCGGCGGCGGGTGTCCTCGGTGCCCTCTCCCGGTTGGATCAGCCGCAAGAGCATCCGGCGGGCGATCCCCTGGTGGTCAGGGACGAAGCCCTGGTAGATGGCGTTGGCCCGCTGGGCCAGCGCACCCTGCACCCCACCGCTGGCCGCGTACGCCGCCAGCGTGAGCGTCCGCCCCCGGCGGCGCTGCCAGACCTCCAACAGCACGTGCTCCAGCAGCGGCAGGCTGCCGGGCCGGTCGGCGACGTCGTCCAGGACGGCCTCGGCCAGCCCGTCCTCCAGCTCCAGACCGGCTTGCCGGGCCGGCTGCTCGATCACCTCACGCAAGCCGCTGCGCGACAGCGGGCCGACCCTGGCCAGCCGCCACCGCCCGACCTGAGCATCGATGACCAGACGTGCCAGCGGGAACTCGGAGTCCAGGGCTCCTGACATGGTGCGATAATTCGTGCGTCATCCAGTGGGCTCCCCACGTATGCTCTCGCGCATCTGCGTGAGCCGATGTGCGGGAATGGGCGTATACGCCCGCCACGGCGCGTCCGGCGCCGCTGCGGGTGCCCGCCACTGGTCACGAGGTCAAGGATTTCGGCGACCGAGGAGCCAGACAGCCGCCAGCGGACAGGTCAGCTCGGCCTCGCCCGGTTTTCTGGACGTTCACCGGACACCCTGTCCGGTTCGCGGTAGGGACCGTCCTTGCGGACGGCCCCCCGCACAGATCCCAGCGTGCGCTACTAACGCACTGGGCTCCTGCCTTGGGTGCGGGCGTCGAAGCGCACGTTGGGGAACGGATGCCTCACGCGGGCTGGCGGTAGCCATCGAGTCGCGAGGCGGCTCATCCTGTCCCAGTTGACCCGCGTGCGCTGGCTGCGGCGCCCTAGCGCCTTGAACCAGTGCCGGGTCACCTGTTTACAGAACGCCGCCACCGCGTCGATGTCACCGGGCACGGCGTAGTAGGCGAGGTGGCCTGCGACCACGCTTGCCAGCCATCGCCCCTGCTCGGGGACGGGCAGATGCCGGCGTTGCATCAGCAGGACCTTGATCCCGCCCAGCTTGGCCCGCATCCGTTTCGAGATGGTCTTGCGCTTGACCCAGAAACGGCCGCTCTCCGACTT
>JBOHFT010000435.1:0-1305 GCA_050699815.1 Pseudonocardiaceae bacterium | reverse complement strand
ACCCGGAGCTGCTGCGTGAGCTGCGCGTGCAGGCCAACGACCTGACGATCTGGCGCGGTGGGCGGCTGGTGGTGGACGGCATGCCGCACCTGCACCAGGACCACCCCGCCGAGGTGTCCGTCCGCGCCGGCACGGTGCTGGAGGCCGTGCTGGCCGAGGCCGCCCAGCCCACGCCGGTCCTGGGTCTGGTCGAGGTGATCACCGACCGGTTCCCGCGCGCGACCCGCGACGGCATCGAGGCGATGGTGCAGGGCCTGGTCAGGCACGGCGTGCTGATCAGCGAGCTGCGTGCCCCGGGCACCTCCACCACTCCCGGCACCTACCTGAACCACCGGCTGGACGCGGTGGACGGCACGTCCTCGCAGCCGCCCAGCATTGACCTCCGTATCGATGCCGCCGTGCAGGTGCCGGGTCAGGTGGCTGAGGAGGTAGCCGAAGCCGGGCGGCTGCTGGCGCTCACCGCGGGCGACACGTCAGGACGCCGATCCTGGCGGGACTGGCATACCCGCTTCGTCGAGCGGTTCGGGGCGGGTGCCGCCGTGCCCGTGAGCGCAGCGGTGGACCCGGTGGAGGGTGTCGGGTGGCCCGAGCACCTGCTGCCCGATCACACACCCGACCCGCAGCCGTGGCAGCGCCGGGACCGGCACCTGGCCGCCCTGGCCCAACGGGCCGCGCGCCACGGCGCCGCCGAGGTCCACCTGAGCGCCGCGGATCTCACCGCGCTGGGCGCGGAGACCGGGTGGGCTGGATGGGCGCCGCACCTGTCGGTGTGCGCCCAGATACAGGCCACCAGCCGCGCCGAGCTGGACTACGGCCGGTTCGATGTCGTCGTGGGGGCCGTGGGGCGCACCGGCGCGGCGCTGGGCGGGCGGCTGCTGGACCGGCTGCCCCCGCCACAGGCATCCGACGCTATCGAGGCCCTATCGACGCTGCCGCCCACCACCCACGGCGCGATCGTGGCGCAGCTGAGCGCACCCGCACGGCAGCTGGATTGCGACCCCCTCGGCCGAGCACCCCAAGTCACCCGCGAGCTGCTGCACGTCGGGGAGTTCGGGGACGGCGGGCTGCGGGTGGCGGACCTGTTCGTCGTCGCCGATTCCCGACGGCTCTACCTGGTGGACCGGAACGAACGCGTGGTCGAGCCGATGGTGGCGCACACTCTGGCCGGGCACACCCTGGCGCCGTTGGTGCGGTTCTTGGGGGAGGTCACCACCTCGGCGCTGGGCCCGGTGCGCGGGTTCGACTGGGGGCCGCTGGTTGGGCTGCCGTGGCGGCCGCGCCTGCGCGTGGGCCGCAGCACTGATA
>JBOHFT010000434.1:0-1321 GCA_050699815.1 Pseudonocardiaceae bacterium | reverse complement strand
CACGCCAGGGTCGTTCCAAGATCGTTTTGTGACGTTGCCCGACCCCTCAGAACAAGATCGGTGATCTTCGGCGTGTCGTGCCGGTGGGCGAACGAGGCCCCGGTAGGACGAGTGGTCCTTCCACAGACTTCTCGTTGCCACCGGAGCCTCGTTGCTGATTCATCCTGCCATCGCCGAGTCGTGTGCGACAGCGCTCACCGGTGTGTCGTCGGGCTCGGGGGACGGACCTGAGCTGAGCACCGCCGCAATCGAGGGCCCTGACCTGCTACGACGGTTCGGGGCGGTGTCCGATGGGCGCAGCGAACAGGGCCGGGATCACCCGGTCGCGGTGGTGCTGACGCTGTGCGCGGCCGCGGTGCTGGGCGGGATGCGCTCGTTCACCGCGATCGCCGGATGGGTCGCCGACGTGCCCGCCGAGGTGCTGGCCCGGCTCTACGCCCGACCCGCCCGGTACCCGTCCAAGACCACCCTGTGGCGGGTCCTCACCGGCGCCGACGCCGCCGCGGTGGACGCCGCGATCGGCGCCTGGCTGCTCGCCCAAGCCACCGCCCGGGCCGCACGACACCGCGCCCCCGCCGCGGCCGACTCTGCCGGCGCGGGGCTGGTCGCGGTCGCGGTGGACGGCAAGACCGTGCGCGGCGCGGTCGACGCCCACGGCGCTCAGATGCACCTGCTGGCCGCGGCCACCCACACCGACTCGCTGGTCCTGGCCCAGGTCGAGGTCGGCGCGAAGACCAACGAGATCCCCAAGTTCGCCCCGCTGCTCGACCAGCTCGCCGACCTCGGCGCCGACCTGAGCGAGATGGTCATCACCGCCGACGCCCTCCACACCCAACGCGCCCACGCCGAGTACCTCCACGCCCGGGGCGCGGAGTTCGTCCTGACCGTCAAACACAACCAGCCCACACTGTTCGCCGCCCTCGACGCGCTGCCCTGGGCCGACACCCCGATCACCCACCGCGACGTCGACACCGCCCACGGCCGGGTCACCACCCGCACCATCCAGACCCTGCCCGCCCCCACCGACCTACCGTTCCCCCACGTCAACCAAGTCTGGCTGATCGAACGCTACGTCACCGACCCCACCGGGGCCCCGCACTCCGCAGTCGCCGCCCTGGGCCTGACAAGCCTCACCGACACCCGCGCCACCCCCAAACAGATCGCCGGCCTCGTCCGCGACCACTGGGGCATCGAGGTGCGACATGAGGTCGCACTGTGTGAGTGAGATAACCGAAAATGGAGGGTCGAATATGATCGACGGTTAGCTCCGGGCGAGTGCTCAACGCTCGTCCCTGCTCCTGGCATGCGTCGCCGGCAACGG
>JBOHFT010000433.1:0-1324 GCA_050699815.1 Pseudonocardiaceae bacterium | reverse complement strand
CTGCTTGTGCGTGGGCAATACTGACCCGACCGGCAACTCCCCCGAGACGATCTGAGCCCGCAGCTCAGCGGCGACCCGCTCATAGGTCGATTCACCATCACCTATCGGAGTCAGATCCGCGCCTGCGTCGGGCCGGGCGGGTAGTCGGGCAAACAGGCTCGTGGCGGCTCGCTGGTCGGACTCAGACACCCATGCCGCGTATACCTTGAGCGTCGTTGTGCCGCCGCCACCGTGCCCGAGCCGGCCGGCGACGGTGCGGACATCAACACCAGCGGAGATCAGCTCGGTAGCCGAGTAGTGCCGCAATTTGTGGATCGTCGTCGAGATCCCGAGACGCCGGGCCAGCCTGCCGTAACGCTGGCTGACCGAGTCCGGCTTGAGGTGCTCGGACCCGTCAACGGCCAGCGAGAACACGAATGCCTCATCGTTGAGCTCACGTTCGACCGCGGCGGCCCGGGCCTCGCACCGGCGTCGGTGCTCACCGAGCAGGGCAATGGTTTCGGGGTCCAGCGCAATACGGCGGTGCTGGTGGGTCTTGGTGTCCTTCTCCCAGGTCCGGCCGCTGCGCTGGCCGATGCTCTTCTCCAGTGTCAGCACCCCGGTTGCCAGGTCGAGGTGCTTCCACCGGATCGCGCAAAGCTCTCCGCGGCGGAATCCGGTGATCATGGTCAGCCAGATCAGGATGGCCCAGTCTGGGTCCTTCCATGCCTCGTTGAGAATCCGCGCGGCCTGCTCGGGGGTGGGCGGCTGCGGGTTCGGCTTGGGCTGTGGTGGCGGGGCAGCCTGGGCGATGGGGTTAACGGCGATCCAGCGCCACCGCACGGCTCGCTTCAGCGCCCCGCTGAGGATGAAGTGGAGGTACCGGATGCTCCCGTTCGACAGCGGCCGGCACTGATGCGGCGTGCATCGTTCGTCGCACTGGTGGGGACCCGTCGTGCGGTGGTCGATGCGCGGCCGCTGGTCGCAATGATCACGGCAGCGCCGGAGTGCGGCGTAGAACGAGTCGAACAGGTCACCGTCGAGGGCTCCGACCTTCACCGCGCCGATCAGTGGCCGGATGTGTTTGTCGCCCAGGCTGCGGTAGTTCGCAAGGGTGTTCGTCTCCAGCTCGGCGAGCTCGAAGTGCCGATCGAGCAGCTGGTTGACGGTGGCGTTGGTCCGCGGGTTGCGCCGTTGATCAACCTCGGTGGCCAGCCGGCGCATGGCCTTCTGCGCCTGCGCATGAGCTGCGGGCCCAGCCGGGATGCTCTCTCGCAGATAGTGGCGCCGACCGGTCAGCGGGTCGGTCCCGGCATACACCGAGACCCGCAGCGCACCGCTCGGT
>JBOHFT010000432.1:0-1341 GCA_050699815.1 Pseudonocardiaceae bacterium | reverse complement strand
CGGATCGGAGTACGGTGCCCCTCATCCGCACCGCGGGGACGCTCGCCGAAATCGAGGCCACGCCGTTGGCGTCCTGGGCGGATGAGGCGGGGATCTATGTCACGGCGGTTCGGCTCCGTAACCGCACGCACCGCGCCGTGATCCTGGATCCGCGCACCGCCCTGCGCGGCGAGTGGCTGGCCGCGACCTTCCAGCATGCGCGCCTCTTCCCCCATGGCCATGAAGCCGACACGACCGCGGTCTATCTTATCTCGGCCCGGCCGTTCGCAGACGCGTTGGGGCTATCCGGGAGTCTGTCTCGGAGGGGCCGCTGATGAATACGAGCGCCAATCCCCTCCCCTTCATCCTGGCGGGTGTCGTGGTGGTCATGGCCGCCGTGGTCGGGTTCCGGGGGTGTGCGGAGAGTGAGCCCGAGACCACGGCCATGATGCAGGCCGTGCCCCAGGCCCCGCCGGCGGACGCGGACACGCCGGCCGACACCATCCGCACGCTGCGCGCCGGGGTCGCCGAGATGACCAATAAGTTCACCGCCATGAGCGCGGAGAACCAGCGGCTGCTCGAGCAAAACCAGAAGCTCGAACGGAAAGTCGGGGATCTCGGACACCAGGTGACCGTGGGCGCGGCTTCCGAGCAGCGCGGGGATCTGGCTCTCCAGGGGCTCACCCGGCGTCTCGATGAGCTCTCGAGTGGATTGCGGTCCTTGCGCGAGTGGGCACCGACACCCTCCCTACGCGCCGCCGGGCTCACGGCGAGTCCGGAGGCGGTGGTCTGGATCGAGCCCGTGGGCATGCCCGTAGCGCTCGCCGCGGCGCCGCTGGGACTAAATGCCGCGAAGTCCGGGGCCCAGACACCGGAGCAAGCAAAACCGCCGCTCAAACCCCTCTACACCATCGCCGAGAACATGGCGCTGACCGGGTCCACCGCCTTCACGGCCCTGGTCGGACGCATCCCGATCCAAGGCCACGTGCAGGATCCCTTCCCCTTCTATGTGCTGGTCGGCGCCGATAACCTGGCCGCCAACGGCTTGGAGTTGCCTCAAGTGGCCGGCGTCATCTTCCGGGGCACGGCGCTCGGGGACTGGACCCTCGCCTGTGTCCGCGGGCGGTTGATCTCGGCCACCTTCGTATTCCGCGACGGCACGCTGCGCACCGTGCGCGGCACGGAGCAAGAGCCGCTGGGCGAGATCGCCGATGAGTTCGGGGTGCCGTGTGTCTCGGGCGAACGCATCTCGAATGCGGCCTCCTACCTGTCGCAGCGCGTGCTCGTGGGCGCGGTGGGCGCGGCCGGCGATGCCGCCGCGGCCAGCCAAAGCACGAACACCGTCTCCGGCTTGACCGGAGT
>JBOHFT010000431.1:0-1342 GCA_050699815.1 Pseudonocardiaceae bacterium | reverse complement strand
CTGAGATCTTCGACCTGCACCGGTGGGCGCCCCGGACTTAGATCATAGGAAAACTGAAGATCCACACCTATCTTGACCAGCGGAAACACCGACCTAGATCACGCTAGCCCGGAAACTCCCGCTAGGGGTGGGGTTGCCGTCACTGCTGCGGATCGCGGCGGCGCTGCACACCGATGTGTCGGTGGTACTCGGTCAGCAGGAGCCGCGCCGGGCGATGCGACGGGACGATCGTGCGATGCTGCGTGAGCTGTCGTGTGTCGTCCACGACACCGCGGCGGGTGTCGGGACGGACGAGGCTCCACCTTCGGGCCCGGAGGTCGTCGCAGGCTTGGCTGCGGCGTGGGACCGGTATCGGGCCGGACAGTTCGCCGTGGCCGGCGCTCTGGTCGCGATCGCCGTGCGGCAGGCCGCCGCGGTGCAGCGGGCGGTCCCGGCGGACGAGCAGTGCGCGGCGCGCGGGGTGATGGCCGACGCCTACCGGCTGACCGCCTATGTCGCCAACCAGTTCGGGGCCCGTGACCTGGCCTACGCCGCGATCGGGCACGCTGCGACGCAGGCAGACCTGGCGGCCGACCCGGTGCGCGCGGCGATGGTCGCCTCGGGCCGATCGTGGATCTATCTGCGAGACGCACGGCTGGACGAGGCGGCGCAGACCGCCGAACAGTCGTACCTGATGATCGAGCCGCGGTACGCGGATCGAGATCTGGAGTTGTTGGCCACTTATGGCTGGCACGTCACCTTCGCGGCCGTCGTCGCGGCCCGCAAGGGCAATGTGGGACGGGCCGATGATCTACTGTCCCAGGGGCACGCGGTCGCCGCCCGGATGGGCCGCGACGTCCCCATCAACGGCACCGCCTTCGGCCCCGCCACCGTTGCGGCCCAGGCCGTCGGCATCAGCGTCTCGACCGGTCGTCCCGGCAAGGCCTTGGAGATGTTCGCCTCCATGGGCGACCAGTCGGCGCTCACCACATCGGCCCGCAACCGGCTGATGCTGGACGTGGCGCTGGCCCAGTGCGACACCCGGCAGTGGGACGCCTCTCTGGACACCCTCCTGGAGGTGTTCTCGGCGCACCCCGATTGGGCACGGCATCAGGGGCTCCCCGATGTGATCGCCCGGCGGGCCGGGCACGCGAACGCCAGCGCGTCCCGGTACCGCAAGCTCGCCGCGATTCTGGGGACTTCCCAGACCATCCGCTGACCAGAAGCGGTCGCAACTGATACACCGCGTATCACTAACGGGGTTTCACCCCAGCCCGACGAGGCGTGCCGTGGCTGGTTTGGGTAGGCGGGCTCCGGTCGGCGGGATGTAGACCGTGACCGGCGTGCCGGTCCGGTGTATGAA
>JBOHFT010000430.1:0-1356 GCA_050699815.1 Pseudonocardiaceae bacterium | reverse complement strand
GCACCGTCGATCGAAGTACCTGAACAATCGGGCGGAGAACTCCCACCAACCCACGAGGCAGCGAGAACGCGCGATGACACGATTCCGATCCCCCGGTGGCGCGCACCGGTTCCTGTCCGCGTTCAGCGGGATCTCACCGCACTTCCGACCCCGCCGCCACCGACTGCGCGCCGATGCCTACCACCGAGAAATGACCGCACGCTTCACCACCTGGAACGAGATCGTTGGCCTTCCCACGGCTAGCTGACACCACCCCAATCAGGACCACCCCGCACCCCGCGACACCCTCGACACGCTCGACACCCAACAAGTTGACAGAGCCCTGGCGGACATGGTGCGCACCGATTCCCACCAGCTGCGCCCGGTGGCCGCGGACAGCGCGGCGGCCGGGGCGGTGAAGGTGGTGACGCGGGCGCACAAGACGTTGATCTGGGAACGGACCCGTCATACCCAGCGGCTGCGTCACGTGCTGCGGGAGTATTTCCCGGCCGCGCTGGAGGCGTGTGAGGATCTGGATGCCCCCGATGCCCTGGAGCTGCTGGCCAAGGCACCGGACCCGGCCTCGGCGGCGAGGCTGACGCTCCCCCAGATCAGTGCCGCGCTCACCCGTGCCCGGCGCCGCACTGTCGCGGAGAAGGCCGCCCGGATCCAGGCCGTGCTGCGTGGTGAGCAGCTGGGCCAGCCTGAGGTGCTCACCGCGGCCTACGCGGCCACGGCCAGTGCCGCCGTGGCGGTGCTGCGGACCCTTGATGAGCAGGTCAAGGTTCTGCAAGGGCAGGTCGATGCGTATTTTGGCCGGCACCCGGACGCTGAGATCATCGTGTCCCAGCCTGGGCTGGGACCGATCCTTGGTGCCCGGGTGCTCGCCGAGTTCGGTGACGACCCCGGCCGTTACACCGACGCGAAATCCCGGAAGAACTACGCCGGCACCAGCCCGATCACCCGCGCCTCCGGGAAAAAGAAGGTCGTCCTCGCCCGGTTTGTGCATAATGACCGGCTCATCGACGCACTCATGACCCAGGCCTTCAGCGCGCTCAACGCCTCGCCGGGCGCCCACGCGTACTACGACGAGCTCAAAGCCCGCGGCACTGAGCACCACGCCGCGCTGCGCCAGCTCGCCAACCGGCGCGTGGGCATCCTGCACGGCTGCCTCAAGACCCGCACCTGCTACGACGAGACAACCGCCTGGGCGGATCACGTGGAGAAGGCCGCTGCGTAACGATACCCCGGCCTCCGGCGATGCCGACGTGGCACCACGAGAGACGACGGCACTCCCTAGATACCCCGAGCTCACTGCAGACAGACACCATCGGTGCCGCCACCGTGCCTGCCTCACCGGGAGCTCAGGGCAGCGCA
>JBOHFT010000429.1:0-1366 GCA_050699815.1 Pseudonocardiaceae bacterium | reverse complement strand
CCGCATCCCCCTCTGCCGCTCCTGCCGCGTGCTCCTGTCCTGCTAGCCAAGCACTGTTCTCCCGAGCCGGCTGCCCCAATTGACGATCTTGACGGCCTGCGGGGGTCCCGCCAGGCCCGCCGGGCCGGTGTGCTGGGAGCACGCAAGTCGACGACGAAGGGATGGCAGAAATGGCGGGATCTCGGGCGGTCGATGAGGGATACGCAGAATGCCCGGTGAGCGGCAGCACTCCCGCGGAGACCTTCCGCGGGACGTTTCCGGGCCGCACCCCGGAAGGCGAGCTCAGCACGGTGATCGTCACGCGGCAAGGCACGGGCAGCAACGGGCGGGTCTGGCTGACCTTCAACGGGGCGATCAAGACCACCGTCGTGATGACCAACCCGGAGACAGCGCAGCTATGCGAGCTGCTCAGCAAAGCGACGGCGGCCCGGCAGGGGAAGGCGTAGCAAGCTCGGGCTAGCGCACGCCAGGTACGAGGTCGGCGACGGGTTGATTCCGTTGGTCAGCACCAGCGGCGCGCTAGGGTCTGCGGCATGGCGAGCCATGAAGCGGTGCGGCAGGCGGTGATCTTGGCTGGTGGGCAGGGGTCGCGGCTCAAGCCCTACACCGACACCGTCCCCAAGCCGATGATCAAGATCGCTGGCCGCTGCATCATCGATCACCAGATCGAGTGGCTGGCCGAGTCCGGTGTCACCGACGTGGTGGTCGCCGCCGGCCACCTGCACGAGGTCCTGATCGGGCACCTCTCGGCGAGCAGCCAGCCGGTGCGGGTGGTCACGGTGGTGGAGGACGAACCCCTCGGGCGGGGCGGCGGCCTGAAATATGCCGGCAAGCACCTGCCCGCCCCGGGCGAGGCCTGGTTCGCGCTCAACGGCGACATCTGGACCCGGTTCGACCTGGGCGCGATGGCCGCGTATCACGCCGAGCGGGCGGCGGTGGCCACGATCGGGCTGGTCCGGCCGCGGATTCCGTGGGGTGTGGTCGAGGTCGACGAGCTGGGCCGGGTGACGGATTTCGTGGAGGCCCCGCCGTCGCCGTATCTGATCAACGGCGGCGTCTACGTGTTCTCCGGCGAGATCCTGGATCTGCTGCCCGACACCGGGGATCACGAGCGTTCGACGTTCCCGCTGCTCGCCAAGCAAGGGCGGCTGGCCGGGTTTCCCATTGCGGGCTACTGGCGGGCCATCGACACCGCCAAGGACATCCGCGAGGCCGCCAAGGAACTCAGCGCCGTCGGCACCTAGCGGGAGTTTCCGGGCTAGCGTGATCTAGGTCGGTGTTTCCGCTGGTCAAGATAGGTGTGGATCTTCAGTTTTCCTATGATCTAAGTCCGGGGCGCCCACCGGTGCAGGTCGAAGATCTCAGC
>JBOHFT010000428.1:0-1367 GCA_050699815.1 Pseudonocardiaceae bacterium | reverse complement strand
GGCCGATACCGTGACCCTCATGGTCAGCGGGCTGCCGCCGGGGGCGAGCGTGGATGCCACCCCGCAGCTCACCTGGACGCCGGCGCCCAACCAGGCCGGCACCTATGCGCTGCAGCTCAGCGCCAGCGACGGCGTCAATCCGCCGACCCTCAAGACCCTCATCCTGACGGTCGTCGAGACGATCGTGGACAGCGACGGCGACGGCTTCCCGGATACGGCCACCCCGCCCTATCCGCAGGACAACTGCCCGAGCATCTATAACGCCGGCACCAACTGGGTGGATCAGAACGGGGGCGCGCATACGGGCACGCAACCGGACTTTGACCTGGACGGCCGCGGCGACCTCTGCGACACGCCCGAGCACGGGGGCGACAGTCCCCTGGGGACCGCCTACGTGGGCCAGGTGACCAGTGCGGCGAGCGTGACCCCGCCGGCCAATGGGACGGCCTATCAGGTCAACGAGCCGATCTTCGTCACCGCGACGGTGACCTTCCAGCGGGTGGACCGGAACGGCGACACGGTGCCCGACAAGTACTTTGCCTTCCGGCCGGACCCCTTCAACGTGTTCGTGAAGGTGGAGAACGGCGGGCAGGTGGTGCACGCGCACCGGATTCTGGAAGCCCCGGCCGTGCACATCCCGGTGGACCTGGTGGAGATTCCGGGGGGCACGGACCCCTGCCCCAGCGGGATGACGACGGTGCCCACGGGGCAGCCCGCCCCCTTTAACACCGCCTGCGCCATCAGCACCGTGGTCGAGGTCACGCAGAGCCGGACCGATTTTGTGGCGGGGGCGCTGACGGTCACGCCGACCTACTTCAACTTCAACCGCGACCCGGAGCTCAATGCCACGCCGCCGGTACAGCCTGAAGATCCGGCGCTCTGTCTGACGGAAGCGGATGGCTGCTACGCCAACATCTGGCTGGGGCTGGCCCCGGCGTCGCCGACGACGGTGGCGGTGAGCGTGGCCCCGGCCCCGCCGATGCTGGCGCCGGCCGTGGAGGTGACCCCGGGCACCTGGGATCTGACCTGGGAGCCGGTGGCCTCCAGCGGGCGGGTGGATGTCTACGTGGGCGACCTGCCGGGCGGGTTTACGGTGAGCCAGATTCAGGCGGCGCAGGTGCTCCTCAACGGCACCGTCACCCCGGTCTTCACCGAGGTGCTGGCCGGCCGGGCCGGCTTCACGGGCCCCGTGCTCCACCTGCAGTACAACCGCAGCCAGGCGATGACGAGTCTGCATACGCTGGCGAGCCGCCAGTTCCTGCCCGCCGGGGATCAAGCCCCGCTGCTGCTCTCGGGCCTGCTGACGGCCGCGGGGGCGCCGGGGCCCGAGGTGGCGCTCCTGCGCGCCACGCCGCTGGTCCTGCTGA
>JBOHFT010000427.1:0-1368 GCA_050699815.1 Pseudonocardiaceae bacterium | reverse complement strand
ACCCCACTACGGGCTGCCGCGCGCAACTACCAACGCGCTCTCGACCAACTCACCCAACAGGCCGGATTCGCCGCATAACCCAAACTTGACTCGATCATGCCGACTTCGTCGGCCACAGCCCTCTAGTTCGTTAGCCGTGGGGTACACCCTGACTCGAGGCGATTGCCAGATCGGGAGCGCACGCCACGTTAGGATTTCGCCGTGACCGGCACCTCCACTCCGCGCGATCAGCGGGTCGCTGTACCGGTGCCGGGACAGCTGGTCACGGTGCGCCACCGCCAGTGGGTGGTGGCGGAGGTGTCCCGGGGTGAGGTGGCCAGCAGCGACCCGCACGTGCTCACTGGCCGGGCGCCGCATCTGGTGAGCCTGGCCAGCATCGAGGACGACGCCCGGGACGACGAGCTCGGCGTCGTCTGGGAGCTGGAACCCGGCACCATGGTGCACGACGTCGCCGTGCTCCCGAGTCCCGAGCACGGCTTCGACGAACCGGCGGAGCTCGCCGCGTTCCTGCACGCGGTGCGCTGGGGCGCGATCGCCTCGGCGGACACCACCGCGCTGCAGGCGCCCTTCCGCTCCGGGATCCAGATCGAGGACTACCAGCTGGACCCGGTGGTGCGGGCGCTGTCCATGCCGCGCACCAAGCTGCTGATCGCCGATGACGTCGGCCTGGGCAAGACCATCGAGGCCGGGCTGGTGATGCAGGAGCTGATGCTGCGGCATCGGGCACGCACGATGCTGATCGTCTGCCCGGCCGGGCTGACCGTGCAGTGGCGCGACGAGATGCGCGACAAGTTCGGGCTGGACTTCCGCATCGTGGACACCGAGCTGCTCAAGCAGCTGCGTCGGCGGCGCTGACCAGCCGGAGTCCGCGAGCACGCGGGACGAGCATGACCAGCCGCGGGGGTACTTCATCGGCGAGTGCGACTGCGAGTGCCCGATCTGGCCGAACGGGCGCATTAGCGGGCTTAAGCGGCCCAGCCGTCACTCTCGAGTCAACTGTGAGATGTGAGTCGACTCCACAGCGATGGCCAGGCGCGTGCCGTTGCTGCACCCCATGCACGACAGAAACCCAGGTTCACGCAGTCTCGCCCGCGACGCACCGCGATATGGAGACTTATCGCTGTGGGGAGGGCACCTGGGACAGCGATAAGTCTCCATGTGACGGGTGGGCTTTGGCATGAGAGCGCTGAGCCGGCTCCCGGGCGCATGCTCAGTCGGGATGGGGCAGCGCCCGGTTAGCGGGGCGGTTTCAATCGGTCATGACGACACAGTGCTCCGCGATCAGATTCTCGAAGACCTCGACCGGCTTTCGCCAGTTCAGCGTCTTGCGTGGTCTGTCATTTAGTTCTGTTGCTGCTCTATCAAGTT
>JBOHFT010000426.1:0-1373 GCA_050699815.1 Pseudonocardiaceae bacterium | reverse complement strand
CTGGTCTATGACCCGGCCGGCGACGGGCGGGCGGTGGTGGCGCTGGGCGATGTGGCCACCGCCAGCCGTGTCGGGGTGATGGTGCCGGGCATCACCAACCAGCTCGACAACTATCACCGCATGATCGCCAACGCCCGCCGCCTCCACGCCCGGGCGTCGGGTTTGGGCTCGACGGATCATGCGGTGGTCGCCTGGCTGGGCTATGACACGCCGGAGATGGGCCTGTCCGCGGCGGGCGTCCGCCGGGCGGAGCGGGGGGCGGTGGCGCTGGTGGGGTTCGTGGGCGGGGTGCGGGCGGTCAACAGCCGTCGGGCGGAGGTGGCGGTGTTGGGCCACAGCTATGGGACGCTGGTCACGGCGACGGCGTCTCGGAAGGGGCTGGGCGCTGATCGGGTGGTGTTGGCGGGCAGTCCTGGTGTGGGCGCTGGGCATGTGTCTGAGCTGGGCATGGCGGCGGGCGACGTGTACGCGGTGCGCACCGCTGATGATCCCATCCGTCATGTGTTCAACGCCGACGAGGTGTTGGGTGTGGGCTCTGTCGCGCTGTCGCCGGATCAGCAGGACGCGCACGGCCCTGATCCGTCCCAGCCGGGGTTCGGCGCTGTCCCGCTGCCCTACGACAATCGCAGCCACGGCCACTCCCAGTACTACGAGCCACGAAGCCTGTCGCTGTTCAACCACGCGCGGGTCATGCTCGGCAGAGAGCCGATGGCCGAGCTGCCCGGGGGCGCGAAATGAGACCGAGGCGCTGGGCGTGGCTGGCCGTGGGCCTGCTGATGACCGGATGCGGAAGGGAGGACTCGATGGAGACCCAGCAGGCCGTGATGCAGATCAAGGAGTTGGTCGACGCCACGATCGCCGAGGTGGCCGCTGGCGCGGAGCTGACCCCGGCGGATGAGCGTACCGGCGCACCCTGTATGGACAGCGTCGGGGGGTTCACCGAGCAGGTGAACTATGACTACGGCTTCCGGTTCACGGTGGCCGATGAGTCGACCGGTGAGCGTATGGTGCGGGAGGCGGCCCGCTACTGGAAGCAGCGGGGTTATCAGGTCCTGGAGTACCTCTACGATCCCTATTCGCCGGTGATCTTCGTCGATCAGGACGACTTCAACTATGAGTTCACGTTCGCGCGTGAGGCGCTGCTGGTCTCTCTGGGCGGGTCGACGCCGTGTGTGGAGCCGCTGCCTGATGGTGTGGCCAACCCGCTGCTCGATCCGGCGTCAGGGTGACCGCGGGTCCCAGCTCTCCAGCGTGTCGGCTTGGCGTCGCAGGTGGCGCGCCTGGTCGCGCAGCGCGTCGGCCTCGGCGTCGAGTTCTCGCGCGACGTGTGACAGGCCGTCGGCGGCGGTGTGGAGCGGGTTGAGGCGGTCGGC
>JBOHFT010000425.1:0-1373 GCA_050699815.1 Pseudonocardiaceae bacterium | reverse complement strand
GGGAGATCTCCTCCCGATCGACCTCGGTCAACGGCCTGCGCTCGCAGCTCACTCAGTGCTCCTCGTCGACGGTGTCGCCGACGATCTACACCAAGATCAATTGCTTCGACCGGTTGGGATCAAGGCGACCTTCTTTCCCAACCGAAGAGTTCGCGGCACTCCGGGCACCTCAGCCAGACAGGGGCGTTGGGGTCGTGCCTCCGACCCTTCCGATGCAAGATAGACCTCCGATAAGGCGCGGGCTTGTTACTTGACTTGGGAGGAATTGCAGATGAGCATCGAGCTGCCGAAGAGAGTTTGTCAGTGCTGCGACCTCGTTGGTGTCACAGCCCCACCGTCCACCAGAATTCGTGTCACGGGTGGTGTCACGCGCGGACTCTGGGCGAATTGGGCTGACCAGTGCGCTGTTCCACGTCTTCGTGGTGGCGGTGTCAGTGAGGACGGGGAAGTCCCGCACTGCCGGGAGCTTGGCGTGCGGCGTCATCAGCCGGGTGAGGCAGCGGATACGGTCAACGTTGAGGGTCGGACGGCCCACCGACGAACTCCATTAGCTCTACGCCCTCGAAGGCTTCCTGGCCCGACTCGCCGCCTCACCCCATGCTGATCAACTGATACTGAAGGGCGGCGTCCTACTCGCCGCCTGCGATGCGCGACGCCCTACCCGAGACATCGACCTGCATGCCCAGCAGCTGCCCGGCGACGTCGGTGACGCCCTGCACCTGGTGCGCGCCGTGGCCGGTCTGGCCACCGCAAGGAAAGCTGCACCGCGACGCCGGCGCCGTCCACGGTGGGCAGCCCCGCGTAGACCCCGGCCATCTGCGCCTGGTCCACCGCATCCAGCAGGTGCAGGAATCGGCCGGTCATGGTTCCGGCCGCGCGGGAGACGCCGAGCACCCGTGCGGTGAACTCGCCGAGCGCGAGCGCGCCCGCCGACGCGGCGTGCAGGTGAACGCACACCTCCAGATGGGGCGGGATCCGGATGAGCGCCAGATCCTCCCCGGTCTCCAACCCCTTTTTCGCGTTCTGGATGCAGACTGCTGTTATTCGGCGCCTGATAGCGGCAGTCTGCATCCAGAACGCGGTGCGGTGTCACATGCGTGTTGTTGCGATCTTCTGGGCTTGGTGGGCCAGCACGGTGAAGTCTGGTCCCGGCCTGGTCTGCAGGTCCCGGGCCAGGGGGGCTAGCGCGGTGCGGGCGACACCGGAGCGCAGCGGGGGCACCGCCTCGATCGCCTGCGCGGCCAGGCGGGCCGCGTCGGGCTCCCCGGCGAGCAGATGCACCCGGGCCAAGGTGATGCCCGCCAGCAGCCCCTCACGTCCGTGATGGCCCTGGGCGAAGGTCCGCACGGAGACCGCGGCCATCGGCTCGGCGA
>JBOHFT010000424.1:0-1423 GCA_050699815.1 Pseudonocardiaceae bacterium | reverse complement strand
CTTTGACGCCGGCCATGCGTTGGTTGTGCGAGCGTGGCTCGGTCGATGGGCTCGGCGTGGCGCTGGTGGTGCAGACGCCGGCTGGTCTGAGCCGGGAGCGTCTGGTTGGTCTGGTGCAGGCGCTGTTGGACCGCCACGCCATGCTGCGGGCCCGCCTGGAGCGCTCGGATGGCGATGGTGGGGAGTCGACGTTGCGGGTGGGGCTGGTGGGGTCGGTGACCGCCTCCGCGTGCATCAGGCGTGTGGACGCCATCGGGTTGGACCGTGAGGGCCTGCGACAGGTGATTGAGGTCGAGGCGGCGGTGGCTCGGGCCAGGTTGGCGCCGCGGGCCGGGGTGATGGTTCAGGTGGTGTGGCTGGACTGCGGACCAGCGCGGCCCGGCCGGCTGCTGGTGTGTGCGCATCGTCTGGTGGTTGACGGGGTGTCGTTGCGGATCCTGCTGGAGGATCTGGCCACAGGCGGGGCGCAGGCGGCGGCGGGCCGGCCGGTGGTGTTGCCCCCATGTGGCACGTCGTTTCGGCGGTGGGCGCAGCTGCTCACCGAGCGGGCTCAGGATCCGGCACAGATAGCCGAGCTGGCGGTGTGGACAGCGGTGTTGGACGGCAGGGACCCACCGTTGGGCGACCGGCCGTTCGACCCCGCCTGTGACACCGTCGGGACGTGTCGTGAGATGAGGTTGACGCTGCCGGCGGCGCGGGCAGAGCCGTTGTTGACCAGGGTGCCGGCTGCCTTCCATGCCGGGGTGGATGATGTGCTGTTGTGCGGGTTGGCGTTGGTGGTCGCGCAGTGGCGTCGGCGGCGAGGCGAAGACGATCAGCGTGGGGTGTTGATCGACCTGGGGGGGCATGGCCGGGAGCAGGTCGCTCCCGGTGTGGATCTGTCCCGCACGGTGGGCTGGTCCACCGGCGTGTTCCCGGTGCGTCTGGATGTGGGCGGGGCTGATCTGGACGAGGCGCTGGCTGGTGGGCCGGCGGCGGGCAAGGCGCTCAAGGGGGTAAAGGAGCAGCTGCGCGCCGTGCCTGACCATGGTCTGGGCTTTGGTCTGCTGCGCTACCTCAACCCGGAGACGGGGGCGGTCCTAGCCGGGCTGCCGGCCCCCCAGATCATGTTCAACTACCTGGGCCGCTTCAACGTCCCCAACGCCGACGATTGGGCTTTGGTTCCTGACTCCGGGCGGATTGGCACCGACTTGGGCTTGCCCGTGTCCCATTCTCTGGACATCACCGCCTGGACGGAGGATCTGCCTGACGGGTCGCAGCTGCACGTGAAATGGGTGTGGCCGGGGGGGCTGTTGACCGAGGAGGCTGTGCGTGAGCTGGCCCAGTGTTGGTTCCAGGCGTTGGACGCGCTGGCCGTGCAGGCCGCCCAACCGGGTGCGGGCGGCCACACCCCCTCGGACTTCCCGTTGGCCCGCCTGTCCCA
>JBOHFT010000423.1:0-1423 GCA_050699815.1 Pseudonocardiaceae bacterium | reverse complement strand
GGGGGGACTGGACTGCGTCCAGGCGGGTGACCGCGAGGCTGCCGATCGTGCAGGCCTGCTCCAGATCGCCCTGCCCGGCGGCGGCGACGGACAGCCAAGCGCCCTCGAACAGCGCCCGACTCTGGGCGGGGTGATCCATGGGCAGGGCGTGTGCGCCGGTGCGCAGCAGCCGCTCGCCGCGGCGCAGCAGCGCCGTGCCGGTCTGGTGGTCACCTGCTGCAACGGCAAGGGTGCCGGCATGGGTCAGCGCGTAACCCGCTCGGGTGTCAAGCATGTTGGGCGCAAGGAAGTACATCCAGGCCGGCTCCTGGGCCGGGTCCCAGCCGGCGATGGTGTCCTGCCCGGTGGCGTAGGCGCGGTCGAAGTCATCGAGCTGGCCAGCGAGGGCATAGCCGTAGGCGAGCCGGGTCTGCATGGAAGCACGCACCCCCGCTGGACTCCCGGTGGCAATGCGGACCGCTGCCTGCCCCAGGGCTATCGCGTCACGGGAGTGTTCCCGGGTGGCGGCTTGACAGGCCAGGTCCCCCAGCACGTGAGCGGCCATCGGGTGGTAGTCGGCCTCCCGTGCCGCGCGCAGCGCAGTGAACAGGTACCGCTGGGCCAGCCCGTGCCGGCCAGCGTCCAGCGCCATCCAGCCCGCGAGCTGACCTATCTCAGCGAGAGCCGCGAACAGCCGACACTCCACCCACGCGGGATGGCCACCCTGACGCAACAACAGCGCGACCGCCCGGAACTGCGCCCCCACATAGGGCAGGTAGGCACCACCGCCGTGAGTGTCGTGGAGGCGCTGCAGCAGGGGGAGGCTCTGCTCGATCTGATCAAGCAGCAGGTGACCCACCGAGCCCCGTTCCAGCGCGGCCGCAAGCCTGCCGGATTCACCCGTCAGATACCTGGCGGCGAGGTCGAGGATCGTCGCGCCGGAGACAGCGAGAAAATGCCTGCGATCCAGGAGCCCGGCCACGACCCAATCATCGAGCAGGCCCAGGGTGCTGACCCGAGACCACGGGCCGTCCATGTCGATATCAGCGGGCAGCACCAGCGGTGATCCGCTGGCCCGGCCCTTCCACAGCTCGGCCACCGTCACCGGCCGGCCGAGCTCACGGGACAGCACCCACGCCGCCAGCTCCGGAAGCGGCGGCCGCGGGACACAGCCGCTGTCACGCCAGTGATACGGAGCAGTGCCGGCTACCGTGCCGGCCCCGAAGACGTGATTGATCCGCCGGGCCAGCGCACGCGGCGACCAGCCCAGCTCCTCAAGTAACGAGGTGAGCACCTCGTTGGGTCCGTCCGCCACGCCCGCATCCCCCTCTGCCGCTCCTGCCGCGTGCTCCTGTCCTGCTAGCCAAGCACTGTTCTCCCGAGCCGGCTGCCCCAATTGACGATCTTGACGGCCTGCGGGGGTCCCGCCAGGCCCGCCGGGCCG
>JBOHFT010000422.1:0-1437 GCA_050699815.1 Pseudonocardiaceae bacterium | reverse complement strand
GGGGGTCCACACCTCGGTGGCAGGATCCCACCCCGCGGCCACCAAGGCGGGCAGGTCGAGGGCGGCCCTGAGTCGCTCCAGAGAGGCGCTCCGACGGCCTCCATCGATGACCACCGCCGGCACGGGGGGCGAGGCGGTCACGTCGCCCGTCGCTGTTGTTCGAAGTCGAGTGGACCGAGGCGCTCCACAGCCGCGCGCAGCGCGTCGTCGTTGGGATGCAGGTAGGCCTCGGTCGAGCGGATGGAAGCATGGCCCAGCAGCTCGGCCACCACGTCCAAGCCGACCCCTCGCGAGAGAAGCTCGCGGGCCGCCGCATGACGGAACATGTGCGGGCGCACCGCCCGATCGAGACCGGCCCGCTTTGACAGGGCCGCCAGCCACTGGCGCACCGTGTGGTCCGACATGGGCCGGCCGCGCGGCTCGTGGAACAAGTTGACCAGCACGAAGTCGCAAGCCTCCGCCGCCGGGCACGCCGCCCGCTCGCCCAGGTAGCGGTCATAGCACGACAGCACCTCGGCGCGGACCGGGACGTGGCGGTCGCCGGACTTGGCCCGAGCGCGGTTGGGGTTGTCCCTGCCAATCACATGTACATGCGGGCCGGGGACCGCGCAGCCGAGTACCGCAGAGCTCACCACGAAGTGCAGGTCGCAGCGTCGCAGACCGAGGGCCTCGCCGATGCGCAGCCCGCAAAACCACAACAACACGAGGATGAACCGGTCCCTCCAGCTGGCGGCGGCCCGCAGAAGCGCTTCGATCTCGCCGGAGCGCACCGACTCGGGGGTAACTCGCCGCCGAGCCCGCTGCACGTGGCGGGGCTTGGCCACGTAGCGAAGCCCGGAGCCCTCGGGCCGCAGCTCGGCCGGCAGGTAGCGATCGTCGCCAACCTCGTAGAGGAAGCTGAGCACGCAGGCATCGAGACCACGGTTGGCGACAGCATGCTTGTACAGCTCCCGCACCGCAGCGAGGACGTGATTGATCCGCCCCGGGCTGCGGGGCTGGCCCCGCCCGGCCCCGGCCCGTTCCACGGGAGTTGTCCGCAACATCGCCACGAACGAGCTCAACGATCGAGCCGCCTCAGCCAGACTCCGGCCGCTCGAACAGCACCAGGCAAGGAAAAGCGCCAAGTCGCTGGCGTAAACCCGGGTCGTCCCCTCCGCCCGGTCCGCGCCGAGCCGCAAATGGCGCAGGTAGGCATCCGCCACCGGGACCGGCCGCCACTCGTCGTCGACCACCGTCCAATAGGCGAGCGCCGCCGTCAGCTCGACCCGCTGCGCCCTCATCGCAGGCCGACCTGAGCGCTGGCCACACCAGCCACGTCACGCACATCACTCACACGCCGGACAGTACGCAGAAGGTGTGACAGCAACCCCCTCAGGAGGCCCGAACCGCGACACCCCCGCACAGGATCGCGTCCCCAGAAAAGTGGTCCATCAGGTC
>JBOHFT010000421.1:0-1478 GCA_050699815.1 Pseudonocardiaceae bacterium | reverse complement strand
CAGGGCCATGGTTGCCAGAATGTAGGCCCCCATCTCCACATCGCCCCCGGCACGGGCCAGCCGTAGCGCCTGGATGAAGTGCCGCTGCGCGGTGCCGCTGTGACCGCTGTCGAATGTGGCCCAGCCCACGACCCGGGACAGCTCCGCGGTGATCGTGAATAGTTCCCGGCCGACCTGTTCGGTGTACGAGCCGGTGAGCAGGGGGACCGCTCGGTCACGCAGGCACTGCGTCACCGAACTCAATCGCCAGTCCCCGCCTCCGAACCTCGCGTCCCACAAACGGGCCTGTTCAGCGGTGTCCCGCAGGTCCTTCAGGTCCTCACGGCCGCAGCGACGACCACCCTCGCCCGCCGTGGCGGCATCGGTGGGGACAGCGAGCCAGCGTGTCACGGCACGGGCGTAGCCGGTGGCCGCGAAGCGGTCGGCGAGGCGGGCTCCGTCCCGCCCGCTCCAGTGTGCCCGCACGCCGTGGATGGCGTCGCTGTGATCCCGGGGGAAGTCCCATCCCGGCGGAGCGCCATCGGGGCTCGCACCCATGCCGATGGGATTGCCTTGGCTTGGTGTGCCTGGCGTACGTTCTCGTCTTCCAGCACCGGCTCCGTACTCATGGGGTCTGCGCCGCTAACGCGTGTGCTATGGATGCTTCGCTGGTTCTCACCGAGCCCATGAGATCGTCGAGTATGTCAGCGGGAATTGTTCCGCGTCCCAGGCCGGAGGCCTGGGCGATGTCAGTCAGTGCCCGGGAGTTCCCAGGGGCTGTATGGGTATGGCACGTCTGGTGTGACAGTGCGGCGTGGGCGGCGTAGGCGTCGGTGGATTCCAGGGCATCGCGGACGATCACGTTGGCGATCTGCGGGGTTTCGTCGACGTCAGCGGCAAGATCGAGGACGCAGAGTCCGAGACGTACCCGGAAGACGGTGTGCTCAGGTGCCGGTTCGAGCTGCAGATAGTGGTCCACCATCTCGGTGATGTCGGGGGCGGCTTGGGGGTCGGCCAGTCTGCGGCACAGGATGGCCAGGCAGGCGGCGACTGCTTCCTCCCACGGGGTGGGGGTGAGGGTGTGGGCCAGCATGCTGCGGGCGGCATCGAAGTCGTGATCTGCGGCGTGGGTGAGGATCGCGACTTGGCGGCCGTCCAGAAGTCGTTCGCCGATGCCGTTGTGCTGTTGGGCGTGGGAGAGTGCCTGGGCCCATCGGCCTGCCCGGGTCAGTGCCCGGGTACCGTCGGAGAGCAGGACCGACCACAGCCATCGGATGACTTCACGGTGATCATCACCATGGCCGATGAGGTGACCGACACTGACCTTCCTTCCGCCGATCACGGCATCCATCTGGGATGAGGCCGCTTCGAACAAGGCCGCAAGCAGTTGGTATGCGGTGGTGCCGGCTCCGTCGCGGATGAGCAGACGGCCGAGGTTGATCAGAGGCTGCAAGGCCAGTTTCGCCGTCGCGGCGTCGAGAGACCGGGCGGTGCGGAAG
>JBOHFT010000420.1:0-1491 GCA_050699815.1 Pseudonocardiaceae bacterium | reverse complement strand
TACCGGGACTGGCCGGCGCACCTGCCTGATGACGTGGAGGTCGTGCCGGTCCAGCTGCCCGGCCGGGAGAACCGCTTCCACGAGGCCCCGATCGAGTCGATGGAGTTGCTGGCCGGCCCGTTGCTCGACGGGCTGGCCAGTTACCTCACCCCCCCGTTTGCGCTGTTCGGCCACAGCATGGGCGCGCTGATCGCGTTCGAGCTGGTGCGCCAGATGCGCCCCAGCGGGGTGGCGCCGGTGCACCTGTTCGCCGCCGGATGCCGGGCGCCCGACCTGCCGCGCCGCTCGCCGGACCGGCGTGCCCTGCCCGATCAGGAGTTCCTCACCACCGTTGAGGAACTCGGTGGGATCCCACCGGAGGTGCTGGCGCAGCGCCAGTTCCTGGAGGCGATTGTGCCCACGCTGCGCAGTGACTACACCCTGGTCGAGACGTATGCGTGCCGCCCGCAGGCCCCGCTGGGCTGCCCGGTCTCCGCCTTCGGTGGCCGCAGCGACGAGGATGTGCCGCCCGAGGACGTGCGGGCCTGGTCGCGCCACACGACCGGGCCCTTCCGGGTCCACCTGCTGCCGGGCGGCCACTTCTTCGTCAACTCCTCCCGCCGCGACCTGCTCCGGCTGATGGTGTCCGAGCTCGGCATGGGATCCCGGACGCCGTCCGGGGAGGGCGCTGCATGACCTGGCTCGCCCGGCTCAGCGTGGCCAACCGCGCGATCGTCGGTCTCGTCACGGTCCTGGTGGTCGTGTTCGGTGTGATCAGCACGGCCGCGCTGCGCCAGGAGCTGTTCCCCTCGATCGACATCCCGGTGGCCACGGTGGTCACGCAGTACCCGGGCGCGTCGCCGGAGGTGGTCGAGCAGCAGGTCACGGCACCGATCGAGGCCGCTGTCGGCGGCCTCACCGGGGTGACCGGCACCCGCTCGACGAGCACCGGCGGCTCCTCTGTGATCACCGTGGACCTGGCGTTCGGCGCTGACCTCACCGAGGTGACCGCGCAGTTCCAGCGGGCCGTGCAGGGCGTGCCGCTGCCCGCGGACGTCACCCCGCGAGTCGTCACCGGCGGCACCGGCAGCATCCCGGTCGTGCAGCTCGGGGTGTCGTCCGGCCTCGACGACGACCGGGTCGCCGTCGTGCTGCGCGACGACGTCACCCCGCTGCTCGCGGGGCTCGGCGGGGTCGCCGACGTGACGCTGTCGGGCATCCGCGAGCCGCGGATCATCGTGGACGTGGACCCCGTGGCGGCAGCGGCCCGCGGGGTCTCGCTGAGCAGCGTCGTGACCGTGCTGAGGGCCAACGGGGTGCGGGTGCCCGCGGGCCAGCTCACCCCGGACACCGAGCCGGTCACCGTCGAGGTCGGCGGCGCGATCACCTCGGTCGAGCAGCTCCGCGACCTCTACGTGATCCCCGGCGGGGCGCCGCCCGCTGCCGCCGCCCCCGGCGGGACGCTGTTCGCCGCCCCCGGCGGGGCGCCGCCCGGCATCGGCACCCCCGGCC
>JBOHFT010000419.1:0-1491 GCA_050699815.1 Pseudonocardiaceae bacterium | reverse complement strand
CTCCTGCTCTTAACTGCCTAGGACAGATGCCGACTGCCCACGCCTGCCCCGTTCCCAACCCCACGTATGGCTCTGCAGCACAACCGAGCAGGTCTGAGGCTTAGCCTCGATGTTTCATCTGAGGGCGGTGGGGTGGTTCTGGTTCCATAGGAAAGCCCTCCTGAGCTGTGAGAATGCCGGTGGTCGAAGACCGCATCCACGGCTGAGGAGGGCCACCTTGAAGGTGAAACGCAAGAGGAGGCGTAACAGGGCACAAGCGCCGTTCACGGTGACCGCCGACGGGCGGGGCATGACCGGCCGCGCCGGGCTGGCGCTGGCAGCCCAGACCGCCGACAGGCTGGGGTTGACCGACGCATTGTCCCAGGCGGTGGGCGGTTGCCGGTCGTGGACCGAGCACGATCCGGGCAAGGTCGTCCGCGACATCGTGTTGATGCTGGCCGACGGCGGGGATGCGTTGCGGCACATGGCGGTGCTCGACCAGCCCGAGCTCTTCGCCCCCGGTCGCCTCTGCGTCTACGGCCAACCGCACGATCGTCGCGCTGGCCGAGGACGAGCTGATCGTGGAGTGGCTGGCCGCCGCCCGGCTTGCGGCTCGCGAGCACGCCTGGAAGGTCGGCGGCGCCCCGCCGGTGGTCGCTGCCGCGCGGCGCGGCGAACAGCCGGCCGAGCCGCTGCTCGTCGACCTGGACGCCACGGGAGATCACGGCGCAATGCGGCGACCGGGACGGCCGGCGAGGCACAGCCCCGACGTGCAAACGGGGTTGGGGGACCCATCCGCTGCTGGGCTGGTCAGGATGCGCGGCGACGGGCTCGGCGAGTCTTCGGGCGGAATGCTGCGGCCGGGCAACGCGGGGTCGAACACCACGGCCGGTCACATCGACGTGTTTGAGGCCTGCCTGGCGGCGTTGCCCTGCCTGCCTGAGGGGGTCGAGTTGGTGGTTCGCGCCGACACCGCCGGCGCCACCCACGGGTTCTTGAGCTGTCTGCGCCAGGCCAAGGTGGGCTTTTCGGTCGGGTTCGCGGTCACTGCCGACGTGCGCGATGCGATCCGCGCCTCACCCGACGACGCCTGGACACCGGCGACGAGGCAGGACGGCGAGCCCCGCGAGGGTGCGGCGGTCGCGGAGCTGACCGGGCAGCTGGACCTGTCGAAGTATCCGGACGGGTCGCGGGTGATCGCCCGGCGTGAGCCGTTGCATCCGGGCGCGCAGCTGACCATCGAGGACATCGACGGCGCTGGGTTCACCGCGTTCCTCACCGACCGGCCCGAGCAGGACTTGGCGGTGCTGGACGTCCGGCATCGGGCGCACGCCCATGTGGCCGACCGCATCCGCGCACGCCTTGTGACACCGGCGCGCGCAACCTGCCGTGCGACACGTTCGAACGCAACCAGGTGTGGTTGCAGCTGGTCATGATGGCCCAGGACCTGCTCGTGCACACCCAGATGAGAATGTCAACTCCATTTGGCCCCACGGTGATGGCTTGATTTGG
>JBOHFT010000418.1:0-1515 GCA_050699815.1 Pseudonocardiaceae bacterium | reverse complement strand
ACACAGGGCAGATCCCATGGCCATCACCGGGCAGATCCCATGGCCATCACCGGGCAGATCCCACGACCGCCACTGGGCAGTTCCTACTGGCCCTTGACATAAGCCCTCGGCGATCACACTTCGCCGGGGATCTACACTAAGATCAATTGCTTCGACCGGTTGGGATCAAGGGACCGCTAAGCCGGTGCCCGCGACGAGCAGCAAGCCCACTCCCCACAGACCGGCCAGGACGAACCACTGGGGTCGCTCGGCAGCCAGCTCGGTTCCTGCTACGGAGGCCAGGCCCGCGTCACCACCCAGTGCCCAGTAGAAGTGCAGTGCGGCGAACAGCAGGCCCACGCGCACGCGAGGTACCCCCACCACCCGCGACGGCTGGGTACTGAGCCAACTTAGTGGCGGGGTGCCTGCCCCAGCCGTAGCAGCACCGACTCGCCTGGCGCGTCGTCGAGCCCGTCGTTGTCCACCGCACCCACTAGCGCGCCGGGCCCGGTGATCGCCAGCCCCTCGGGCTTGTCGGCGGCGGCGCCGCAGCGCTGGGATCAGGTTGAGCACCGTCTGCTTGGCCAGCACGGGCCGGGGTGCCCCGGCGGGCACCGGCGTCACCCCCGCCAGCTCCACCCGGGTGGCTTTCTTGATCCGGGCGTCGTCGCCGCGCCGGTTGTCGCGCTCGATCAGCAGCAGTGTGTCGTCGTCGGCCGTGGTGACCTCGGACAGCCCGGCGGTAGCGCCCGCGGGTGCTGGGTCCAGTGGGTAGGCCACGAAGTCCCACGCGCCGGTCGCCGGGGTGAACCGGGCCAGTTTGACCGTCCCGGGCGCGTCGTCGGCCCACGTGCGCTGCACGGCGACCCAGACCCGCTCGCTGGCGCCGCGCCCGATGGTCGTGACGCCCTCGAAGCCGTTCGACGTCGCTGCGCGCGCGATGTCCGCGGGCAGCGGCACCTCGCGCACCACGGCGCCCCGGGCGTCCACCTCGACGAGCAGGTTCGGTATCGCCCGGCCGTTGCCCTCCGCGGCGATCCAGTAGCCGCCGCCTGGGCGCGTCGCGATGCCCTCGGCGTCGTAGCCGACGGGCGCGCCGCCCCTGGTGACCGTCAGCGCGCCGGTGAGCCGCGCGGGTCGCCGCAGGGAGTCGATGCTCAGCACGCGGGTGGGGGTGTAGGCGTTGTCCTCGACGGCGACCAGGCCGCCCAGCAGACCTGGGATGCCCGGCGCGGCGTCGAGCCCGGACAGCGCCCCGGACCCGATCGGCGGGTTCCCGGCCGACACGATCGACGGCGCCGCGGCGTTGCGCTCCAGCGCCACCAGCAGTGGCGTGCGGGTTATCCGGTATGTGGAGACCGGCGAGCGGACGTTGTCGCCGGCCGAGTCCGCCTCCGCCGCGACGACCAGGGCGTCGCGCTGCGGCAGCGGCAGCAGCCCCTCCGGCCCGACGCCGGCCGGCACGGCCTGCACGAGCTCGGGGCGGCGCGGGCCGGTCACCCGGTAGATCGCGACCAGGTTGGCCCGCTCCAGCCC
>JBOHFT010000417.1:0-1516 GCA_050699815.1 Pseudonocardiaceae bacterium | reverse complement strand
CTCGAATTCACCGGCAACACATCCAACACCACAAACGCCGACGGGATCATGTAATCAGGCAACGTCTCGGCAAGGAACTTCCGTAAAACGGTACTATCTGGTGGGACCGATCCCGCTGCGGCCACCAAATAAGCCACCAGCCGCACCCGGCCCGGCTCGTCCTCACGAGCGATGACCGTGACCGCACCGATCTGTGGATACTGACCGAGAACGGACTCGATCTCACCGGGCTCGATCCGGAACCCACGAATCTTGACCTGATCATCAACACGGCCTGAGAACACCAGGTTGCCGCGGGTGTTCCAGCGGGCGAGGTCGCCGGTGCGATACATTCGTGCACCTGGTCCACCGAACGGGTTGGCCACGAACCGGGCCGCGGTCAGACCGGGTCGGCGCAGGTATCCGCGGGCTAGTTGGATCCCGGTGATGAACAGCTCACCGGTGGCGCCGAGCGGGAGGGGACGGAGGTGGTGGTCGAGGACGTACATGCCGGTGTTCCATACTGGGCGCCCGATCGGGACTGACCCGTCATACGGTTGGGGCTGGCAGGGGAAATATGTCACATCCACTGATGCCTCGGTTGGGCCGTACAAGTTATGCAGGTTTGTGTCGAGCGCGGAATGGAAGATTCGGGCAAGGTCTGCGGGCAACACCTCACCACTGCAGAACACCCGCCGCAACCCCGTGCAGCTCGCCGCGGTCGGGTCCAGCAGAAATGCCCGCAACATTGAGGGCACGAAGTGGATCGTGGTGACCGCCGCGGACTTGATCAACCCGGTCAGATATGTGGGGTCTTTGTGTCCTTCGGGCTTGGCCACTACCAGTGTGGCGCCCACGATCAGCGGCCAGAAGAACTCCCAGACCGACACGTCGAAACTCGACGGAGTTTTCTGCAGCACCCGGTCGTCGGCACCTAAAGGATACTCGGCTTGCATCCATGCTAACCGGTTGGTGATCCCATGATGGGGAATTATCACACCTTTTGGTTTCCCCGTGGAGCCTGATGTGTAGATGACATACGCTGGGTGGGCTGGCCACAACGGCGCGACCCGGTCGGTGTCGGTCGGGTCGGTATCGGGGTAGCCCTCGGTGTCACCCACGGCCAGCGGGTCGTCGAGCACCATCACGGGATCGGCGTCGTCGAGCATGAACGCGACCCGCGCTTCGGGTAGATCCGGGTCCACCGGCAGATACGCCGCTCCCGCCTTGAGTACCGCCCACAACGCGACGACTAACTCCACCGACCGCGCCACCGCCACCGCGACACAGCTCTCCGGGCCCACCCCACCAGCGATCAGCTTGTGCGCCAGCCGATTCGCCCGCGTATCCAACTCCGCATACGACAGCTCACCACCCTCGAACACCACCGCCGTGGCGTCGGGGGCCCGCACCACCTGCGCCTGGAACAACTCCGGCAACGTCGCCGCGGGAACCGCACGATCGGTGGCATTCCATTCCACCAGCACCTGCTGGGCCTGCGCACCGGTCATCATGGGTAGCGCGCCGACTGTGGTGT
>JBOHFT010000416.1:0-1538 GCA_050699815.1 Pseudonocardiaceae bacterium | reverse complement strand
GCCTGGCGCTGGTGGGCACGCCACCGACCACGGTAGTCCTGTTCGGCCCGCGCCAGCGCGGTGTGCTCACTCACCAGGGCACCCTCAGCGTGGCACACCTCGTCGGTGATCTTCCACAGCCACCCGGGCATCCCGCGGGTGCCGTGCTCAACCTTCGAAATCGTGCTCCGGGTCCGGCTCAGGGCCTGAGCCAGTTCGGGTTGGGAGACCCCGGCCGCGGTGCGGTAGGTGGCCAGGTGCGCACCGAGGCTGCGCCGCAGGATCTTCAGCCGCACCCGGTCAGCCGCCAATTCCCCCGTATCGACCGTCACAGCCGTCAACCCTAAGGGGTGCCACACCGGGGTGACGGCCTGAGCGCCTGGCGCGGTCCGCCTTCTCCCGTCGCTCTGGTCTCAGCTGCCACAGTGCGCCATGCATCTGGTGCCGGGCCGCCGCGACAAACCCATGAGAGGCGGCGGGCGCGGGCGACAGCAACGAGTGCGTGCCTGCGTGCAGCTCCCCGAGTCCCCGGCACCAGGTGCCTCCACCCCCCAGGAATGAGGTGATCACCGGTGGGGCCCCATCGCGCCCGGGTCCCGTGAAGGGCGCCCGATGATGCTGCCGTCCTCGCCGGATCCCTGGGTGCGCGGGCTGGAACCGCTCAACGAGGAACCGGTGTCGGTGCACCCGCCCTACGTCATCGAACCCGGCTACCGCCAGGACCGCATGGAACGCTACGGAGCCCTGCTCACCGCCATTGGTGACGGCATCGAGCTGGGCTCCTACGACGGGCAGATCCTGGGCTGGCTCTCCGAGGAAGCACCCTGCATTGTCGCCGCCGTCTGCTCACTGTTTTACCGGGTCCGCGCCGCCGCGCTGTGTGAAGGGGCCGCGCGTCGTGAAGGGAAGGGGAACCCGTGACCGGCCACGTCACCACCACCCACCCGGGTGGGAGTCACCTGGCCAGCAAGACCGTAACGACAAGCCGACAGCTCCCGCCGTCTGACCGGGAAAGCAGTGATCGCCCATGAACCCCCTTGACCCCGCTTTGTTCGCCCGTGATGACATGCGTGCCGCCCTGGACGCCCGTGACGTGGGCATGGTGTACCGGCTGCTCGGGCGGGCCGGGGTGAGTCAGCGCCGGATCGCGGCGCTGACCGGGCAGGCCCAGTCGGAGGTGTGTGAGATTCTCAAGGGCCGCCGGGTGTGCGACGTGGAGGTCCTCGAACGGATCGCTGACGGGCTGGGCGTGCCCCGGGGGTGGATGCGGCTCGGCCCTGGTGAGGAGGGGCCTTCTGCGGGGAAGGAGGTGAGTGAGGACGTGAAACGCCGTGCCCTGATTTCCGCGACCGCGGTTGCCGCCCTGGGCCGGGTGGCACCCGGGTCTGGGGAGCCGAGCGGACTGCCCCGGCTGGACGGGTCGCTGCCGTCGCGGCTGGGCATGTCCCATGTGCATGCCGTGGTGGCGGTCACCGGGCAGCTGCGCGGGGTAGCGCGGTACTACGGCGGGCAGGCCGAGCTGTTCGGTGCTGCTGCGAGGCTGTACTCGCGGTGGATGC
>JBOHFT010000415.1:0-1555 GCA_050699815.1 Pseudonocardiaceae bacterium | reverse complement strand
CACCTCGTGGAGCTCAGCGAGGGGGACGTCACCCGCGGACGCGGAGATCCGTACCTGGCGGCGCCGGAGGACCACCGGGCGCCCGCAGTTGATCTCCCACGGTTTTGGTCGGTCTCCCATCCCGTCCCATGCCGGAGCAACCGAACACCCCAGCCCCCTCAACCTGCCACGACGACGGCCCCCGTCTCAGCGATCGAGGTAGCCGACCATCACGGCGAACACCGACCGTAGGGACGCTTCGGTCACGGTGCCGATCCGCTCGACCAGCCACGGCCGGTATACCGGTTTGGCCTGGTACACCACCACTGAACATCCCGGCAATGGATCATCGGCGGCCAGGATCACCGCCAAGGCGGGCATCCGTGGGGCATGGGCGACCACCGGCAGGGCGAACACGGTGGGGAGCACGGCGTTGGCGGTACTGGTGGACAGCACCAACACCCGGTCGGCCCCCAACGCCGAAGGCTTGTCCCGTCCCGCCACGGTCGGCAGGTATGACCAGATGTCGCCACGCATCGGTTCTGGCACGGTCACCAGTTCTGTCCGCTGGACCGGATGGCCTCGCCCATGGCCCGCTGCTCGGCCAGCTCGGCGACCGCCCACGCCTCCGGGTCACCGGTGGCGCGTTCCCACTCGGCGGCAATCGCGGCCGAGGTGCGCATCAGCTCGGCGCGGACGGCCCGCTCGGTCCAGGCGGACAGTGTCCGGCCTTCGGCGGCGGCGGCCTGCCGAGCCTGCGTCAACACCGTGTCTTCCATGGTGAGAGTCGTATTGGTTTTCACGTTGAGAATCGTATGGCATCTACGAGTCTCGGTGGCGCACAGGGCGGCGGCGACCCACCCCGCGGCAGAAACTAGGCGGGGATCTCGCGCGATCCCGGTGATCACCGTTCGGAGAGCGGGAAAACTGGGGTTGCGACATGCGGACAGCGGCTCGGCGGCGAGGTGGGCGCCGGCGTTGATCTCCTCCACGTCCTCGCCCGTGATGTCGCCGATGAGCGGCATCGATCGGGGCTGCCCCCTTGCCCGCCTGGTTTCTCCCGCTCTCCCGCTGGGGCAGGGGTTCGAGGTCGACGTCGGCCTGGTCGTATCGGGCGTACTGGTCGGGGCGGGCGGTGAGCGGGGGCCAGCCGCGTTCGCGGGCGCGGGCGATCGCGTGCGCGTCGGCCTGGGGGCCTCCGAGCTGGCCGAGGGCCCGGGCGCGCGCCTGGTCAAGGTTGTCGATGACCGTGACCGGGAGGTGGAGCGGGACAGCCCTCCCCGGTCCCCGAACCTTTCGCCGGTTTGCTGCTGGCCCACCTCGCCGCGCGGCCGAACACCACCACCGCCACCAACCCGGCCAGCCGCTGGCTGTTCCCCGGACGGCGCGCGGGACAGCCGATGAACCCGGTCACCTTTCAGCAGCGTCTACGCCGGATCGGCATCCCAGGGGTGAACGGCCGGACCGGTGCGATCCGCCAACTTCTGCTCCAAGATCCCGCACCGGTCGTCGCCCGCATGCTCGGCTACCACGAGGTCCACGCCGAACTCATCGCCAGCCAGGCCGGGGCGCACTG
>JBOHFT010000414.1:0-1603 GCA_050699815.1 Pseudonocardiaceae bacterium | reverse complement strand
ACTCCGGGGTGGACGCGACGGGTTGTCTCACCCGTGCGCTGCGGGTAGCCCATCAGGCCGGGGACGGTTTCGGGATCGCCAACGCGGCCTGGCATGCCGGGTTGACGCTGGTGCGCAGCGGGCATCCCAACGACGCGCTGAAGTGCTTTCAGCTCGGGCAGTTCTCACTTAATGGGGTCCAGCTTGATAAGTCCGCACCGGCTCTGCGGGCCGATGACCCCCGGATACCGACGCTTACCGCGTGGCTGACCCTGAACTCCGCGACCGCCTACGCCCTGATGGATCTCCCTGATCAGGCTAAGCGCTGTCTCGCTGAGGCACGGGAGGGCTGGGCGCCTCCTGATGCGCACGAGCGTGGGGCCATGGATCGTGCCACCGCAGAGATTCAGCTGGACCTGCGCCGGTTCGACACCGCGGAATCGTTCGCGGCGAGCGCGGTGCGCACCTACGGTGACACCCACCGCCGGGGCCGGACGCGGGCCGAGCTGGCCCTCGCTGAGGTGCATGTGCGGGCCGGGGAGCCCCGCGGGCTGGTGCTGGCCCGGCAGGCCATTGAGGCGGTGAGCACCCTGCAGTCTGTTGCCGCGCGGCAAGAACGGCTCGTGCCGCTGGTCACCGCGCTGGAGGCTCGGCCCGGCAGCGACGCGAAGGAGATCGTTCGGATGGCCCGTCAGGTCATCGCGATGCGGGTGTAGCTAGCAGCGGGCACTCGCGATCCGCAGTTGGTTCACGCCAGGCCACCGGCCAGATGTGTGCGCTGAGGGCGCGTCCAGCCAGACCCCCACCCGTCGGAAACGGCTAGGGTTCCGACGGCATCGCTGATCGCGGACGACCCGACGTTGTTGTTGATCAACGCGGCATGGCACCGTTCAAGCCCTATTTCCTCGGTGAGGCCGCTCCACCCTTCCCTCGGGCGGCTAGCGTGCAGAAGTGTGTCCGTACTGTTGACATCGAGGAAGTCAGCAAGACCACCCGCCATGCCTCCTTCTTCCAGTTAGCGGGCTTAGGCGGCGCGGCTGTCACTCTCGAGTCACGTGTGGGTTTTCGGGTCGTTGGGCCAGGGCGACCACCGGGCATGCCCGTCGGGATGGGGCGTAGCCCGGTTAGGAGGTCCGCTACCCGGTCGTAGGCTGCGACCAGGACGTGCGGAGTGTGGCGGTTTCCGCGGCAATATGCGGTGAAACCGGCCATCTTCATGGCCGCGAAAGCCTCGTAGCTGCCCTGTGAGTACGGCCAGCTAGCAGGAATCACGCGCAGAACCCACATGTGTAACGGCCGGATAAGCGACGCGGCCAGTCGCGAATGTGCTGCGCAAGAGTCCAATCATCGACCGCATGATGGGACTGTGGCGAGGGCGCCACCGCATACCTTGGCAGGGATGCGGGGTGTTAGTGGCGTTCACGACGCCCCCGCACACTGGACGGTCGGGGCTCGTCGGTGAGGGGGGCGAGCACGAAGCGCTCGGGTTGGGCGCAGGTGGAAACCCAGCGCGGTTGTCAAGGGCCAGTAGGAACTGCCCAGTGGCGGTCGTGGGATCTGCCCGGTGATGGCCATGGGATCTGCCCGGTGATGGCCATGGGATCTGCCCTGTGTTGGCCATCAC
>JBOHFT010000413.1:0-1607 GCA_050699815.1 Pseudonocardiaceae bacterium | reverse complement strand
GCACGGACAGGTCACACTCGGCCAGACCTGGGCCGGGCGGCAGCGCCGCAACCGTCCACTGCGGACCAAACACCGGGCCGCCGTCGGCGATGCCCCGGTTGGCCCAGGCCGCCTCGGCGGAGTCCAGCACCAGGCGAGCCGCGGTCCCACCGGCCGGCCCGGTGGCGGCGGCCAGCGCGAGGTAGCGGGCCAGGATGCCGGTGAACAGCCCGCCGTCGCCGCCGCCGTGCCCGCGCAGCACGCCGCCGTCGGTGAGGTGCTCAGCCACCGCGCGCACCGTCCGGTCGGCCTGCTCGAACCAGCGCGGCTGGCCGGTGGCGGCGCCCAGCTCGAGGCAGGCGCCGAGCAGCACGCCCTGGCAGTAGCTGTAGACGGCCCGTTCGACGGTGCGCACCGACCCGTCCGGGTTCACCCGTGCCCCGTCGAAGACCAGGCCGGTTTCCGGGTCGATCAGGTGCTCGATGATCCAGTCCACCAGGGACGCGGCGATGCCGAGGTTGCCCCGCCGGGCGTAGAAGATCGCGGCGGGGCCGGTGGCCGGGACGTTGACGAAGTCGTCGCCGACCCGCCACCGCATCCCCCCGCCCGGGCCGCGGCCGGCCCGCAGCCGGTGCATGATGGCCTGCTCCGCACCCGGCCGGCGCACCCCGGCCAGCGCCGCGCTGCGTTGCAGCGCCAGGCCCAGCCAGGCGATATCGTCGTGGTAGTTGTTCACCCAGCCGGTGAGGTTGCGCACCCGCACGCCGCGGACCAGCCCCGCGACGGCGTCTCGCCGCCATGGCATCGGGGCCCGGTGGTACGCGTCGAGCGTGCAGTCCAGCAGGTGCGCCTGCCACCAGTAATGCCACTGCACCGACCGGGCCGGCCAGCCGACCCGTCCCAGCCGGGTGCCCGGCAACCCCCACAGCCAGCGAAGGTGCCGGGTGTGCACCGCGCGCTCGGCCGCACCCGCCCTGGCGGCCCACCCAGTCACCACGCCCTGGCCAGGTCGGCGTGCTGGCGGATCCAGGCGTGCATGGCGATCCCGGCGGCGACCCCAGCGTTGATCGACCGGGTGGAACCGAACTGCGCGATCGAGACCGTCAGGGCAGCCCCGTCGCGGGCGTCGGCGGTAAGGCCGGGGCCCTCCTGCCCGAACAGCAGCAGGCAACGCCGCGGCAGGCGCGCGGTCTCCAGCCGCAGCGCGCCGGGACTGTTGTCCACCGCGACCACGGTGAGGTCCTCGGCGGCGGCGTGCCCGATCAGCCCGGCGATGTCGTCGTGGTGCCGCAGGTGCTGGTAACGATCGGTGACCATGGCGCCCCGGCGGTTCCACCGGCGGCGGCCCACAATGTGCACCTCGGCCGCGGCGAAAGCGTTCGCGGTGCGCACCACGGTGCCGATGTTGTGGTCGTGGCCGAAGTTCTCGATCGCGACGTGCAGCGGATGGCGGCGGCCGTCGATATGCGCGACCACGGCGTCGCGGCGCCAGTAGCGGTAGGCGTCGACGACGTTGCGGCGATCACCATCGCGCAGCAGCTCCGGGTCGTAGCGGGGGTCGTCGGGCCACGGGCCCGGCCATGGGCCGACGCCCACGGTGTGGCCCCACTCCGTGGGGCCCTGTGAGT
>JBOHFT010000412.1:0-1615 GCA_050699815.1 Pseudonocardiaceae bacterium | reverse complement strand
GTTCCCGCCGATCCGAATTCGGGGGCGGGTAGCGCAGCCCGGTCGAGTTTGCCGTTGGGTGTCAAGGGCAACGCATCAAGTGTCACGAACACGGTGGGCACCATGTACTCGGGCAATCGTGTCCGTGTGTGCTCGCGGAGTGCGGTGATCAGCGCGCTGGTGTCCCGTGCCGCGGTGGGGTTATTCGCCCACGAGGACAGGGGTGTCTGGTCGGTGGTGGTGGGTTGGTAGAGGCCGGTGGCAACCGCTGTGGTGGTCCTGGTGGCATCAGCGAACACGGTGGCATCAGCGAACACGGTGGCATCAGCGAAGACGGTGGCATCAGCGAACACGGCGTCGAGGGCCCCTGGGGTGGTCGGTGACCAGGTGATGCCGACCCAGTAGCCACATCGTTCACCCAGCGTATGCAGTGTTTCTGGGTCGAGTATCTCCACTGCCTGGGCGCCTAGTGGTGTCGGGTCGGTGTGGGAGGTGTGGAGGTGGTCGAGCAGCTCGGTCAGGGGGCTGCCGGTCTGCAAGGCGTGGGTGAGGGCGACGTCGTGGGTGAGGCGGGTGTTGGGTACCCCGGTGATGCGGACCAGCTCCGGGTGTTCGGTGGTTAGGTAGTTGGTTAACGCGTGTAGCCCGTCGATGTGTTGTGCCCAGTCCAGTTGTGGGGCGTGGCTTAGTGGTAGTGGTGTGATCGGGTGTGTGCGCAAGACGACGTCGTAGCGGTAGCGGGTCAGCTCGTTGTGATACCGGCCGCGTTTGATCTGGACGTCGATCCCGGCGATGCCGGTGAGGTGGTGTTGGAGCGCGGGGAAGAACTCGGGGTCGATCAGCAGTTCTTTTTCCGCCAGAATGGCATGCTCGACAGCCCGGCGCAGCACCGCCGGGTCGGTCGTGGGACCGGCCCGGTGCAGGTGCACGGCGGTGGCCAGGGGGCGCAGCAGCCGCAGGTTACGCACATCACCCAGGAACACTGTCCCACCCGGGGTGACTAGGCCCAGCATGCGGGTGAGGACGTCGATGAGGTAGTCGGCGGTGGGGAAATACTGCACCACGGAGTTGAGGATCACCGTGTCGAACCATCCGGCCGGTAACCCGCCGGTGTCGTGCGCGGGCTGGGTGCGCAGCACCACCCGCCCGGTCAATCCAGGATCCTGTTCGATATGTCCGGCCAGGGTGGTGATCACCGGGGCGGAGAAGTCGGTGGCCCAATAGGCTTCACACTGCGGCGCGAGGCGGGACAGCAGTAACCCGGTCCCCACCCCGATCTCCACCACCCGCCGGGGTCGCAGTGACTGGATCCGCGCCACGGTCGCCTCGCGCCATTCCCGCATCTGCGCCACCGGGATCGGGTGACCGTCATAGCTGCTGGTCCACCCGGTGAAATCCTCCCCCCACACCGTCGAGCCCGACACTGCATACAGTGAGTCAGAGATCTGCGCCCACTCACCGACCTGGTCCCGTTCCACTCGCTCGTCACGGACCCGGCCAGCACTATCAGCCACCACATAGGCGACCAGCCGCTGGTCCCCAGGCCGATCCTCCCGCGCGATCACCGCGGCCCGCGCGACGCTGGGATGGTCGGTGAGCACCGCCTCGATCTCACCCGGCTCGATCCGGAACCCCC
>JBOHFT010000411.1:0-1632 GCA_050699815.1 Pseudonocardiaceae bacterium | reverse complement strand
CACGCGGGCGAACCCAGCTCTCGACCTGAGACTGTTTCCGCAGGTGAGAGGTGGAGCCGCCTCGGGGAATCGAACCCCGGACCTGCTCATTACGAGTAAGCTGATCGTGGCCGCCGGTACGGTCTTGAGTTCTCGCTTTCGGTCAGGGGTGCCCGCCGTCAGGGCCAGGAAATGACGACTCGCGTGTGCTTCTTGTCGATGACCCGCCCGACAGGAAGTTCCATCCGAATCCTGACCCCGGCCCGGTGACGGATTCCTGTTGGTGCGCTGCCCGGCTCTGCCGCACCCCAGCACTCTTGGGCGGCAGCCATGGCGGTGCTGCTGCGGCAGCCTTCCACGTCCGGCTCGGCCTGTCCGTCGCCGACCTCGCCCATCACACCCAGGACACCCACCCGGTCATACAAATGATCGAGCGCAGCGCCCTCGACGCCGCTGACGCCTACGCCGCCCGCGACGCCCGCACCAACCGCACGCCGTCACCACTCACCGAAGCACACGCCCTGAACAAGACCATCCGAACGGCAGGCCTCGGAACCACGATGCCCCCTTGGCCACCGGCCTTCAAACCCCCGGATCGATCCGCAGGGTCACGTCAAGATGACCCATCGTGTTGTGTGAATAGCACTGTGCGTGCTCCCGCGCGGTCACCCCGGCGGCGCCAGAGCCGCCACCCGCGCCTGCGCTCAGCGAGCACGTAGAGCACCGGCACCAGCACCAGGGTCAGCAGCGTCGAGCTGATCAGCCCGCCGATCACGACGATGGCCAGCGGCTGCGAGATGAACACCCCGCCGCCGGTGAGCCCGAACGCCATCGGCAGCAGGGCGAACACGGTCGCGACCGCGGTCATCAGGATGGGCCGCAGCCGCTGCGCGGACCCCTCCACGACGGCGTCGAGCAGCGGGCGGCCGCTGCGCCGGTACTGGTTGACCCGGTCGATGAGCACGATCGCGTTGGTCACCACGATCCCGACCAGCATGAGCATCCCGATCAGCACCGGGACCCCGAGCGGGGTGCCGGTGAGCAGCAGCAGGCCCAGCGCGCCGGTGGCCGCGAACGGGATCGCGGCGAGCAACAGCAGCGGCTGCCCCAGGCTGCGGAATGTCACCACCATGACCAGGTAGACCACCGCGATCGCGGCCAGCAGGGCCAGCCCGAGCTGCCCGAACGCATCACCCTGAGCAGTGCTGACACCGCCTGTCTCGGCGGTGGCCCCGGCCGGGAGGACCAGCCCGTCGAGCGTGTCCTGCAACGCGGCGGTGACCGCGCCGAGATCGTCGGCGGCCGGGCGCGCGGTGATCTGGGCACTGCGGGACCCGTCGGTGTGGCTGATGCTCGGGGCGGTGGCCGACTGCGTCACGGTCGCGACGTCGGACAGCGCCACGGTGCCGCGCGCGGTCGGCAACGGCAGCACCCGCAGGGCGGCGAGGTCGGCGGGGGCCGTCCCGGCGCGCACCAGCACGCTCTGCGCCACCCCGTCGATGGTCAGGGTGGCGGCGGTGCTCCCGCGCAGCACCGTCGATACCGACTGCCCGATCTGCGCCTCGGTGAGCCCGGCCTGGGCCGCCTGCTGCCGGTCGACCACGACCGAGACGATGGACTGCGCGGCGGCGAGGTTGTCGCGCACGTCGGTGG
>JBOHFT010000410.1:0-1632 GCA_050699815.1 Pseudonocardiaceae bacterium | reverse complement strand
CCCCGCGCTCGCGCACCGCACGCTCATAGCTGCGCCGGGTGTAGCCGGGATCGATGGCCTGGACCTCCCGCAGCAGCCGCGCGGCCAGCTGCCCGGTGGTCCAGCCCGGCGCCACCGGCACCAGCCGTTCGCAGATCCGGCCGGCCTGGGCGGGGGTGAGGTCACTGAGGTAGTTGGTGAACACCCGGGCCTTGTGGTGATCCAGCTCGCCGGCCGCCAGGGCCGCGTGCACCCGGGGCAGCTGATCGATGAGCACCTGGGCGCAGCCCAGTTCGCAGTCCGCCCGGCGGGCAGTGAACGTCAGCGCCGCAGCGATCTCCGCGCTCTCCCACCCGGTGGTGGTGCGCCGGGCTACCTCGGCCATCGCCGCCCAGCACCGGGCATAGCCCCGGGACACCTCGGCCCACGCGGCGCGCAGCTCATCGACGATCCCCTCATCGGAGATCACCGAGCCCGCCGCCGCCGGCATGGATCGATCATACGTTCGGCCCCTGACAGAACCGGCCATTCCCCGCTGCAACCCGGGTTCACTCGATCGAGTGGGAGCAGCAGCCGATGCACTCGGCGAGGCGGCGGTGCAGAAACCGGCGCTGCCCCGTGGGCACGCTGCCGCCGAAGGTCACCGCGCTGCCCGGGAGCTTTCCGGGACACGCCGAGATCAGCCCCGAGTGGATCTCGCTGCTCGAGGCCGGCGTCATCATGCTCAACCACGTCACACCCGACGACCGCCGGATGGCCGGGTCCAGCGAGCTGTCCCAGCGCCTTGAGGCCGTGCGGCGCGGCAACTACATCGCCCTGGAACCGCAGGCCGGGACCTCAACGGGCTGCCCGTCTCTGCGGAGCATCCCCTACGCGCTCGATAAGATCGTCGCGCTGCCCGCCAGAGCGCTCGACGCGGGACCACCGTGGTTGCAGCGATACCGCGGCGCGGGACCAGGTGGCGGACAGGGCGGCGAGTAAGGCGTACGCGACCTGCTTGCCGGTGACTGCGGAGTGGCCGGAGACGAACCCGCCGGCTAGCAGATTGTGCATGGTTCTGCTTCGCCAGGTGCCGGTTCCACCGACGTCGGGCAGCCCGGCTGGCACGGCCTCCCTGGTTTTCTGGGCGCCGTCACGGGGAACGCGCGAGGGGCGGCGCCCAGCGTGCCTGCCCGGATCCGGGGGTCCTCGCTCGATGGGTGGGGATCTTGGAAGTGCACGGCCAGCAGCGGCCCCGCCCGGTTCCTCCATCGCCGCGGGGAGCACATCAGCGCCGCACAGGGCGACGTAACCACCCCGGGGGCCCCGGCCCGCGGCGAGCGCACCGGGGGCCAGCTCGTGCCGTAAGAGAGTGCGGGCGCCGGCCAGCTCGATCATGCGAGCCCCGCGGCCCGTGCTGCGGTGCCTACCTGCCCGCCGGTATCTGCTGAGCATGCCCAATCGCCTTCACCGCCGGGCCCG
The DNA here is from genome assembly GCA_050699815.1 of Pseudonocardiaceae bacterium. Classification (GTDB taxonomy): domain Bacteria; phylum Actinomycetota; class Actinomycetes; order Mycobacteriales; family Pseudonocardiaceae. Next base: position 192 of record JBOHFT010000410.1, on the reverse strand, counting down.
GCCGGCCGCCAGGAGCCTCTGACAGGGCGCTCAACCGGCGGCCGGCCGGGTCTGCTTCGCCATGCCAGCCGACGCCGAGCCGACGCCGAGCAGGCGTCGAGCAGGCGTCGAGCCGACGTCGAGCAGGCGTCGAGCAGGCACGGTGCCCGTGTCATGCCGCCGCCTTGGCGCGGTGGCAGTCCGGGCAGATCT
>JBOHFT010000409.1:0-1643 GCA_050699815.1 Pseudonocardiaceae bacterium | reverse complement strand
GGGCGGCCCGGGCCGGGGCGGTCGGGACGGCCTGCGGGGCACCGTCACGGCGAGCCCTCGACGACCTGGGCGATGCCCACGCTGGCCGTCACTCGAACCGCTCCCCCGGCCCCGGCCGGGCACCGCGGGCCCAGTCCGCCGCGGGCACCGCCCGCTTGCCGGGCGCGGTGACATCGCCCAGCCGCACCGCCCCGGTCGCGGTGCCGACGAGCACGTCCCGCTTGCCGGCCCACAGCTCGCCGGGCTTCAGCTCGCCGCCGGCCAGCCCGGCTGGGGCCAGCTGCACCGGCCCCAGGCCCAGGCGTTGGTCCCGGAACCGGGTCCAGGCGCCGGGAGCGGGCGTCACCGCACGCACCTGGCGGTGCACCGCGAACGCGGGAGCGGTGAAGTCGACAAGGGCGTCCTCGGCAGTGAGCTTCGGGGCGTGCGACACACCATCGACTGCCTGGGGCACCGGGCGCAGAGTCCCCTCGGCGATCCCGTCCAGCGTGACGGCCAACAGCCCGGCTCCGGCGCCGACCAGCCGGGATAGCAGCTCACCGGCGGTGTCCTCGGGACGGATCACCTCGGTGACCGTGCCGTAGACCGGGCCCGTGTCCAGCCCCTCCTCCAACGCGAAGGTGGATGCGCCGGTGATCTCATCCCCGTGCCGGATCGCCGCCTGCACCGGAGCCGCACCACGCCAGGCGGGCAGCAGCGAGAAATGCAGGTTCACCCAGCCGTGCCGCGGGATGCCCAGCGCGGGCCGCGGGACCAGCGCGCCGTAGGCGACGACCGGGCAGCAGTCCGGGGCCAGCGCGGACAGCCGCGCCAGGAAGTCCGGTCCGGCCAGGCTGCGCGGGGTGAGCACCTCCAGCCCGGCCTCGTCGGCCAGGGCGCCCACCGGGGAGCGGGCCGGCCGCCGCCCCCGTCCAGCCGGCGCGTCCGGCCGGGTCAGCACCGCGGCGACCTCGTGCCGGTCGGCGTCCAGCAGCGCCTGCAGCGAGGGCACCGCCACGTCGGGCGTGCCGGCGAAGACCAGTCGCACCGCTCAGCGCACCTTGCCGAGCAGGGGGTGCGGGCTGAGCTTGACCACCGGCCCGGGGGTGCCGAACCAGCGCGCCTGCCGGATCTCCCGCATCGCCTGCTTGCGGGTCTCGGGGTCGAGCCGGTCGATGAACAGCACGCCGTCGAGGTGATCGGTCTCGTGCTGGATCACCCGGGCCAGCCGCTCGGTGCCGGGCACCTCGATCGGCTCGCCGTGCTGGTTGCGCCCGCGGGCGACGACCCGCAGGTGGCGTCGGCAGTCCCAGGACAGCTCCGGGATCGACAGGCAGCCCTCCGGTCCGTCCTGCATCTCGTCACCCACCACGTCGAAGGTGGGGTTGACCAGATGCCCGGTGGCGTCGTCGTCGGTGACGTCGTCGCGGTGGTAGGTGAACACCCGCAGCGAGACACCCAGCTGGGGGGCCGCGATCCCGGCTCCGCCCTCGGCGGCCATCGTGTCCAGTAGGTCGCGGACCAGGTTGCGCAGCTCCTTGTCGAAGTCGACGACCTCGGCCGCGCGGGCGCGCAGCACCGGATCGCCGAAGAGCCGGACGGGTTGCACAGGCACCAGCGCAGTATGCCTGGTCAGTGGCCGTGAGTGGCGTTGGGTGCCAGAG
>JBOHFT010000408.1:0-1662 GCA_050699815.1 Pseudonocardiaceae bacterium | reverse complement strand
CCGGGTGGCTGTGGAAGATCACCGACGAGGTGTGCCACGCTGAGGGTGCCCTGGTGAGTGAGCACACCGCGCTGGCGCGGGCCGAACAGGACTACCGTGGTCGGTGGCGTGCCCACCAGCGCCAGGCGCGGCAAGCGGCGGCACAGCCCGACGCGGACGCCCTCCGGGCCTCACCCGCACCCTTGCCTGCCGCATGGGAACGTGGTCAGGTGAGTGGGCACGACGCGTGGCCGGAGATAACAGGTGCGGCCAGTGAGCTAGCCGAGGAGCTGATGCGGGAGATGATCACGACATTGGCGCGGACCCTGGGCCGCCGCGACGCGCTGCGGGTCGCCCGGTGGGCACTGGCGGCCCTGGGCCTGTCCAGCCTGGACACCGACGAGTACACCCGGACAGCGCAGGCCCTGGACGCTCCCCACCGGGTAGACACCCACGTCGTCAACAACCTGGGCGCCACGCTCGCCTACTGCAAGCGTCAAGAGGACACCCTCGGGCCGGGTGAGGTACTCGATACCGTCCTCGCACAGCACCGGATCGTGCGCCATCTACTCGGAGGCTGCCCGGACGGGCTGCGCACGTCGCTGAGCACTCTGGACAGCAGCATGGCAACCGCAATCGGTGGCTACCTCATCAGTATGGGCCAGCCTGACGGGGCCCGGCGCTACTTCGAGCGTGCCCGCCGAGCCGGTCACGACGCCCGCAACCCGGCGTGCGCCGCCTACGCGGCAGCCTGGGCAACCCGTGCGGCAATCCTGCGGGGCGACACGCCCATCGCTCTGGACACCGCCGCCGCCGCGCGGAGCCTGGCGGCGCGCACCGGCGACGTTCAACTCAAAGCCTTCGTTGAGCAGATGGCCGCTGGTGCATATGCACTTGACGGCCAGTACGGGCCGTATATGGCGGCGTGTGAGCGAGCCGGGGGATTCCTCGCCAGTGGGAATGGGTGTGCCCCGGGTTCGCCGGCCTACTGGGTCCACGAGGGCACACTAGACACCTACCGCAGCAAATTCCTCGCGCTGCTGGGCAAACCAAGCCAAGCCGTCCAGGCCGCAACCGATGCCCTAGCTCGGTTGGAGCGCACCCCCTATGTCCACTTCTATGCATTCTGTGAAGTGGGACTGGGCAACACGCTCGTGCTCGCCAAGGAGATCCCCGAGGCCGCGCGGGTGCTCGGTGACGCGGCCAGCCTCGCCAGCCTCTCACCACAGCTCACAGCAGAACTCCACGCCACCCGAGCCCTGATGCGACCATGGGAAAACACCCACGCTGTCGCAACACTCGATGCCAAGCTGCAAACATATGGCCTCATGCCCACCGCCGCGCCGGGCTGGTGACCCGAGAGTTCCACTCCGAGTAACTGAACAGCCGCAACTTCTCATACTGGTATTCGCGGGCGGTCAGCGCAGCGCGCATGTCATCGCGGACGAAAAGAGCGGGTTCGATGGGGTTCGTCGGCGATCACCGCTTTCCCTGTGCTGGCAAGAAAGTTCGGCCACTCCATAGCCGTCTCTGGGGCGGGGTTCTCGCTGCACTGAGCTTGATTGTGAATTGCCGCAGCAGCGGCAGTGGGGTGCATGTGGTCCGTGTTGATCGAGATGTCCGCTTCGGGCAGGGGCGCTGTCTGGTCCCAGGCCCGCAGCCGGGCTGCCGTGTCCCCGGTGC
>JBOHFT010000407.1:0-1672 GCA_050699815.1 Pseudonocardiaceae bacterium | reverse complement strand
CCCTCGGGGTGCTGGTGGCGGAGCTGCGGGCCGGTGCCCATCCCAGCGCTGCGGCCGCAGCGGCCGCCGACGGACCCGCCGACGTCACCCGGGCACTGTCCGCGGCGGCCGCCGCGGCCCGCCTCGGCGGCGACGTCCCAGCGGTGCTGCGCAGCGCGGGTCCGGTGCACCTGCGCTCCTGGCTGGGCAGGCTCGCCGAGGCATGGTCGGTTGCCGATCGGTACGGGATCCCGCTCGCGGACCTGCTCGACGCGGTCCGGTCCGATACCGAGCAGCGGGTGCGGCTGGCCGCCGAGATCCAGGCGCGGCTGGCCGGCCCGCGGGCGACCGCGGCGGTGCTGGCCGGGCTGCCGCTGCTGGGGCTGGCCTTGGGCCAGGCGGTCGGTGCCGCCCCGGTGCGGGTGCTCAGCAACACCCCGGCGGGCCAGGGCCTGCTGGTGGTCGGCACCGGTCTGGCCTGCGCCGGCGTGCTCTGGAGTGCGCGGCTGGTGTCCCGGGCAGCGCCGGCATGACGGGGCAGGCGGTGGCGATGCTGGTGGCGGCGGCAGCGCTGCTGATCGCCCCGGGTCCGCTCGGGCCCCGGTCGAGGCTTCCGGCGGGGATGCAGCGAGCGAGCGGACGTGGCCCTGCGCCGCCGCGGGACCGGGCCCCGGCCTGGCGGGCCGGTGCCCGCGCGGACGCCGATCCGTTGGCCCTGGCTGGGGCCTGGGAGCTGCTCGCGGCCTGCCTGCGGGCCGGGCTGCCCGTCCCGGTGGGGGTGCGGGCGGCCGCCGAGGGGCTCGACGCCCCGGCCGGTCCCGTGCTGCGGCGGACCGCGGACCTGCTCGCCCTGGGTGCTGACCCCGGGCAGGCGTGGCGGCCTGCCCTGGAGTGCACCGCGACGGCCCGGCTGGCCAGGGCTGCCCAGCGCAGCGGCCGCAGCGGCACCGCACTCGCCGAGTCGCTCACCAGGCTGGCCGCGGCGGTCCGGGCGGGCACCCGCGAGCAATCCGAAGCCCGGGCGCAGCGCGCCGGGGTGCTGATCGCGGGTCCACTCGGGCTGTGCTTCCTGCCCGCCTTCCTCGCCATCGGCGTCGTGCCGGTGGTGATCGGGCTCGCCGCGGGCCTGCAGCAGTGGTGAAACAGAAAGCCGACAGCGAAAGGAGACCGAAATGGTGACCAGAATGAGGCTACTGGTGGGTGCACGGCTGATGGGCACGGTTCGTGGGGAGGAAGGCATGAGTACTGTCGAGTACGCGATCGGGACGATCGCTGCCGCTGCCTTCGGTGCGTTGCTCTACAAGGTCGTCACTGGCGGCGCAGTCGTCGGCGCGCTCGAGGCATTGGTGCAGCAGGCGTTGTCGGTGAACTTCTGATGTCCGGGCGCCCCCCTGCCGGGCGGGCCGATGACCGGGGCACGGTCACCGTGGAGGCGGCGCTCGCGCTGTGCTCCCTGGTCGTCGTGCTCGCCCTGGTCCTCGCCGCGGTGTCGGCGGTGGCGGCGCAGTTGCGCTGCGTCGATGCGGCCCGGGAGGCCGCCCGGCTCACCGCGCGGGGTGAGCCGGGACGCGCCGAAGACCTTGCTCGGCGGATCGCGCCCCGCGGTGCCGTGGTTGCGGTGACCGTCAAAGGTGACGAGATCACGGCGCGGGTGTCGGCGGATCCGGTGGCCGGGCTGCTGCCCGGGATCGAG
>JBOHFT010000406.1:0-1674 GCA_050699815.1 Pseudonocardiaceae bacterium | reverse complement strand
GCCCAGAGTCGGGCGCTGTTCGAGGGCGCTTGGCTGTCCGTCGCCGCCGCCGGGCAGGGCGATCTGGAGCAGGCCTGCACGATCGGCAGCCTCGCGGTCACCCGCCTGGACGCAGTCCAGTCCCCCCTCAGTGCCCAGGTTCTGCGCCTGCTTGCTCAGCGGTTACACCGCTGCGCCCGCAACGAGTACGTCCGCGATTTCCTCCCCGCCCTCGACGCCGCCCTGGCCCGGCAACCCGTGCCCGCCTGAGCCTGAGCACTGCCGAGAGCACCCTTACCTCGCCGCCGCCGGAGCCCGACGGGCTCCGGTAGCCTGGCCCGCACCGTCGTGCTCACGGGGAGGTTGCTTTCGCCCGGCGTGCCTGCTGGACCCCGTCAGTGGCAGTGCCTACCGTCGCTGACCAGACCGGAGCCGACATAACTCTAATCCTTGAGATGAGGGTGAGGGTTGTGCCACGCCGAGGGGGACAGGGATGCCCGGCCGTCGGCGGGGTAACCGGCAGCGACGAGGAAGGCCCCACTGTGATCGAAGGCCCAGCTGTGACATCAGGCGGAGCCGGATGACGCCCGCGCACAACTACCTTGCCGTGATCAAGGTCGCGGGCATCGGCGGTGGCGGAGTCAATGCCGTCAACCGCATGATCGAGGTCGGGCTCAAGGGCGTTGAGTTCATCGCGGTGAACACCGACGCCCAGGCGCTGCTGATGTCGGACGCTGACGTCAAGCTCGACATCGGCCGGGAGCTCACCCGCGGGCTCGGCGCGGGGGCGAACCCAGAGGTCGGCCGCAAGGCCGCCGAGGACCATCGCGAGGAGATCGAAGAGGTTCTCAAGGGCGCTGACATGGTGTTCGTCACCGCCGGTGAGGGCGGCGGGACCGGCACCGGTGGCGCTCCCGTGGTGGCCGGCATGGCGCGCAAGCTGGGTGCGCTGACCATCGGCGTGGTCACCAGGCCGTTCACCTTCGAAGGCAGGCGGCGGGCCGTTCAGGCCGAAGAGGGCATCGCCGAGCTGCGAAACGAGTGCGACACCCTGATCGTGATCCCCAACGACCGGCTGCTGCAGCTCGGTGACGCCAACGTGAGCCTGATGGACGCGTTTCACTCCGCCGACGAGGTGCTGCTGTCCGGTGTTCAGGGCATCACTGACCTCATCACCACTCCCGGTCTGATCAACCTGGATTTCGCCGATGTGAAGAGCGTCATGTCCGGGGCGGGTAGCGCGCTGATGGGCATCGGGTCCGCCAGAGGGGAGGGCCGCTCGGTGCAGGCCGCTGAGAAGGCGATCAGCTCGCCCTTGCTGGAAGCATCGATGGAGGGCGCGCACGGTGTCCTGCTGTCCATCGCCGGCGGCTCGAATCTTGGCCTGTTCGAGATCAACGAGGCCGCTTCGCTGGTGCAGGAGTCCGCGCATCCCGAGGCGAATATCATCTTCGGCACGGTGATCGATGACTCGCTGGGTGACGAGGTGCGGGTCACGGTGATCGCCGCCGGTTTCGACTCCGGTGGGCCGTCACCCAAGAGGCTGGACCCGGCGCCGGTCGCCGCGCGGACGGTGGCCAGCGGGCAGTCGGGGAAGGTCCGCCAGCCCAGCAAGTCACCGCAGGTGCCGATGTCCGCCGTACCCGCCGTGGCCCCCCCGCGCCCGGCCCAGCCCCCGCGCACCGCGTGGCAGCC
>JBOHFT010000405.1:0-1678 GCA_050699815.1 Pseudonocardiaceae bacterium | reverse complement strand
CCCGGGTCGCTTCCGCACCCGGGTGATCACCGCCGGGGTCACCCCCAGCCTGCACGTCGACTACAAACACACCACCATCAAGCAGTACCACAAACAAGGACGGGCACTACGCACCGAGACGACCATCAATGACACCCGCGACTTCGGGATCGGGAAACGGCTGATTAATCTGCCCGCCCTGCGGGAGATCGGCATCTCCGCCAACCGGCGCCTTTTGGGCGTCCAACGACTCAGCCACAACCCGATCCGCGCCGCGGAAGCCTTCACCGCGATCAACGACCCGCTGACCACCGACACCGGCACCCGGATCCCCGGACTGCGCTTCACCGACCGACGCGCCCACGCACTGCTCCAGACCCTGCTGATGTTCCGGCTCCTGCCCCACGGCTTCGCCAACCGCGACCTGCGCGCCCTGCTCGCGCCACTGCTGGGCCACCCGCCCGGCACCATCACCGCGGGACAGATGAGCTACGACCTCCGCCGACTGCGCGGCCACGGACTGATCACCCGAATCCCCGGGACACACCGCTACCACGTCACCGACACCGGGCTACACCACGCCATGCTGCTCACCCACATCCACACCCGGCTCCTGCAACCCGGACTCGCCGCGCTCACCGACCCCGACCCACCCCTGCCCACCCCACTACGCACCGCCGCACACAACTACCAAAACGCCCTCAACCAACTCACCCAACAAACCAGATTCGCCGCATAACCCAAACTTGACTCGATCACGCCGACTTCGTCGGCCACAGCCCTCTAGCGCGGCTGCAGTCGGTTCTCACTGACCGCCGCTCCCGAGGGTGGCTGCACGCACTGCTCAGCGGCCAGGAATCGACCCCGTACCTACGGGATGCGGTCGGCCAGTTCGACCCTGGCCGGGCGGGCGGTATCCAGTCGTCACCGTGGGAGAAGACCGACGACAAGGGGTTCGTGAATCCCTGGGCGTTTCTGCTCACGGTGGAGGGTGCTCTGTTGTTCGCCACAGCGGTGGTGCGTCGCCACGGCGCCGAGTACGCCCGGGTCGCGTTGCCGTTCCAGGTCCGCAGCTCCGCCGCGGGGTATCCGACCCAGGCGTCGGGGGAGAACATACTGGGGGAGCTGTGGGCCCCCGAGTGGCCCGCCTTGGCCCGGGTCGATGAGGTCGCGCACTTGCTCGCTGAGGGCCGGGCTGAATGGGATGATCGCCCGGCCCGCTCGGGACTGGACTTCGCCAGGGCGATCTCCACGCTCGGCGTTGACCGCGGTATTGCCGCCTTCGAGCGCCACCTGTTCGTCGACCGGCTGGGCCAGAACCCGCTGGCCGTGCCCGCTGGGCGGATTGAGGTGCGCCGCAGGCGCGGGGTGGAGCTGCTCGCCGGGCTCGACGGGTGGCTGGGGCAGTTGCGGAGAACCGAACTGCCGTCGCAGGTGGCGGCTCGGCTGCGGATGGTCGAGCAGGCGCTGTTCGCCCATGCCCGCTCTGGTGATCCTGGCCAGCTCGCCGAGGTGATCGCCGCAGTCGGGGACTGCCACGAGGCGGTAGCCCGGTCGGGGACGGTGCGGCAGGCCGTGCGCCCCCTGGTGATGCCGGGAGGTCCGGCGCTGCTCGAGGAGCTGCGCGAGATGGCGGCCGAGGATGCGGAGCTGCGGATCGCGCTCGCGCTGGCCACTGCCCGGGACGAGGATCGCATTC
>JBOHFT010000404.1:0-1691 GCA_050699815.1 Pseudonocardiaceae bacterium | reverse complement strand
GCACCGGGGACACGGCAGCCCGGCTGCGGGCCTGGGACCAGACAGCGCCCCTGCCCGAAGCGGACATCTCGATCAACACGGACCACATGCACCCCACTGCCGCTGCTGCGGCAATTCACAATCAAGCCCAGCGCCGCGAGAGCCCCCAGCGACGGTCATGGAGTGGCCGGACTTTCTTGCCAGCAAGGCTGTAACGAAAAGCCCGGCAGCTCCCGCCGCCTGACGGGGAAAGCGGTGATCGCCGACGAACCCCATCAAATCCGCTCTTCTCGTTCGTGATGACATGCGCGCTGCCCTGACCGCCCGCGATTGTCCAGTATGAGAAATTGCGGCTGTTCAGCTGCCCGGACCGGAACTCCCGGGCTGCCGACCCGGCGCGGCGGGTGGCCGGAGCCCATAGGCTTCCAGCTGGGCATCGAGTGTGGTGACAGCGTGGGTGCCCGCCCAGGGTTGCATCAGGGCCCGGGTGGCGTGGAGGTCTGCGGTGAGCCGTGGGGAGAGGCTGGCGAGGCTGGCCGCGTCACCGAGCACCCGCGCGGCCTCGGGGATCTCCTTGGAGATCACGAGTACGTTGCCCAGTTTCACTTCACAGTGTGCATAGTAGTGAACGTAGGGGGTGTGATCAAATCGTGCTAGGGCACTGGTTGCGGCTTCGACGGCTTGGCTTGGCTTGCCTAGCAGTAAGAGGGATTCGCGGCGGTGATTGTCTAGCGCGCCCTCGTGAAACCAGTAGGCCAGCGAACTCGGGGCGCACCCGTTCCCACTGGCGAGGAATCCCCTGGCTCGCTCACACGCGGCCAGATACGGCCCGTACTGGCCGTCCAGTGCGTATGCACCAGCGGCCACCTGCTCCACGAAAGCTTTGAGCTGAGCGTCATCAGTGCGCGCTGCCAGGCTCCGTGCAGCGGCGGCGGTGTCCAGAGCGGTAAGCGTGTCGCCGCGCAGGATTGCCGCATCGGTTGCCCAGGCTGCCGCGTAGGCGGCGCACGCCGGGTTGCGGGCGTCGTGACCGGCCCGGCGGGCACGCTCAAAGTAGCGCCGGGCCCCGTCAGGCTGGCCCATATCGATGAGGTAGCCACCGATTGCGGTTGCCATGCTGCTGTCCAGAGTATTCAGCGGCGTGCGCAGCCCGTCCGGGCAGCCGCCCTCCAGGAGATGGCGCACGATCCGGCGCTGCGCGAGAACGGTATCCAGCACCTCACACGGCCCGAGCGCGTCTTCTTGACGCCTGCAATGGGCCAGCGTGGTGGCCAGGTTATTCACAACGTGGGCGTCTGCCCGCTGGGGAGCGTCCAGCGCCTGCGCTACCCGGGTGCACTCGTCAGTGTCCAGGCCAGACAGACCCACGGCCGCCAGGACCCAGCTGACGACCCGCATCGCGTCACGGCGGCCCAGGGACCGCGCCACTCTAGTGACCACCTGCATCAGCTCCTCGGCTAGCGCACTGTCCACCATCGCCCCCGGCCACGGGTCATGCCCGCCGCCCGGGCCACGGACCCCCGCGGTATGCGAGGCGGGCGAGGCCCGGAGGGCGTCCGCGTCGGGCTGTGCTGCCGCTTGCCTGGCCTGGCGCTGGTGGGCACGCCACCGACCACGGTAGTCCTGTTCGGCCCGCGCCAGCGCGGTGTGCTCACTCACCAGGGCACCCTCAGCGTGGCACACCTCGTCGGTGATCTTCCACAGCCACCCGG
>JBOHFT010000403.1:0-1706 GCA_050699815.1 Pseudonocardiaceae bacterium | reverse complement strand
GACTTCCGCTCGGGACATGAGGTTGGTGGCGTTGGGGTTCACGCCGATTGGGTGCTGGAGCCCGATGGCGTCCCCCCCCGTCCTCGTGACGTGGTTCGATGTGGCGCGGAACCGTTGGCAGTGCTCTTCTGTTCGGGCGGCGGCAGTGAGTGGGAGGACGCTGCGACGTCACTTCAGGAGAGCCGCACCCGACTCAATATGAAGGAAAGCTGCGCCTCAAGCCCAACAACGCGCGCCTGACCTGCGGCAATCCTGGCGAATACGGAGGAAACCTGCAGTGCGGCTGGCCCAAAGGGGCACCCTACGGCCCGCAGCACTCGGCCATTCCTGGAGAGCCACTGCCATTGATTCTGCAACAGACTCCATACGGCGGAAAGCCGTAGGCCAAGGTGGCGGGGCGCCGGTGAAAATCCAGCTTTCCGCCGCATCTGACGGAAAGCCGTAGGCCAAGGCGGCGGGACGCCGGTTGGACCACAGCTTTCCGCCGCATGCGGCGGTAAACCCGCTGGTCAAAGCTGCAGGGTTGGATCGGGGCACGTCTGGGGTGCTGATCGTGGCCAAGACCCGGCCGGCGTATGAGGGCCTGGTGGCCGCGTTTCAGGCGCATGCGGTCCAGCGGCGGTACTGGGCGCTGGTCGAGGGCGTCCCCGATCCTCTGCGGGCCACGATCGAAGCGCCGATCGCAAGGTCGGCGGTCGCGCGGACCCGTTTCCGCGTGGACGCGGCCGCGCTGGGGCTGGCGCATCCGGTCACCGGGGAGCGGGTCGAGGTCGAGGAGCCGTTGGCGGCTGACTCGGCGTGCGCGCTGCGGCGACCGCGGGAGGCCGGGCAGGGAGGAGCGGGGCGAGGTCGAGGAGCCGTTGGCGGCTGACTTGGCGTGCGCACTGCGGCGGCCGCGGGAGGCCGGTCACCGGGGAGTGGATCGAGGTCGAGGAGCCGTTGGCGGCTGACCTGGCGTGCGCGCTGCGGCGGCCGCGGGCGGCCGGGTAGGGTGTCTCCTGGGAGCCCTCCTTTCGGCCGGCCGCCATGTTTTGGCTGGCCGGGGCGGGTGATCAGAGCCGGGTCGAGCGCTGAGGAGACGCTGATGAAGATCGGACAGCCCCGCCGTGTGCATGAGGACGTGCCCGCTGAGGAGCCGCTGCGCGTCCCGGCCCAGGAGCCGGTGACCGCGCCGGGGAGGTAGCGGTGGAGCCGTTCTACGGCTGGCGGTCCTGGATCGCGCGCCGGGACCGTCTGCGCTCGCTGTACGTCCCTGTCCTGTGGCCGACTGATGGGCCGCTGCGGGCGGAGTGCCTGGCCGGCCAGACGGAGGGTCTGCGGCCGGCGGGCTGGACGCGGGCGACGGCGCGGGACGCCGGGTGCGCGCCCTGCCCGGGGTTGGACTGCACGTGTGGGATTTACGCGGGCGCGGCGTTGGGCGAGGTGCGGCGGGTCAGCTACGCGCGCTCGCATCTGCATCTGGCGTTGGGGATCGTGCGGGGCTGGGGCCGCCTCATCGAGCACGAGCACGGCTGGCGCGCCCAGTACGCCGCTCCGGTCGCGCTGCTGCTGCCGGCCGCCGGCCTGCGTCCCGCCCGGCTGCGCCCACGGTCACGCCGCCGCGCCCAAGAGCTGGAGGCCCTGGCCGCCAGCTACGCCATCCCACTCATCACCGAGCGCCAAGCCGCCGAATGGCTCAACGTCACCCCCACCGACTGACCCCACAC
>JBOHFT010000402.1:0-1725 GCA_050699815.1 Pseudonocardiaceae bacterium | reverse complement strand
GACCCGAATCCGCGATTAGTGGGGCGACACGGGCCCGGGTTGGTGATGGGTGTCGCTCTGGCCTGGGATGATGTCGGTTGCGAGGCAACATGGCATCTCAGGGAGAGGACACCCATCGGGTGGATAGGTTACGGGATATGCGCCGGTTGCGGCGGCGGGTACGGGTTGGCGCGCCGGATGAGTCGCTGACCTTGGTGTCGGGGATGGCGGCGGTGTGTGAGTTGGTGGACCGGCTGGGCATGATCACGTTGTTGGATGCCGTGATCGGTCCGATCAAGACACGGCGGCGGGGGTATTCCGCTGGGGAGCTGCTGGTCGGGTTGGCGAGTGCGCAGCTGGCTGGGGAGGACTTTCTGGTCGGGCTTGACCGGCAACGGGCTGATGTGGCTGGTCAGGTGCTCGCGCCGGTGGCCGGGTTGAGCTCGACCACTGCAGCCGGGCTGGCGCGCAGGTTCACCGAGGGGCAGTGGCGCGCGGTGGAGACCGGGATCGGTGACATTCATACCGCGGTGCTCGCCGCACTGCCACCGGAGCGGGCAGCGGCGTTGTGTGGTGAGGTCACGATCGATCTGGATACCACCGATGTGGAGGTTTACGGACGCAAGAAGCGGGGGGTGGCCTTCAACTACCAGGGGCAGCGCTGTGGGCGCCCGCATGTGGCGACCTGGGCGCAGACCGCGACGGTGCTGGCTGCGGACCTGATGGCCGGCCACGAGGACCCCCGCGGTCACGCCCCCGGGCTGCTGGGCAGGGCGCTGGCTGCGCTCCCGGCCGCGGCGCGGTCGGGGCGGATCCGGCTGCGCGCCGATGCCGGCTACTTCGCCGGGCAGCTGGCCCGGGCCGCGCTGGCGGCCGGTGTGGAGTTCGCCATCGGCGCCAAGCGCATCGCCCCGCTGTGGCGGCTGGTGGGCGGTGTCGCCGAGGATGGCTGGGCCGACGCCATCGACATGGACGGCGCGCAGGTCGCCGTCGCGCAGTACTGCCCGCCCTGGTGGCCCACGGCGACCCGGCTGCTGATCCGCCGGGTCCGCCTGGACGTGGGCACCGGGCAGGTCTCCGCCGATCCCCGCGCCCGGCGACGCCGCACCCTGCACCCCGGCCAGCGCGCCCTGCCCTTAGCCGAGCTGGCTGAGCTCGACGTTGTGTATGGCTACTCGTTCATCGTGACCAGCCTGGATGTCTCCACCCCGGCCAAGGCCGCTGCGGTCGAGCACTGGTACCGGCACCGCACCGAGATCGAAAACGTGTTCCGCGACGCCAAGCTCGGAGCCGCGCTGCGCCACCTCCCCTCGGGATATCCGCAGGTCAACACTGCGTGGATGTGGGGTGCGCTGCTCGCGGCCAGCATCGCCGGCTGGCTGCACCAGCTCACCGCCACCCCCGGACCCGGCGGGCGGCTGGCCGGCCATGGCGTCCGCGAGGGCCAAGCCATGATCGCCACCCTGCGCCGCAAGCTGATCCGCGTACCCGCCCGCCTGGTCCGTCACGCCGGTGCGCTCGACCTGCGCCTGCCACCGGGATACCACCTGCTCGAAAAAGTCCTCGCCCGCCTCCGCGCACTCCCAGCAACCACCTGACCAGGCTCAACAGCCCCGAACACACCGGAACCCCGCCACCCGAGGCGACACTCGGGTCGTTGGCCTGCCATCAACCCAGCACACACCCCCAAAAAGATCAACAAGCATGGAGTGAGATCAATTCGGCGCTAACTCGCGGAATCGGGTC
>JBOHFT010000401.1:0-1731 GCA_050699815.1 Pseudonocardiaceae bacterium | reverse complement strand
TACCGCAACCGACTCGCCAGCTCCGTCCGCGCCACCCCGTCGCCGTCAGACCAGCGTCTACTGGTGCCCGACCTGTGAGCAGCGATACCTTGGCGAGCAGCGCTGCCCGGACTGCAACACCTTCTGCCGCACTCTCGGGGCCGGCGCACCGTGTCCCCACTGTGACGAGCCTGTCGCCCTCAGCGACCTTCTGGAAGGAGGGGGTTGACTTAGGGAACTCACGGGAGTTGCCTGCCTAATGGGGATGTGGTGGATGGAGCGCAGCACAGACCAGCAGTAGTAGTAGCTGTGGAGGGGGGCGCGGGGGGAGGGTGGACAACCGCGCCCCTCTGTGGATTTCGCGATTGGGGTTTCCCGGCCGGCCCGCAGTGGGCCAAGCTGGGTCCCTGAGCCCCCGGCGGGTGAGCACTGAGCGAGCCAGGGCCTCGAGCCCTGAGGCTAGACCGTGCCCTCGCCGGGCGGTGAGGGGAGGCAGACCACTTGTGGGATGACGTGCCCAGAGCACTGATCCATTAGGCCGTCGGCAGCTTCTCCTCCGGCTCGACCCCGAGCATGACCAACGGAGATGACGAAACGAAAGGAGCAGAGTGATATTCGTCGGTGACGACTGGGCCGAGGACCACCACGACGTGGAGATACTCGACGAGGCGGGCGGCCGCCTGGCCCGAAGGCGGTTCCCCGAGGGCGTCGCTGGTGTCGGCCAGCTGCACGCCCTGATCGCCGAGCACGCCACAGAGCCCGCTGAAGTGGCGGTGGGCATCGAGACCGACCGGGGCCTGTGGGTCTCCTCCCTGGTAGCCGCCGGCTATCAGCTCTACGCCGTCAACCCCAAGTCGGTCGCCCGCTATCGGGAACGCCACGCCCTCTCCGGGGCCAAGTCCGACCCCGGAGACGCCAAGGTGCTGGCCGACCTGGTGCGCACCGACCGCCACGTGCACCGCACCGTCGCCGGCGACAGCGAGGGGGCCGAGGCGGTCAAGGTCCTGGCCCGGGCCCAGCAGCGCCTGATCTGGGACCGCCAGCGCCACCTCAACAACCTGCGATCGACGCTGCGGGAGTTCTACCCCGCCGCCCTGGTGGCCTTCGGCACCGAACTGGCCCACCCCGACGCCCTGGCCGTGCTCGGGCGTGCGCCCACGCCCGAGCAGGGCCGCAAGCTGTCGGCCTCAGCCATCGAGGCCGCCTTGCGCCGGGGAGGGCGCAAGCGCAACGTCGCCGACCGGGCCTTGGCCGTACGCGAGGCCCTGCGCTCCCCCCAGCTCGATGCCCCCGCCCAGGTGAGCACCGCCTTCGGGGCCACGGTGTCGGCCAGCGTCGCCATCGTGGCCGAGATGACCCGCCAGCTCGGCGAACTCGAAGCGGAGATGACGAAGAGTTTTGAGTCGCACCCGGACGCCGAGATCATGGCCAGCTTGCCAGGGCTCGGTGTGGTCCTCGGCGCCCGGGCGCTGGGCGAGTTCGGGGACGACCCGAACCGCTACCAGGATGGCCGATGCCGCCGCAACTACGCCGGCACCTCGCCCATCACCAAGGCATCGGGCAAGAAGCACGCCGTGCTGGCCCGCTTCGTCCGCAACCGCCACCTGGCCGACGCCTGCTACCTGTGGGCCTTCTGCTCCCTCACCGCCTCGCCGGGAGCGAGGGCGCTCTACGACGAGCACCGGGCCAAGGGCGAGGGCCACAACCAGGCCCTGCGGGTGCTCTCAAACCGCCTGGTCGGCATCCTCGACG
>JBOHFT010000400.1:0-1732 GCA_050699815.1 Pseudonocardiaceae bacterium | reverse complement strand
GGGCCCTGGTGCCCGGTGTGTCGGGCCCTGGTGCCCGGTGTGTCGGGCCCTGGTGCCCGGTGTGTCGGGCCCTGGTGCCCGGTGTGTCGGGCCCTGGTGCCCGGTGTTAGGCGCTCGTGAGGACGTCGATGATGGTGAACCGGACTGGCCGGTCAAGCTGATCGTAGGTGCAGGAGCGCGGGTCACGGTCGGGGCGCCAGCGGACGAACTGGGTGGTGTGGCGGAACCGGACTCCTTCCATGTAGTCGTAGCGGACCTCGACAACCCGCTCCGGACGCAGGGGGACGAAGGACAGGTCCTTGCCGACGTTCCAGCGGCTGGTCTCGGATTTGCGCGGGGTGCGCTCACCCTCTTCCTGCCGGGCCCAGGACCACGGGTGGTCGTCGAAGCTGGTGACCTGCGGCTGCAGCTCGGTGAGCAGCTGCCGGCGGCGCGCCATCGGGAACGCGCCGACCACGCCGACCGACACGAGCACACCCCGGTCGTCGTAGAGGCCGAGCAGCAATGACCCGAGGGCGTCCGGGCCGGACTTGTGCACCCGGTAGCCGGCGACGACGCAGTCGGCGGTGCGCTCGTGCTTGATCTTGGTCATGACGCGCTTGCCGGGCTGGTAGCGCAGGTCGAGCTTCTTGGCGATGAGTCCGTCGAGTCCGGCGCCCTCGAACTGGTCGAACCACTGCCGGGCCAGGTCGAGGTCGCGGGTGGCCGGGGTGAGGTGCACCGGCGCCGCGGCCCCGGCGAGGGCGTGCTCCAGCGCCGCCCGCCGCTGCGCGAGCGGTCGTCGGGTGAGGTCTTCATTGCCAAGCGCGAGCAGGTCGAACGCGACGAAGCTGGCCGGGGTCTGCTCGGACAGCAGCGTGACCCGGCTGGCGGCCGGGTGGATGCGCTGTTGCAGCGCCTCGAAGTCAAGGGTGTTGCGCTGCTGATCGGCGATGACGATCTCCCCGTCGATCACCGCGCGGGATGGGAAGCTGGCGAGCACAGCGGCCACGACCTCGGGGAAATAACGGGTCATCGGCCGCTCCTTGCGGCTGCCGATCTCGACCTCGTCGCCGTCCCGGAAAATGATCGACCTGAAGCCGTCCCATTTCGGTTCGTAGTGCTGGCCAGCAGGAATGTCGGCAGCGGGCGTGGCTAGCATCGGCGCGACGGGCGGCATGACGGGGAGACGCACAGGGTCAGTGTGCGCTCCCGCGAGACAGGCGCGGCGCAGGATGTTCGTCGCCTCCACCGGCATCAGGTGCGGAGCGGCCAGGGGCCCGGATGCGAGCATCGATTCAGCCCATCGGCCGTGTGCGCCGTCATCGATCAGCGCGGCGACGGCGACCCCCGCATCGATGACCAGCGTCATCGACGATCGGCGTCGCGGTATTCCAGAATCTCCTCGATGCTCAGCCGGGTGGACGTGGTCGCCTTACGTTCCCGGATACGGTCGAGCAGCTGCTCGACCGAGGGCCGGCGGGCGAGCTCGATCAGCTCGCCGCGCAGGTGCTCTTGGAGCGAACGCCCTGCGCGTGCGGCCCGGCTTGCGAGCTCGTCGCGGACGTCGTCAGGCACGTTGCGGATGGTGATCGACGTGGACATAGCTGCATTGAGGCTTATTCGCAGCCCATGAAACTAAGGTAGAAATCGGCGTGTCGACGTAAGTGACGGCCCGTTTGATGCGAGAATTGGGTTACCACACTCAACCTCACGAAAACGGACCGTCCCTTGTATCATACCACCGGGCTGC
>JBOHFT010000399.1:0-1733 GCA_050699815.1 Pseudonocardiaceae bacterium | reverse complement strand
AACTCGACGTGAGCAACAGGTCAGTGGTGTCCGGCACCTTGACCGCCGACGGGCTCACGGTGGCCGGCAGCGTGTTCCTGGCCGACGGATCGCAGTTCACCGACATCCGCCTGCACAGCGCCGACATCGGCGGCCAACTCGACGTGAGCAACAGGTCAGTGGTGTCCGGCACCTTGACCGCCGACGGGCTCACGGTGGCCGGCAGCGTGTTCCTGGCCGACGGATCGCAGTTCACCGACATCCGCCTGCACAGCGGCGACATCGGCGGTACCCTCGAAGTGGACGGCGGGTCGGTGGTGTCCGGCACCTTGACCGCCGACGGGCTCACGGTCGCCGGCGACGTGTTTCTGCGCGGCGGATCGCAGTTCGCCGATATCCGCCTGCCTGGCGCCGACATCGGCGGCGACCTCGACGTGGACGGCGGGTCGGTGGTGTCCGGCACCCTGACCGCCGACCAAACCACGGTCGCCGGCAATGTGTTCCTGGGCGACGGGTCACAGTTCAAAGACATCCGCCTGCCCGGCGCCGCCATCGGTGGGCTCATAGTTCTGGAGGGTGCGACGTGGGGGTCAGAAGGATCGATTGATCTGCGGCAGGCTCACGTCGGCGGCATTTTGACCGATGATCGGGTTGACAGTTGGCCGGCAACAATGTACCTGGGCGGGTTCACGTTCGAACAGTGGGTCAATCCGGACCCAGCGGAGCTTGGGTCTGGCTGGTTCACGGGCGTGTGGCTTGACCGGCTCGATGCGTTCAGCCCTGGCCCCTACAACCAGTTGGCAGCGGTGTTGGATGCGGGAGGGCATCCAACTATCGCCGCCGATGTCCGCTACAGCCGCAGCCGCGCTGAGAGCCTGGCGGTTTCCTGGAGCCGTCCTGACCGGTGGGGCCGGTGGCTGTATTGGCTGGTGCTCGGCTACGGGTTGCGCCCGTGGTGGGCGCTGGGGTGGTTTTTCGCCGTCTGGCTCATCGGCTGTCTCGCGCTTCGAGTGCGTCTGCAGCCGGCCCCGGCCCATACCGGAAAGACCCTACAGGTCGACAAACTCGCCAAGAGGCGACCACAAGGCGGCATGCGCCGATGGCGCGGTCGGATCGCTGGGGTCGCCAGGCTCCGACCGGTCAAAGCGGGTGAGTGGTCGGCGGGGCAGGCCGCCTTGTACAGCCTCGACCGGCTGCTGCCCGCGGTCAACCTCGTCGATCCCGATGAGTTCCCGGCACCGACCCGGGCGCAGGGGCACTGGTTGACCTTCCAGACGCTCCTCGGCTGGCTGCTGACGCTGTTCATCGTCGGCTGGCTCGGCAGCCTTCTCGCGCAGACCTGACCGTTGCTCCTGTTGGCAGTGACGAACGTTGGCGCAGACGACCATCGATTGACGGGAGTATGTGTGCGCTTGCGCTGACCGCTTGAGATCGACGTCAAGACCGGTGACCGCACCGACAACGCGGTTGTCACCACTGGGCAGCATTCACCATCAAGGGCGGCGGCTGCGCCGGGGCGTGCGGGCAGGGTGACGCCCGCCGGTTGCGACGCTTTCGGGCGACCGCCGCGCCTGTCGGCTTGCGGGCTCAGCGCCGTGGATGTCCGCCTGCCGAGGGGAGTGTCACGTCAGCTTGTCGGGCAGCAGGCTGATGTCATCGTCAGGGTTGAGGACGGCGCGTTGGCGGTCGTCGAAGGACAGCAGCCCGATCGGGCTGTGCCCGGCGAGCCGCAGCGCGGTCGCCAGGTAGATCGC
>JBOHFT010000398.1:0-1761 GCA_050699815.1 Pseudonocardiaceae bacterium | reverse complement strand
GAGCTGCTGGAGCTGGGTGCTGGTCCACCCGGGACCGCCCTCGGCCGGCTGGAGGGCGAACAGGCTGTCGTGAAACCGAGGGAAGATACCGGCCTCGGCGGCGCAGAAGGTCGCACCAGCGGCCAGCGTGGAGTACCCGGCCGGGACCGAGAGGGCATCGAGGATGGCGACCGGGTGGTACACCACCTTGGCCTCGCCGACCGCGGCGGCTTGGGCGAGCCGCTGATGGTAGAGCTTCTCGAACCGCCCGCAGGCCGGGCACAGGAAGTCCTCGTAGATATCGATGGTCACCAGCGTCTGGGGGCTTCCGGTCACCACGGTGTCGCCCTGCGCGGCCACCGGGTACTCTGGCCCGGCCGCAGCGACGGGGATCACCGCCGGGAGGTCACCCGGCTTGTTGCGGTTCTGCAGAAACAACCCGATCCCGACGACGACAGCGAGCACGACGACGATGGCGACCCCGGCCACCACCGACCGGTTGGACCCGCCTCCCCGGCCGGCCGCCGTCACCGCCTGGACAGCCTGCCGCCTGCGCTTTGCCTCGGCCCGTTCGGCGCCACCCACGGCACGTCCCTCCCCGCTCAGTCCGCCGAGTGCCCGGCCCGACTCCGCTGCGTGTCCTGATGCTGCGTGTCCTGATGCTGCGTGTCCTGATCCAGACGCAGCGCGCCCTGGCCTGCGCCCATCCACCCGTCGACGCTCAGCGCCGTCCGGGGCCGCACCAGCAGCCACAGCGCCAGCAGCAACGCGCCGAAGTCCCGCGCGAGCTCCTGCGGGTAGCGCGTGCTGCCCTGGGCCACCGCCCCGCCACCACCGAAACAGCCGCAGTCGATAGACAGCCCGCGGGCCCACGCCTGGGCCACCCCGAGCATCAGCACCACCAGTAGCACCGCCGAGGCGAACGCGGTCCACCGGGTGAACGCGCCCGCCACCAGCAGGGTTCCCAGCACCAGCTCCACCAGCGGCAGGGCGGTCGCGACCGGCCCGACCAGGTCCGGCGGCACCATCTCGTAGGCCCGTACCGCGATCTGGGTCTGGGCTGGGTCGACGACCTTGACCGCTCCGGCAACCAGGAACACCGCCGCCAGCCCCAGGCGAGCCACGACGCCCAGCCCATCGAGGACAGGGCGGGGCAGGCGCGGCATCCGATCAGACTAGTCAGCCGCCCAGACCGCGGCTGACCCTGGTCGGCGCGCTGACCGGGGTCAGCGCGGGCGCGGCGTCGCCTGGCGGCCGCGTCTCCGGCGAGCGCAGCCACGCCGCCGCGGCGAGCAGCGAGATGGCGCCGGTCAGCACGAAGGCCGCGGTGTAGGACAGCTGGTCGGCGAGCAGCCCAGTCGCGATCGGACCGAGGATCGCACCGACATCAGCGGCCATCTGGACCGTGGCGAGCACCGGCCCGCCCTTGGCCTGCGAGCCGATCACATCGGCCACCGTGGCCCCCTGCGCCGGCGTGATCAGCCCGGTACCGGCGCCGGCGATCAGGCTGGCGGCCAGGAACTCCGGCACCTCGCCGGTGAAGCCGAGCCAGATCGTCGCGCCACCCGAGACGACCAGCCCGACCAGCATCGGCCGGCGGCGGCCGAGAAAGTCAGTGAGTCTGCCGGCGAACATCAGCACGATCACGTTGCCGGCCGCGAAAACCGTCAGCGCCAATCCGGCCAGCGCCGCCGACCGGTGCAGGGCCTCGACGGCGAACAGCGGCACCAAGGAGATGCGCACGCCGTACACCGCCCAGCCATGGGCGAAGTAGGAGACCAG
>JBOHFT010000397.1:0-1762 GCA_050699815.1 Pseudonocardiaceae bacterium | reverse complement strand
GCCGCGACGCCGACGGGCCGGTCGGGGTCCGCCCCTGGGGGGTTGACCAGGATGGGGTCGTGGTGGTTCACGATGTCACCTCCGTGTCGCCGAAGCCAGCCCAGCCCGCGGTGCCTTGTGCCAGGGTGTGGCCCTCACTGGCCTGGCCCAGGGGCCCGGGGGTGGCCTGGGCTTGGTGGGTCAGGATCGCGGTGAGGTCACCGTCGGCGAAGCGGCCCGCGGTGGCGGCCTGACCCAGCGCCCGGTCCACCACGTCCCTGGGGTGCAGCCGGGCCAGCTCCACGGCCTCGGCCATCTTGGCCCGCACCCGGGCAGCACCGGTCGCACCGGCCTCGGTCAGCCACAACGCCGCACCGCCGCCGATCGACAGGAACGCCGCCTCGGCGTCCGTGCGCGCCTTCGGTGTGCGGGAGAGCACTCCGGGTGGGGGCGGGGGGAAGTGCGCGTCATCCAGGCGGGGGGTGCCCGGGGTGGTCACGGCGTGGCGGGCCACCTCCAGTGGGCCGGCGTCGCCGACATGCACGATGACGACCTGCTCACCGTGGCGGCGCACCCACACCCGCTGCCCGGCCAGGGTGTGGGGCACCGAGTACTGCCCGACCTCGAAGCTGACCATCGGGGTGGTGAGCCCCACCGTGCGCATCACCCCGAACGCGGCCGTGAACGGCGCCGCGGGCAGCGGATGCAACCGTTGCTGTTCCTCGATGAGCATTTCAGCCGGGGCGCGGCGGGTGATCCGGTGCACCCGGGTGTTGACCTGGTCGCAGAACGCGGCGCAGGCCGCCTCCAGCTCGGCGAAGGAGGCATACTCCTCCAGCAGGTTTGCCTCGGTGGGCACCAGATCGGCCTTCGCGACCCGCACCGACGCCTCCGAGCCGCCCTTGGTGGCCGGGTCCGCCGGCACACACGTCGCCACCGTCAGCCCGTAATGCCTGGCGAAGACCACCGTGGCCGCATTACGCACCGGGACCCCCGCGACATGCTCGGTGGTGACGGTTTTCTCGTTGTCAGTCAGCAGATACGTCGGCACCCCACCAATGCGACGCAACGCGGTGTCGATCGCGGCGTACACGCTGGGCGCTGTCTTGTCCAGCAACGGGAGCACCACCCGGAACCGGCACCAGGCCAGCCAGAAACAGAACAAGATCGTCGGCACGCCGGCGACGCGGGGCCCATCCCCGAAGTCGTACTGTGCCCACATCCCCGGCTCCGTGATCCAGGGCCGGTGCACCCGCCGCCGCCCCGCCCGCCACGCCGCCTTGATCTGTGCGACCGCCCGGCGGGTGGTGCGCTCCGACCCGGTAAACCCCATCGCGACAATCTTGTCGTGCGCCACATCCGCACGGATCTTGCCTTGAGACCGCTCGACCAGCTCCTCCAACTTCGCCGTGAAAACGTCGATCACACTCGGGCGCTCCACCGCCCGCCCCACCAGCGCTCCAGCCTCACGCGCGGCCACATACCGGATCACCGTGTTCGGCGAGCACCCCGCCAGCTCGGCAGCGTCTCGATACGACCCGGTCAGGTCGAATCCTTCTAGAATTTCCATGATCTCCTCAGCAGACTTCAACTGGTCCCCTCCCCGGGAGGCTGTGTGCGGTTGGCGCCGCACAGTCCACCCGAGGAGGGGGCCTCCACCCGGGAACCGGGCGAGGAACGGTCAAGATCGTGTCGGGCAGATCCGATGGCCGCCAGCGTTCAGTTCCGCTGACCGTCACCGTTCAGGAACTTGGCCGTCTGCGTTCAGGATCTCGTGGCCGCC
>JBOHFT010000396.1:0-1817 GCA_050699815.1 Pseudonocardiaceae bacterium | reverse complement strand
GCCCCTCACCGCCACCTCCGGTGCGGCCCGGCCCCCCACCAGCACCCCCGGCCCGGCCCGGCCTCCCCTCAGCACTCCCAGCCCGGTCCCCGCCAGCACGCCGAGGCCAATCCCGGTCCCCAGCAGCATGCCCAGCCCGACGCCGCTTCCCACCAGTACTCCCAGCCCGGTCCCTACCAGCAGTCCCAGCCCGGTCCCCACCAGCAGTCCCAGCCCGGTGAAGGAGAAGGTGAAGGTGCAGCTGCGCGCCACCAGCCGGGCCGCGCAGGCCACCGGGGACCCTGGCCCGGCGCCGGTGCGGCTCGGCGACATCGCGACGATCACCGCTGAGCCCGCCAGCCGCACCGGCTACACCCGGATCAACGGTGCGCCCAGCATCGGCATTGAGGTGACCAAGCAGGAGCAGGCCAACACCGTCGCGGTGTCCGACGAGGTCCGCCGCGCGCTGCCGCGGATCATCGAGCTGCTCGGCGGCAGCGCCCGCAACGCCCAGGCCACGGTGGTGTTCGACCAGGCGCCGTTCATCCAGCAGTCGGTCGACAACCTCACCACCGAGGGCCTGCTCGGGCTGGCCTTCGCCGTGCTGGTGATCCTCGGTTTCCTGCTGTCGGTCCGGGCGACCCTGGTGACGGCGGTGTCGGTCCCGCTGTCGGTGCTCCTCGCGATGATCGTGCTCAACCTGGGCGGCTACACGCTCAACATCCTCACCCTGGGCGCGCTCACGGTGGCGACCGGCCGGGTCGTCGACGACTCGATCGTCGTCATCGAGAACATCACGCGGCACATCGGCGTCGGCGGCCCGCGGCCCGCCGTGATCGTCACCGCCGTCGGCGAGGTGGCCGGCGCCATCACCGCGTCGACGGTGACGACGGTGGCCGTGTTCGCGCCGATCGGGCTCGTCGGCGGGCAGGTCGGCGAGCTGTTCCGGCCTTTCGCGGTCACCGTGACCGCGGCGCTGCTCGCGTCGCTGCTGGTGTCGCTGACCGTGGTCCCGGTGCTGGCCTCGGCGGTGCTGCGCAGTCCGAGAGTCCTGGGCAGCCCGAGAGTCCTGGGCAGCCCGAGAGTCCTGGGCAGCCCGAGAGTGCTGGGCAGCCCGGAGACCCTGCCCGAGCGCACCTGGCTGCAGCGCGGCTACCTGCCGGTGCTGACGGCGGCGCTGGGCCGGCCGGTGGTGTCGCTGGTGGCCGCGGTGGCGATCCTGGCCGGCACCCTGGCGCTGGCGCCCCAGCTGCGCACGAACTTCCTCGGCGACGCGGGCGGCGACACCCTGTCGGTGAGCCAGGAGCTTCCGCCGGGCACCGGGCTGCCGCAGACCGACGCCGCGGCGAAGCGGGTCGAGGGTGTGCTGGCCGGGACCCCATCGGTGGCGAGCTACCAGGTCACCGTCGGGTCGCCGGCGGGTGCGTCGGGCTTCGGCCCGCCCGGCCCGGCCGGTGGCGCCACGCGGTTCTCCGTCACGCTCGACCCCGGCGCGGACGCCACCGCGGTGTCCGGTGACCTGCGGGCCCGCCTCGGCGCGCTGGGCGGGCCCGACCAGGTGGGCACGCTGACCGTGCAGTCCGGGCGGGGCGGCGGCGACCAGCTGCTGGTCGTGGTGCGCGCCGAGGACCCGGCGGTGCTCGCGCGGGCCGCCGATCAGGTGCACCGGGCCGTCGCCTCGGTCCCGGGCGCCACCGAGGTGCGCAACAACCTCGCCGCCGCGCAGCCCGTCGTCGCGGTCGCGGTCGACCGGCAGCGGGCCGCGCAGGCCGGGCTCACCGAGGCGCAGATCGGGCAGTCGGTGTCGACGGCGCTGGGCGGGAGCACCGCCGGCACCC
>JBOHFT010000395.1:0-1830 GCA_050699815.1 Pseudonocardiaceae bacterium | reverse complement strand
GCGGTCTGGGTGTGAAAGCGCATCCACAGCGCCTTGTCGCTGGTCGCGCCGTAGCCGTCGCGCATCCAGCGGGCCCAGATCCGCCGGGCGGCGCGGAACTTGGCGATCTCTTCGAAGAAGTCCACGTGCGCGTCGAAGAAGAAGGTCAGGCCGCTGGCGAAACGGTCGACGTCAAGCCCGCGGGAGCGGCCCAGCTCCACGTACCCGAAGCCGTCGGCCAGGGTGAACGCCAGCTCCTGCGCGGCCGTCGCGCCGGCTTCCCTGATGTGGTAACCGGAGATCGACAGCGGCTTGTAGGCCGGGATCTGGTGTGTGCAGTACTCCATCAGGTCCCCGATGAGCCGCAGGTGCGGTTCCGGGGGGAACAGCCACTCCTTCTGCGCGGTGTACTCCTTGAAGATGTCGGTCTGCAAAGTGCCGTTGAGCTTGGTGATATCCGCGCCCTGTCTTTCCGCGGCGACGAGGTACATGCAGAACATCGGCACTGCCGGACCGGAGATCGTCATCGACGTGGTGACCTGCTCCAGCGGGATGCCACCGAACAGGACGTCCAGATCCGCGGCGCTGTCGATCGCCACGCCGCAGTGCCCGACCTCGCCCAGGCTGCGCGGATCGTCGGAGTCACGGCCCATCAGGGTGGGCATGTCGAAGGCCACTGACAGCCCGCCCCCGCCGTTGCGCAGGATCTGCCGGTAGCGCTGGTTGGTCTGGGCGGCGTTGCCGAACCCGGCGAACTGGCGGATCGTCCAGGTCCGCCCCCGGTAGCCGGTGGTATGAATGCCGCGGGTGAAGGGATACTCCCCTGGCCAGCCGATCCGCTCGAAGCCCTCGGCGGCGTCGCCCTTGCCCGGCCCATACACCGCGTCGACCTCGACCCCGGACAGCGTGGTGAAGTCCGCGTCCCGGATCCGCCCGGCAGCCTCCGCCTCGGCGTAGCGGCGCCGCCAGCGTTCCCGGCCAGCCCGCGGATCCGCGTACCGATCATCGTAGGAAGTCATGCAAGCCCTCTCATGCAGGATCGTCCGACCTCCGATAGTAGGACGCCCCACTAATTCCCACCAGCCCAGCACCGCAGTCTGGATGCAGAACGCGCCTCACAGGACCGCTTTTGTACAGTCTGCATCCAGATTGCGCTCAGGGGGGTCCCTGTGCGGCTACGGTGCACTTATGGCATCGCATCATCCGCTGGCGTTTGATCCGATCGATCGGGCTGCGCAGCTGTGGCAGGACCGCATCGGGCCCTCCGGGACGATGGCCGCGGTCACCAACATCATGCGCGTGCAGCAGATCCTGCAGTCCGCGGTGGATGCGGCGCTGCGCCCGCACGGTCTGACCTTCGCCCGGTACGAGGCATTGGTGCTGCTGGTGTTCTCCCGCCGGGGCAGCCTGCCGATGAAGGTGATGGGCCAGCGGCTGCAGCTGCACCCGACCAGCGTGACCAATATCGTGGACCGGCTCCAGGCCGACCGGCTGGTCGAGCGCAGCGGCCACCCCACCGATCGGCGCACCACCCTGGTCACGATCACCGAAGCGGGCCGGCAGCGCCAGAAGGCGGCCACCGTGGCGCTGACCGACATCGACTTCGGCCTCGTCGGGCTCAACGCCGAGCACCTCACACAGCTGACCGCGCTACTCACCCAGGTGCGCCGCGCCGCGGGCGACTTCACCGACCCGAGCTGACCCGACGCCCGGCGTGTCGTCCTGCCATGCACCGTGTGTCGTCCTGCCATGCACCGTGTGTCGTCCTGCCATGCACCGTGTGTCGTCCTGCCATGCACCGTGTGTCGTCCTGCCATGCACCGTGTGTCGTCCTGCCATGCACCGTGTGTC
>JBOHFT010000394.1:0-1842 GCA_050699815.1 Pseudonocardiaceae bacterium | reverse complement strand
GCCACGGCCCTTCGCCGTCGGTGGCGAGTTCCTGGAGCAGCTGCCGGGCCCGCGCCGCGTCGGGCCGCTGCGCCGGGTCGGGCTGCAGCAACGCGGACAGCACCGGGGCGAGCGGCCCGGCCCGCCGGAACGGCAGCAGATCACCCGCCGCGGCCCGGCGCAGCACCAGCAGGGGGTTGTCGGCGGTGCCGAACGGGGGGACGCCCTCGACCGCGGCGAACAAGGTGGCCCCGAGCGCGAAGACATCTGATGCCGGGCTGGGCTCCTGCCCGTCGGCGACCTCGGAGGCGAGGAAGGCCACCGTCCCGCCGATCACGCCGGAATCGGTCACCGTGACGTCGCCGAAGATGGGGCGCGAGATCCCGAAGTCGGTCAGCTTCGCGGTCCCGGTGTCGGTGACCAGCACGTTGCCCGGTTTGACGTCGCGGTGCACGATGCCGTGGGCGTGCACCGCCTCCAGCGCGCTGGCGATCTGCACGCCGAGGTGCGTCACCTGCTGGGGGAGCAGCGGGCCGCGGTCGAGGATCTGCGCCAGGCTCTGCGACGGCACATACTCCATGACGAGCCACCGCTCGGGCCCCTCGACCACCTCATCGATGAAGGCGACGACATGCGGGTGGTGCAGCCCAGCCGCGATCTGGGCCTCGCGCCGCATTCGCCGATGCACGCGTTCGCTGTCGGAGCCGGCCGGTCGGGTGGCTCGCTTGACCGCGACTACCCGATCCAGTTCCTCGTCGACGGCCCGCCAGACCACGCCCATGCCCCCGGCACCGACCTGCTCCTCCAGCCGGTACCGGCCGGCGAGCAATTGCCCCGTACGCACCGGCCCCTCCGTCTCCATGACGACCAGAACACGCCGTGATCAGCCATGTGCTGTCCGACCGTACTGCATGACGGCCTGGCGGACCCGGCATCACCGATCCGTCACCCCGGCGGCCGTTGCGCCCGGACATCATGGGTGGGTGACGTCAGCTTCGACGGGATTGGCGGACCGGCCGGTGATCCGCGGCCGGCGGGCGATCCTGCACCGCGTGCTGGGCGGGCTGTTCACCGCGATGGCCGCCTTCCAGCTCGCTGACCTGCCCGGGTTCGTCGGGGTGCTGGAGACCTTCCAGCTTGGCGGCGCCTGGGTGCTCGCGGTGGCGCTGCTGGCCGGTGAGCTGGTCAGCGGGGGATGGCTGCTGGTCGCCCCGGGCCGCCGGCCGCTCGTCCCGGCGGTGGTGTTCGCCGCCACCTCCGTGATGTGGAGCGCGCTGGCCGCGCAGGCCTTCGCCCGGGGCCTGGTGCTGGCCAACTGCGGCTGCTTCGGCGTGTACCTGGCCCAGCCGCTGCGCTGGTGGGTGCTGGTGCAGGACGCCGCGCTGCTCGGTTATGCCGCGCTGCTGCTGCGGGCCGCCGTCCGGGCCGGGCGGGGTTACCCGCCACGCCGTGACCCTTCGAACCGTGACTACCCGGTCCGCCACACATTCAGGTTGTAGAACTTCGCCGGGCCGTCGCACAGCTTGGCCATTTCAGCGGCGAACTCGCTGGTCTCTGGCCGGTTGGAGTGCGCCATCGCTGCTTCGTACGACTCGAACTCGATGATGGTGAGGTAGTAGCCGGGGCGGTCCCGGTCGGCGGTGAGCGTGACCCGTCCCGCCGTGCCGCCGGCCTCCATCT
Organism: Pseudonocardiaceae bacterium; assembly: GCA_050699815.1. Lineage (GTDB taxonomy): Bacteria > Actinomycetota > Actinomycetes > Mycobacteriales > Pseudonocardiaceae. The sequence goes on along the minus strand of JBOHFT010000394.1, from coordinate 183 downwards.
GGGGCCGCCTCTCCTTGACGAGAGTCTCGATCTCGTCAATCCGCGACGTCGTGAACTCGACAATCTGCACGAACCCAGCCACACCACTCTCCCATCTGTCGTGAACTTCCCCAGCCACCGTACGCATTCAGCGGGCTGAGCGGGGCTACCGGAGCCCCAATAACCCCGCTCAGCCCGCTGAAT
>JBOHFT010000393.1:0-1854 GCA_050699815.1 Pseudonocardiaceae bacterium | reverse complement strand
GGGCACCGGCTCCCGCTCACGGCTGTCGGGTTGGGGGAGCGGCCTGGTGGACGATCGGCTGGCGGGACTCGTCTCGTGCCAGCCTCGGATACGCATTCCAGCGGTCCGGTGGCCAACGCTCGATCGAGGACGAAGATTCGGGTGATACACGATTCAGTCGAACACCATCTGTAGATTTAAGACCTCAATCGGGAGTTCTGTTATACATATTAGGTGCAAATAATACTTGATCAGTCACGGCAAGTAGCTGCCCCTTGTGGGGTTGGTGGCAATCCGAGCGTCGGCTTCTGGACTTCTCTTATTCACCTTCGGGAGGCAGCGTCGCCCCGGGGCACGGCACCGGGCGGACGAGCTGTCCGGGGCAGTGTGTCGAGCGCCCCAAGATGCCGCTGGCCGACGCGGCGCCCACCAGAGATTCGACGACGTGGAATTGAGGAGTGCCGACGTCATGACCACGGGCATGCCCACTGCATTACTGCCGGCCGTGCGGGGCAACGCCGAGCTGGCCGCGCTGGAGGCGCGATCGGTCTCGGCGTGGTTCGGTGAGCGCAAGGTGCTCGACCGGGTGTCGCTGTTCATGCCGGCCGGGTCGGTGACCGCGCTGATCGGGCCGTCGGGCTGCGGCAAGTCGACCTTCCTGCGGATCCTCAACCGGATGCACGAGCTGATCCCGACCGCCGCCCTCGCCGGTGAGGTGCTGCTGTCGGGCTCGGACATCTACGACACGCGCTGGAAGCTCACCGATGCCCGGCGGGCGATCGGGATGGTCTTCCAGAAGCCCAACCCGTTTCCGGCGATGTCCATCGTCGACAACGTGACGGCCGGGCTGAAGCTCACCGGTATCCGGATATCCCAGGAGGACCGCGACGACCTCATCGAGGAGTGCCTGACCAAGGCCGGGTTGTGGAATGAGGTGAAGGACCGGCTGCGCCAGCCCGGGGGCGCGCTGTCGGGAGGCCAGCAGCAGCGGTTGTGCATCGCGCGGTCGCTGGCGGTGCGCCCCCGGGTGCTGCTCATGGACGAGCCCTGTTCGGCGCTGGACCCCACCTCGACCCGGCGGATCGAGCAGACGATCGCCGAGCTCGCGCACGAGGTGACCATCGTGATCGTCACCCACAACATGCAGCAGGCAGCCCGGGTCTCCCAGCAGAGCGCGTTCTTCCTCGCCGAGCAGGGCACGCCGGGTGTGATCGTCGAGACCGGGCCGACCGAGAAGATCTTCGGCTCGCCGGAGGACACGCGCACGTCCGACTACGTCAACGGCCGCTTCGGCTGATCCGCAGCCAAGCAGGATTGGGAGGACCACCGCATGGCCTATCGCGCTCCGCAGGATCACCAGCGTGGACTGCGGCTGGCGCTGCCTGGCCCCCGCACCCGCCTCATCGTGGCGGTGGTCTGCGGCCTGCTCAGCGTGGGAGCCCCGGCCATGCTGCTGGGTATCCCTGGGCTCATTGCCGATGGGCGGCCCGCTGATCCTCCCCCCGCCGGCCGTTCCCTCGACGACCCGGCCGGGCTCGGGATCACCGGGGCGCTTCCCGGCGACCCCTTGCCCGACGGCGGGCTGCCGGCCACCGAGGTGCCGACAACCGGGGTGCCAGGTGACGGGGTGCCAGGTGACGGGGTGCCAGGTGACGGGGTGCCAGGTGACGGGGTGCCGGGCGACGGGGTGCCGGGTGATTCCAGCGCAGCTGAGCCGCCGGGGCTTGTCACCCCGTCGGGCCTGCCGGACGGGCCGCTGGGGATCCCGGGTGTGGTGCTCAGCGCGTACCAGTCCGCCGAGCGGACGTTGGTGGCAACCCGGCCGGGCTGCCACCTGTCGTGGTCGGTGCTGGCCGGGATCGGGCGGATCGAGTC
>JBOHFT010000392.1:0-1856 GCA_050699815.1 Pseudonocardiaceae bacterium | reverse complement strand
GGGCCATCGCCGTGGTCGACGAGCACCACGTCCGGCTGCCCCGCATCGGGGTGATCCGCACCAAGGAGGCCACCACCTCCCTCGCCCGACGCCTCGACGCCGGCAGCGCCCGCATCCGCCGGGCCACGGTGTCGACGCGGGGCGGCCGCTGGTAGGTGTCGTTCGGGGTGGAGGCGGAGCGGGCGGCGGCCGTCCCCGCCGATGCCGCCTCGATCGTGGGCGTCGACGTCGGCGTGGGCAACCTGGCCGTGCTGTCGACCGGCGAGATGGTCCCCAACCCCCGGCCGCTGTCCCGCTACGCCCGGCGCGTGGCCCGGCTCCAGGAGCAGCTGGCCCGCCAGCACAAAGGCTCGCGGCGCCGTACTGGGACCAAGGCGAGGATCGCCCGCTGCCACGCCAAGGTGGCCGACCTGCGGGCCGACGGCCTGCACAAGCTGACCACTCGCCTCGCCACCACCTACGGAACCGTCGTGGTCGAGGACCTCAACGTGGCGGGCATGACACGGCGGCCCAGGCCCGTCGTCGATCCCGACCGGCCTGGCGCGTACTTGGCCAACCGGGCGGCGGCCAAAGCCGGCCTCAACCGGGCCGTCCTCGACGCGGCGGTGGCCGAGCTGCGCCGCCAGCTCGCCTACAAGTGCACCTGGTACGGCTCCACCCTGGTGGTGGCCGACCGGTGGTACCCGCCGTCCAAGACGTGCTCGGCCTGCGGGCGGCGAAAGCCAAGCCTGTCCCTGGCCGAGCGCACCTACCGCTGTGAGTGCGGCCTGGTCGCAGACCGCGACCTCAATGCAGCCCGCAACCTGGCGGCGCTGGCCGCTGGCATCTCCACCGTCGCCGGGAGTGGCCCGGAGACGCGAAACGCACGCACCGGGACGGTCCCACCGCGTGAAGCCGGCGCCGGGCAACCGGGCAAGACCGGCACCGCCTCGGTGGAGGAGGCTCCTGCTTCGGTTCTCGTCGGATGTGACAGATGAGACAGAGTCAGGAACGGTAGGGTCGAACCGATGGCCATCCCCAAGGTCTGCGGGATCGAGACCGAGTACGGCATCGATCAGCGCGGCATGGGTGAAAAGAACCCCATCGCCGCCTCGTCGGTCCTCATCAACGCCTACGTGAACGACCTCCAGCGCAAGGTCGGTTGGGACTTCGAGGACGAGTCGCCGGGCAACGACGCCCGTGGGTTCGCCCGCGAAGGCGCGGGGACTCCCGAGGTCGAGACGCACCTGGTCAACGCCGTGCTGACCAACGGCGCCCGCTACTACGTCGACCACGCCCATCCCGAGTTCTCGACCCCCGAATGCCTCGATGCGCTGGAGTGCGTGCGCTTCGACAGGGCCGGGGAGCAGATCCTGATCTCCTCGATGGCGGCAGCCGGGCGGCAGCTGCCCGCCGGTCAGGACATCGTCATCTACAAGAACAACTCCGACCGCAAGGGAAACTCCTACGGCACCCACGAGAACTATCTGGTTGACCGCCAGGTACCCTTCGCCAAGCTCGTCCAGCACGTGATGCCGCATTTCGTCACTCGGGGCATCTACACCGGCGCCGGCAAGGTGGGCACCGAGGCGTCGACCGGCGATCTCAAGGTGGAGTTCCAGCTCACCCAGCGGGCCGACTTCTTCGAGGAGGAGGTGGGCCTCGAGACGACCATCAAGCGTCCGATCGTCAACACCCGCGACGAGCCCCATGCCGACGCCCAGAAGTACCGCCGGCTCCACGTCATCGTCGGCGACGCCAACCTGGCCGAGGTGGCCACCTTCTTGAAGGTGGGGGTGACATCGATCGTGCTGGCCATGATCGAGGACAACTGGTTCGCCGACCGCGACTTCACCCTGGCGGCGGCCGTGCCGTCC
>JBOHFT010000391.1:0-1856 GCA_050699815.1 Pseudonocardiaceae bacterium | reverse complement strand
GATGGGTGGCGCGTGACGATGTCACGATCGTTGTTGAAGTTCGGTGACGGCCTGGGTTTCAAACTATCTCGTTGGCCCTTCGCCTGGCGACCATCGTTGGTGTGCAGCCTGACGGGTGGTGCCGACGATGTCGCCGATCTGGCCCCATGACGCACCCCCGTCGCGGGCCGAGCGCACGGCCCCAGCCAGAGCCCGCTCTGCCTGCCTGAGGCTCTCGACGGCCTGGGCGAGGCGGTCGAGGTCGGCACCGGGCAGCCTGCGGGCGGCATGTTCACGGCCCACGGCCGAGCGCATCCGGTCGCAGTTGTCGCACAGGGCGACGCGCCCGTAGGCCACGGTGGCGAAGCCCTCGCAGTGCGGGCGCAGGACGGTGTCACCGGCGTGGTGGCAGCGGAAACCCGTCAAGGCCCCTTGACGCATGTCCATCAGGCCGAACGCGCCGGGGCGGCTTCGGTGGTGGCGCCGGCGTGACGGGCGAGGGCGTCGACGAGGACGGGCATGTCCTTGCAGCCCTTCACCCGCCGGAAGCTGCGCTCGGCGTTGAGCATGCCGGCGGCGGCCCAGCGCTTGACCATCTTGCCGTCGCGCCACCGCTTGACGTTGCGGCTCGTCGAGCGGGTGACCGAGATCATGGACTCGATGGCGTTGGTGTTGGTCAGGGTGCGGGCCAGGGCGTCGGACAGGCCCATGCGCCGGACGGTGAACATCTCGTCCAGGCCCTCCCGGAGGCTGGCGGCGGCGTCGGGCCAGCGGTCCTCGATGGCCTTGGCCAGCTCCTTGGCCGCCGCCAGGCCGGCGACGGGGTCACGGTTGGCGAAGGCCTTGGCCAGCTTGGCGTCGATGAACCCCCGCTGGTCCTTGGGCAGGTGGTCGGTCACGTTGCGCCGCTTGTGCAAGGTGCATCGTTGCACGAGGGCCGCCTCCCCGAACACCTTCCTGACCCCCGCGGCCAGCGCCTTTGAGCCGTCGAGGACGAAGAGCAGCCCGCCCGAGGCGTCAAGGCCTCGTGACGCCAGGTCGGCGAGCAGGTTGGTGACGACGGTCTTGTTCTCGGTGTCGCCCAGCCACAGCCCGACGGGTACCTTGGTCCCGTCGGTGCAGATGGCCAGGGCCACCACGCAGCAGGCATCGGCGAAGTTGACCCCGTCGATCATCATGGCGGCGACGGAGAGATCGGTGAGGTCCCGGGCCATCAGCTCCTCCAGGGCGGCGGTCGTGGCCGCCTTGAACCGGCGTGACACCGAGCTGCGGGAGGTCGACCGCGCCTTCGCCTCGACGGCGGCGCCCACCGGTTCGGCCACCGCCCGGTGGCGGCGGGTGGCCACCCCGGCCAGCATCCGCTCCAGCACCACCCGGGTGAGCAGGTCGTCGGAGGCGAAGGTGGCGTAGGTCCCCAGCGCCACCTCGGTGCCCTCGGTGGTGCGGGCCCGGGGCCGGCGCATCGCCACCCGTCGGCCTCCGAGGGCCACCGACCCCGGGGCCGAGGCGTGGCGGCTGGCGGACCGGTCGGCGATCTTGGCGTGCTTGGGGCCGACCAGCTCGGTCAGCTCGGCCTCCATCATCTCGGCCATGACCGCCAGGCCGACGCCCACGCTCATGGCCAGCAGGCCCTCCCGGGCCAGGTTGGTGATGTCGGCCAGGGCGACTCGCAGCTCGGCTGGCATCTCGGGCGCCTCATCGTCATCGACGGCGCGCAGGGTGGGTACGGTCTTGTCCACGGTGGTGGTCCCCTTCCTTCGGTTGTCTTGGCGGACGCCCGATACCTACCAGCCGGCAGGTCTCAGGCGGGGGACCGCCACCTCACTTCAACAAGCCTCGGGACAACCTCGGCCTGGCTACACCGGAACATTCAGTCG
>JBOHFT010000390.1:0-1894 GCA_050699815.1 Pseudonocardiaceae bacterium | reverse complement strand
ACGTGGACTTCTTCGAAGAGATCGCCAAGTTCCGCGCCGCCCGGCGGATCTGGGCCCGCTGGATGCGCGACGGCTACGGCGCGACCAGCGACAAGGCGCTGTGGATGCGCTTTCACACCCAGACCGCGGGGGTCTCGCTCACCGCGCAGCAGCCCTACAACAACGTGGTGCGCACCGCGATCGAGGCGCTCGCAGGCGTGCTGGGCGGCACCAACTCGATGCACACCAACGCGCTGGACGAGACCCTGGCGCTGCCCAGCGAGCGGGCCGCGGAGATCGCCCTGCGCACCCAGCAGGTGATCATGGAGGAGTCCGGGGTGGCCAATGTGGTCGACCCGCTGGGTGGCTCCTGGTACGTCGAGGCGCTGACCGACCGGATCGAGGCCGACGCCGAGCGGATCTTCGGCCGGATCAGGGGCATGGCCGCGGCTGCGGTGCCGTCGGGCCGGCACCCGATCGGCGAGATGACGTCGGGGATCCTGCGCGGCATCGAGGACGGCTGGTTCACCGGGGAGATCGCCGACGCGGCGTTTAGCTACCAGCAGGCGCTGGAGAAGCGCGACAAGAAAATCGTCGGGGTGAACACGCTGACCGAATCGGTCACCGACGAGCTGGAGATCCTCCGGATCAGCCATGACGTGGAACGTGAGCAGAACCGGGTGCTGGCCCAGCGCCGCGCACAGCGCGATAGTGCCATCGTCGACCGTGCCCTGGCGGCCATGGTGGCGGTGGCCCGCGGCGGCGGCAACCTCATCGCGCCGATGCTCGACGCGGCCCGGGCCGAGGCCACCCTGGGCGAGATCTGCGGGGCGCTCAGGCAGCAGTGGGGCGAATACCGCGAGCCGGTCGGATTCTGACCCGGCCTGACCTCCCGCCGAGGCCGCTCGGCGGATCCATGCCAGGATGGGGGGCGTGAGCAGGCCCAGCCCGCAGAAGACCGCTGCTATATCTGCAGCCATTTCCGGCGCCATCGACTTGTCCGCGCTCAAGGCGCGGGCCGACTCGGCAGGCCGGTCCCAGGTCCCGAGTGCTGCCCCGCCGAGCCAGGGGAGCAGCGCCAGGGTCCTCGACGTCACCGAGCAGAGCTTCCAGGCCGATGTCGTCGACCGCTCGATGCAGGTGCCCGTGGTGGTCGACCTGTGGGCGACGTGGTGCGGTCCGTGCAAGCAGCTGTCCCCGGTGCTCGAACGGCTCGCCGAGGCAGCCCGCGGCGCGTGGGTGCTGGCCAAGATTGATGTCGACGCCAACCCGCGGATTGCCCAGACGTTCGGCATCCAGTCCCTCCCCACCGTCATCGCCATCGCCGGCGGCCAGCCGGTCGACGCGTTCTCCGGTGCCCAGCCCGAGCCGAAGGTGCAGCAGTGGATCACCTCGATCCTCGACGCGCTGCGCGATCGGCTACCCGGCATCCGGGCCGCTGAGCAGGGCGCACCGGGCGACGGTGCCGCAATGCCTGCTGCCGACGAGCCCGGCGACCCGCGCTTCACTGCCGCCGAAGCCGCCGTGGTGGCCGGAGACTACCCCGCCGCCGAGGTGGCCTACCAGCGGATCCTGGATGCCGAGCCGGCCAACGAGCAGGCCCGGTTGGCGCTGGCTCAGGTCCGCTTCCTGGCCCGTGCTGAATCAGCCGACCCGTCCGCGGTGACCAGGGCCGACGCCGCGCCGCACGACGTCGATGCGCAACTCGCCGCAGCCGACGTCGAGGTGGCCGGCCAGCAGCCGGAGCGGGCGTTCGAGCGGCTGGTCGGGGCGGTCCGGCGGCTGACCGGCGACGACCGTGATCGGGTCCGGGCGCACCTGGTCGAGCTGTTCGAGCTCTTCGGTCCCGACGACCCCCGGGTCACCCCGGCGCGCCGGGCATTGGCCCGCGCCCTGTTCTGACCCGTGAGTGGGG
>JBOHFT010000389.1:0-1912 GCA_050699815.1 Pseudonocardiaceae bacterium | reverse complement strand
CGCCATCGTGGCGTCCTACCTCGACACCGCCACCAAATGGGGCATCGACAAACTCGACGCCCTCCAACGACTCTTCACCACCGGCGCGTGGCTACCACCAGCCCTCACCCCGAGCTGAACAGCTACGCGCTACCAGTCTCAGACCTCCGGAAGTTCGCCTGCGGTGACTGTTGAAGATCGTGGGGGTGTCTTGTGTGTCGTCGCGGGTGGCTTGCCCTGGCCGGGTCATGGGGTGGCGCTGATGTGGTAGGTCAGGGGGCGGTGGTCGCCGGGCATGGTCGCGGCCTTGGTGTTGAGTTCTTCGGTGAGCAGGGTGAGGGCGCGGGCCACGCGTGGGGTGTCGGGGCGGTCGAGGGTGATGGTGATGGTGTCGGGGGTGTAGGTGATGTGGCCGCCGAGGTGGAGCAGGTGGCGCAGGATGGCGCGGTGTTCGTCGCCGTCGTTGAGGTAGGTGTTGAAGTGTTCGGCGAGCCAGGCCTCGGCGTTGTAGGCGAGTAGGCGCAGCACCATCTGCAGGCCGCGGCGTTGCAGTCGGGGGTGGGCGCGTCGCGCGTCGGGGTCGAGGTCGGTGATCGCGATCTTGGCCGGGATGGGTTTGAGTGCGGTCTTGGCGGCGGTCACGGCGGCGGTCGCGGCGGTGATGTCGGCGTGGGCGGCGGGCAGGGCGGCGTTGGTCTGGCTCACCGCGGCGGGTCCGGACAGCAGTTGGGCCAGGGCGCGTTCGGCGCCCGCGAGGCTGCTCTGGGCGTCGGTGAGGGTCTTGCGGGCGGCGGCGCGGGCGGGGTTGGGCACCTTGCGGTCGTCCGGGGCGATGTCCATGACGTAGTCGGCGAGGGAGTCGATGCCGTTGTGCTCGGCGGCGTATTTGAAGAAGTTCTCGATCCGCCAGCGGGCCCGCAGCCACCACAGCAGGTCCGGTGCGGAGGCGGTGGTGTCGCTGGTGAGGACCTGCAGGACGAGTGTGTCGTGTTCGTAGAGGGACAGTTGGCGGGCGCTGCCGTAACCGGTGATCTGCACGGTCTCATCGGCGAGGGTGACCGTGACCACCTTGTCGCCGCGGGTGATCGGGTACTGGGCCGGGGTGGCGGTGGTGGCGGCCAGGGGGGCGCGCCGGTAGGTCAGCCAGTGCGCGCCGGCGTCGCGGCAGGCCCGGAAGGTCACCGGTTGGGCCCCGCCACGGTCGAAGGCCAGCGTGATAGGCGCGTTCGGGCCGAGCACCCGGCGCAGTTGGGCCAGCACGCCGGGCAGGGTGGTGGACAGGGCGGTGGGCTCGCTGCTGTCGAAGACCACGGCCCGGCCGCGGGCGTCGACGAGCAGGGTGTCATCACGGCCGGGTTCGGCGTGGCGGCGTTTGGTGTTCCACCCCTTGGCGACCGGGCGGGCCCCGGCGTAGGGGACGAAGTGGTCATCGACGAAGTACACCGGCGCGTCGGCGGGATCGGTGCGCAGCATCGCGGCGGCGAAGGCGCGTTGCAGCCCCAGCGGGTCCCCGCCGTCGGCCAGGGCACCCAGGCGGGCCCGCAGGGTGGCCAGTTCCGGGATCCGGGCCAGCCCGAGCGCGGCGCCGGCCTCGGCCCGGGACAGGTGCTTGACCCCTTCGACGGTGTCGATGCCCAACGCGAACCCGAACGTGGCCGTGGTCAGTACCGCCAGGTCGTCGTAGCGCCGCGCCGGACCCCCGGTCATGCCCGCCAGGATCGACTCGGCACCGACCATGTGCAGGTAGGGGTGCACCAGCATCGCACCGGCATAACGCGAACGGTGCACACCGGTGGCGATCCGCACACAGGCGGGCAACCGCAGTCCGCCAGGCGGGACACGCCCAGCCCGTCCCACCTGCGCGGGTGTCTCCTGCGCGGGTGTCTCCTGCGCGGGTGTCTCCTGCGCGGGTGTCTCCTGCGCGGGTGTCTCC
>JBOHFT010000388.1:0-1926 GCA_050699815.1 Pseudonocardiaceae bacterium | reverse complement strand
GCCCGTCGCCACGCTGCACTCCGTGGCCGAGGAGCGTCGAAGGAGTTTCCGCTACGCCTTCTCGGCCTTCCTAGACCTGACCGCGGTGTCGCTCAGCTCGGGGGTTGAACCGCCCTGGAAAAAGTGGAGACTCTTTCGCTTGGAGAGGAAAGAGCCATGCCGTCAACCAAGAACCACCACCCCGCCCAGCGGCGTTACCCAACCGAGATCCGTGACCGAGGGGTGCGGATGGTCCACGAGCTGCGCCGCCAGGACCCGGCCGACCATGGGGTGATCACCCGTGTCGCCCGCCAGCTCGATGTGGGTGTTGAGTCCCTGCGCACGTGGGTCCGCCAGGCCGAGGTCGACGCCGGCGCCCGCCCGGGCACGACGACAGCCGACCAGGCCGAGGTCGACGAGCTACGACGGGAGGTCAAGGAGCTGCGACGGGCGAATGAGATCCTGCGGGCGGCAGCGGCTTTCTTCGGGGCGGAGCTCGACCGCCGGTACACGAGGTAGTCGCCTTCATCGGCGCCCACCAGGACAGGTTCGGGGTCGAGCCGATCTGCGAGGTGTTGCAGTTCGCCCCCTCCACCTACTACGCAGCCGTCTCCCGGCCGCCCAGCCAGCGCGCCCTCGACGACGAGGTGCTCAAGGTTCACATCGCCCGGGTCCACAAGGAGCACCACGATGTCTATGGGGCGGAGAAGCTGTGGTGGCAGCTGGGGCGGGAGGACATCGACGTGGGCCGCGACCGGGTGGCCCGGCTGATGGGCGTTCTCGGCCTGCGGGGAGCAGTGCGGGGAGGCCACCGCACCCGCACCACCATCCCCGGGGCTGAGGCCGATCGCCCTGCCGACCTGGTCAAACGCGTCTTCTGGGCTCCCGCACCGAACCGTCTTTGGGTCGCCGACATCACCTACGTGTGGACCTGGGCCGGCTTCGCCTACACCGCCTTGGTCACCGACGTGTTCAGCCGCTGCATCGTCGGCTGGCGGGTCGGGGTGACCCTGGCCGCCACCCTGGCCCTCGACGCCTTGGAGATGGCCATCTGGGCCCGCCGGGGCCAGTGCCTCGACGACCTCATCCACCACTCCGATCGGGGTGTGCAGTATCTGTCCATCGTCTACAGCGAGCGGCTGGAGAAGGCCGGCGTGGCACCGTCGGTGGGCTCGGTTGGCGACAGCTACGACAACGCCCTGGCCGAGAGCGTCAACGGCCTGTACAAAACCGAGTGCACCATCCCTCGGGGTCCGTGGCGCGAGGTCGCCGATCTCGAGATCGCCACCGCCACCTGGGTGGAGTTCTACAACAAGCGGCGGCTTCATTCGGCACTGGGCCGGATTCCGCCGGCCGAGTTCGAGGCCGCCTACTGGGAGGGCAACTCTTCATGAGCGGTCAACCGATGTTGACGACGTGGCGATGAGGGTCGAGTTCAACGACGGTGCCGGCGACCTCGGCCCGAGCACGGTTCCCCGTCGTGTCACGATGGCGTCACGATGAACTGCCCTGTGTGCCAACAGCCCTTCACGCCGCTCGGCCGCCAGAAGTACTGTGGCGACGCGTGCCGAGCTGCGGCCTACCGACGACGTCGGGACGCCGGCAAGACCGCCGTCGTCGTCCCGACGGCTCAGCCCCGGCGACCGGTCACGGTCTATGAGTGCGACGGCTGCGGCACCCGGGAACTCGGAATCCAGCGCTGTGAGACGTGCGGGACCTTCATGCGCCGCGTCGGACTGGGAGGCCTCTCGCCATGCTGCGGCGAGGCCGTCGCCGTCAACGAGCTGCTCGGCCAGGACGGATGACCACCTGACCGACCCGTCGGGAAACGGGGCTTCCCGCCGACGCTTCGGTCGGGCATACTGGGCCCAGTCGGGACCATCCCGGTGCCCGCAGTCCAAAGCGCCGAAGCCTCCACCAAACCCAGGGCAGTTCACTCTTCGGTGT
>JBOHFT010000387.1:0-1962 GCA_050699815.1 Pseudonocardiaceae bacterium | reverse complement strand
CGCGGAGCGCCGGAGAATCGCCCGGGAGCTGCACGACATCGTCTCCCACTCGGTGACCGTGATCGTCCTGCAAGCCGCCGGGGCCGCCCGCATCGCCGACACCAACTTCGCCCAGGTCACCCAGTCCCTCGCGCACATCGAAACCACCGGCAAGCAAGCGATGGGCGAGTTACGGCGCCTCCTCGGGGTCCTGGAGGCCGACGACCCCCCCAGCCAGCCCGCGGGCACCAGCGACCTCGGGCCGCAACCCGGGCTGGCCGATGTCACCAAACTCCTCACCTCACTGCGGGCCACCGGGATGCCGGTCACCGTCCACGTCACGGGCACCCCACGCAACCTCGACCCCAGCGTCGACCTGGCCGCCTACCGGATCGTCCAGGAAGGCCTCACCAACGTCCTCAAACACGCCGGCAAAGACTCCAACCCCCACCTGCGGCTGCGCTGGGACACCCACAACCTGCTCATCCAGATCGACAACGACACCAACCCCGCCCAGGCCCACCGCAGCCAGGCCCTCTCCGTCGGCCGCGGCCTGGCCGGCCTGCGCGAACGAGCCCACGCCGCCGGCGGGCACCTGCACGCAGGACCCCACGACAGCGGCTACCGGCTCACCGCCACCGTCCCCCTCGCCGACACCACCCAGCGGATACTCCTCGACCACCCCCAATAGCCACCACCCCCAGTAGCCACGAGCACTGCTCCGGGGCCGCGGGGATTAAGGGTAAGGTGCGCCAGCGTGATCCGAGTTGTGGTAGTCGATGACCAGCCGCTCGTCAGGGCAGGCATAGTAATGCTGGTCAGCGCCGAGGAAGACATCACCGTCGTCGCCGAAGCCACCGATGGCCAGGACGCGCTCACCCAGGTCCGCGCCCAGCGCCCGGATGTGGTCCTCATGGATGTGCGCATGCCGGGCACCGACGGCGTCGCCGCGACCCGCGCCATGCTCGAAGAGGGCCTGACCGCGCAGAGCGGCCAGCCTGTCGGGGTCATCATCCTCACGACCTACCACATTGATGAGGCCGTCTACGCTGCACTGCGCGCCGGCGCTTCGGGTTTCCTCCTCAAAGATGCCGCCCCCGCAGAGATCGTCAACGCGATCCGCTCGGTAGTCGCCGGCGAGGCATGGCTGGATCCCGCCGTCACCCGCCGGCTCATCGACGAATTCGCTACCCGACCTGAGCAGCACGCACCCACACCAGCGGAGATGGCCCAGCTGACCCCCCGCGAGCGGGAAGTCCTCACCCTGCTGGCCCGCGGCATGTCCAACGCCGACGTCGCTACGCAGCTGTTCATCAGCGAGGCCACCGTCAAGACACACCTCGCTCGGGTGATGATGAAACTCGGGGTCCGGGAGAAAGCTCAAGCGGTGGCCGCCGCCTACCAAACCGGCCTCGTCCAGCCCCCGGCCCGGTGACCGGGCGGGGGGCCACAGTCATCCCATAGATGTAGAAACCTCGCCTACTACATCATCTCATTTAGCGGGACTGCATAGCCTGGGGTACGTGGAAGATAAGCCGTGGAGATGACGACCAGCCCCCCGGATGCGGGGCATCCTGTATCCGGATCATCCTGGGAAGTGACGCTCCTGGGAAGAGAAGGGGAAGGGGCACGCAAGTGAACATGATGGAGATCTTCGGAATGGGCGTTTATGCCCATGGCGGTGGCGGTGGCCGCCATGGCCGTCACAGAGGCCACTACCGCCACTACAACCACTACAACCACCGCTACCGCCGCGGCTACTGGTACCGCCACTAGCACGGCGATCACAACTAGGTAGCCTTGCGAGCGTGCGGGCGGTGGCCCCCATTCCTCTGACGGGGGGTGGGGGCTGCCGCTGTCGTTGTGAGGGGAGAGGGGTGGTTGTGCCCAGGGTGTTGCGGTCGTCGCGGGGTGGGGTGCTGGGTGATGGTGTGGGGGGGTTGGTGGAGGCGGCTCCGGTGGTGGGGGTGCGGGAGGTGTTCC
>JBOHFT010000386.1:0-1963 GCA_050699815.1 Pseudonocardiaceae bacterium | reverse complement strand
GTGAGGCAGGCTGATCCCGAGTCCGGCTGGTGGGAGAGCACTGGTTGCAGCAGAGCTTCCAGCTCTGCGGAAAGATCGTGCCTCCCGCCGGCGGGAACGGCCGTACGGCTGCTGGGGTGGCGTGCCACGAGCACTTCTATCAGCTCGCCGCGGTGTTCCTTCCGGACTCGACCAGGACGCGAGCACAGCCGAGAAGGGGAACCCATTTGTCTGTTTTTCTGGGAGTTGATTGGGCCGAGGACCACCATGACCTGCACCTTATGGACGAAGCGGGCAGACCGCTGATGACCCGCAGGGCGCCCGAGGGCGTTGACGGCCTGGCCACGGCGCACGCGCTGATCGCCGAGCACACCGACGACCCCGCCGAGGTGATCGTGGGGATCGAGACCGGACCGTGGCCTGTTCACCGCCGGGCTGATCGCGGCCGGCTACCAGGTGTATGCCATCAATCCGCTGGCGGTGGCCCGCTACCGCGACCGGCACGCGACCTCGGGCGCCAAGTCGGACAAAAGCGACGCCAAACTGTTGGCTGACCTGGTCCGCACCGACCGGTGCAACCACCGGCTGGCAGCCGCCGACAGCGATCTGCTGGAGGCGGTCAAGGTGCTGGCCCGGGCTCACAAAAATCTGATCTGGACCCGCCAGCGTCAGACCAACCAGCTGCGCTCGGCGCTGCGCGAGCTCTACCCCGCCGCGCTGGTGGCGTTCGAGGACTTGGACCACCACGACGCGGTGGCGGTACTGGCCAAGGCGCCCACACCGGCCCAGGGCAAGGCGCTGTCGATCGCCCAGATCGCCGCGGCGCTGCGGCGTGGGGGCCGCAAACGCGGCGTCGATCGGCGGGCGGGGGAGATCCAAGCGGCGCTGCGCGCCCCGCAGCTGGCCGCTCCGGCGCTGCTCGAGGACGCCTTCGGCCAGGTCGTGGCCGCGCTCGCCCCGCTCGTCGGCGAGCTGAGCAGCCAGATCGCCCAGATCGAAGCCAAGCTGGCCGCCCGTTTTCGGCAGCACCCGGACGCCGAGCTCCTCCTTAGCCTGCCAGGACTCGGCGACGTCCTCGGCGCCCGGGTATTGGCCGAGTTCGGCGATGCGCCCAACCGGTACGCCGATGCTGAAGCACGGCGCAACTACGCTGGCGCCGCGCCCGTCACTCGACAGTCGGGCACCTCCAAGCACGTCTCGGCGCGGCACGTCCGCAACAAACGGCTGTTCGATACCTGCTGGCAGTGGGCGTTGCGCTCGTTGAGCTGCTCGTCGGGCGCGCGCGCTTACTATGACGCGCATAACCCTGGGCCGAATACCGGCAAGACCGCCCGACGCAAACTCGCCAACAAGCTCGTCGGTGTCCTCCACGGCGTCCTCGAACACCGCACCTCCTACGAAGAGGGCTTTGCGTGGACTCACTGGAACACCCAATCCCCCCAAACCGACATCGCCGCTTGACAGTTACGGCCCTGGGGTGTCTTTCCGTCACATCCGACGATCGCGGTAGGGACCGTCCTTGCGGGTGGCCCCCCGCACAGATCCCAGCGTGCGCTGCTAACGCACTGGGCTCCTGCCTTGGGTGCGGGCGTCAAAACGCACGTTGGGGAACGGATGCTTCACGCGGGCTGGCGGTAGCCAGCGGGTCGCGAGGCGGCTCATCCTGGCCCAGTTGACCCGCGTGCGCTGGCTGCGGCGCCGTAGCGCCTTGAACCAGTGCCGGGTCACCTGGGTACAGAACGCCGCCACGGCGTCGATGTTGCCGGGCACGGCGTAGTAGGCGAGGTGGCCTGCGACCACGCTTGCCAGCCATCGCCCCTGCTCGGGGACGGGCAGATGCCGACGTTGCATCAGCAGGACCTTGATCCCGCCCAGCTTGGCCCGCATCCGTTTCGAGATGGTCTTGCGCCTGACCCAGAAACGTCCGCTCTCCGACTTCGGAACAGATGTGGGTGAAGCCGAGGAAGTCAAACGTCTCGGGCTT
>JBOHFT010000385.1:0-1983 GCA_050699815.1 Pseudonocardiaceae bacterium | reverse complement strand
GGCCAAGTCGGCGTCCGGCTGGTCGGTGAGGAACGCGGTGAACCGTTTGCCGTCGATGTCGAACAGGGTCTGGCGCGCGCCGGGGTGCAGCGGCTCACGGCGCACGATCAGCCGGCTGCCGCTCGGATAGCCCGACAGATCGAGCGCCTCGGTGATCTCGGCGACCGCCGCGCTCTTACGCGGACCCCCGTCCTGGGTCAACGCCTGCACCCACGCGTCATCAGGCAGCGCGCGGATAGCCTTGCCACAGCGCACCCTCTCGCCTGACTCGAAGCCCACCTGCGCAGGCGATGCGCGCCCACCCGGGGCAGCCCGGCCCGGTCACAGGCGCCGCGGACCACCGCCTTGACACCGCCGGCTCCCAGCGGGCCGCAAGGAGCGCGAGCGCGCACAAACAGCGTCCGGTCATCGACGCGGCCACGGCCGCCGCGAAGGTAGGCCGCCAGCGCCTGACCCACGTCTGCCGGCAGCGGCAGCCGCTCTGACCGTCGCGCCCTGCCGGTGACCTCGATCTCCCCCGCCCGCCAGTCGACGTCGGCCAGCCGCAGGTCGGCCACCTCGCCAGCGCGCAGGCCCACACGGGCTACTCCACACGAGCGGAAGTGGCGGCTGGCCCAGGGGTCCGATGGGCGGTGGCGGCTGCACCCGCCGGACCGCCAATGACCACCATGCCGACAGCGGCTGTGGATGTCGCGGGTGGCCTCGCTGAGGCGTGCCACCGGGTCCGCGCAAGCCGCAGTCGGATCTGCGGGGTATGCCAGCGTCCCACCGCGCGCCCGCAGCCCTTGCTCCTGATTGTGCGACAACTTGCGTGCACAGACGCATCGGCGAGGAAGCGGCTGCTGCCAAGCGTGTCGACGATCAGCCGCCCACGGAAACGTGACAAGAGCTGTTTTCCTCCCAGCACGGTGCTGCCGGGCCCCAAACCGTCGGTCGAGCAGGTCTGAAGACCCCACCCCCGTCAAGCGCTGAGCGGAGGTGGGGAGGTAGGCACGCGCAGGCCCTGGGTGGCGGATGCACGGGACGCTCAAAGGACATGGACGGCGGGCCGTGCCCGACGAGAACCTCCTGGTCGAGCACCGCGACCCGGTCGCACAGGGCGCGCAGCGCCGCCGCGTCATGGCTGACCAGCGTCAGCACGGCCCGGCGCAGCCGGACCTCAGCCGGGGCGGACAGGAGCGCACTGGCTGCTGGTCTGGCCGGTTCGTGCTCAGGCGAGGTGGTAGGCGGCTGGCGGTGCGTCAGCGGGCGCGCCGGTCCCAGAGGGCAGGTCGGGGCAGGCACGCACGTACGGCCTGTCCGCACCGACGAACCGGTCCCACTCGTCTTGGGTCAGGTTGCGCCCAGCCAAGGTGCAGGCATGCCGGATCCACGCATCGACGGTGATCGGCCACAGCCGCACCGTGCGGTCAAAGCCTGCGGTGGCGAGCGTCGTGCCGTCCGGGCTGAACACCACGTACCAGACCCAGCCGGTGTGGCCGGTCAACGGCTGCCCGATCGGCGCGCCGGTGGCCGCATCCCACAATCTCACCGTCCCATCGGTCCCGGTGGAGGCGAGCGTCGTGCCATCCGGACTGAACGCCAGCCCCCGGACCCAGCCGGTGTGGCCGGTCAACGGCCGGCCGATCGGCGCACCGGTCGCCGGATCCCACAACCGCACCGACCCATCGGCGCCAGCCGAAGCGAGCATCGTGCCGGCCGGGTTGAACGCCATCCTCCAAACCCCGTCAGAGTGGCCGGTCAACGGCTGCCCGATCGGCGCGCCGGTGGCCGGATCCCATAACCGCATCGTCCCATCGTCGCTAGCGGTGGCAAGCGTCGTCCCATCCAGATTGAACAGCAGCCCCCAGACCCGGTCGGTGTGGCCGGTCAACGGCTGGCCGATCGGCGTACCGGTGGCCGGATCCCACAGCCGCACCGACCCATCGTCACTGGCGGAAGCGATCATCCTGCCATCCGGACTGAACTCCACCCATTTCACCT
>JBOHFT010000384.1:0-1998 GCA_050699815.1 Pseudonocardiaceae bacterium | reverse complement strand
GGCGTCCAGCGATGCGGCTACCAGTGTTGCCGCTTGTGAACGCAGTAACAAAGTCGCGATATTGGGCGCCCCCCAGACTGCGTCAGGGGCGGCCCCATGATGGGGCCGCCCCTGACGCATGGTTACTGCCAGCCTGATCAGGTAGCAGGCGGGGTCAGCACCGTGTCGATCACGAAGACGGTCGCGTTTTTGGTCGGGATGTTGCCGCATAGCACCTGGTGGCCATTCACGGTCGGCGCCGCCGCGGTGCCGCCGATACTGATCGTGCCACCCTGCAGGCTGGTCAGCGTGCCCTGGCTGACGATGCCCGCAGCGTCGTAACGCGTGCCGACCACGTGGTACTTCAGGATCTTGCCTAGCGTGCTGTCCTGCGACGCCACGTTCGGGTCGGTGGTCAGCTTCGTGACGGTGCCCGGGTTCTTGGCGTCCAAATCCTTGAAGGCCTGGTCGTATGGGGCGAACACCGTGATGGCTTCGGCCTTGTTCAGGGTGTCACCCAGGTTGGCGGCGGTCACTGCCTTCACCAGGGTGGTCAGCAGCGGGTTGTTGCTGGCCGCGGTGGCTACCGGGTCGTCGACCATGCCTTGCGCCGAGCCCTCACCCGTCGCGGGCACCTGACTGCAGGCCGGGCCGAAGATATCGGTGATCTCAGTCTTGCCGGTGCCGCTGGGCGTCGGCGACTCCGAGGTGGCAGCCGGCTCGGCCGGCGCGGCAGCTGGAGCTTCGGTGGCCGGCGTCTGCGCGCTGCTGCACGCACCGAGCGCGGCGGTCAGAGCCGCCATCGCGCCGACCGCAGCCAGTCGCTGGATCTTCCTCACTCGATCTCAACTCCTCATCGGGCTGCCCGGCTGGTCCGGGCCTCACATGGATTACTTCGGTCGTTCCCAGTGCGGGGTTCACCCCAGGCGGATTACGAATAGGACACATCTGCCCTGGACACGACATGTCTACAGTGTCCTTATCGAACGGAAAACTGTACCGAGTGCCATCCGCTGGCGCCGTCCGGGATCGGCGCGGCCCGGTCCGCGGTCTGCGTATACCCCCCCTTGTCCGTGGCACGGACCTCGGCTGTGTGGTTGCCGGATTCCCACCGTCCCCGCAGCCGAAACATCCGCCAAGTATCCACGTTGACCTCAGTGGACAGCTCCGCGGGTCGCCACTCTCCGCGGTCGATGCGTACCTCTACCTGCTCGATGCCCCTGGTCTGCGCCCACGCGATACCCGTGATCGCAGTGTCGGGGCTGACCCGCTCGAACGCGCCGGGACTGTCGATCCGGGACATGGTCTTGATCGGCGCCCGCTGCCCCCAGCCGCGCTGCAACCAGTAGGCCCGCTTCGCACCGAACGTGGTGAGCTCCATATCAGTGATCCACTTGGTCCCGGACACGAAACCGTAGAGCCCGGGGACGAGCATCCGAACCGGGAAGCCGTGCTCGATCGGCAGTGGCTCGGAGTTCATCCCGATCACCAGCATGGCCTGGCGGCCCGGGTCCGTGATGTCCGCGGTCGGGGTGCCGCAGGTCCAGCCATCGACGCTGGTGGTGAACACCTGGTCAGCGCCCCGCCGCACACCGGCCTCGGCGAGGAGGTCAGCCAGCAGCACGCCGGTGAAGTTCGAGGTGGAGAGGTAGGGCCCGCCGACCTCGTTGGACACGCAGGTCATGGTCACGGTGCGCTCGACCAGCCGGCGGGAGGTCAGGTCCGCCCAGTCCAGGGTGAGCTCCCGGTCGACCATCCCGTGGATGCGCAGCCGCCAGTCCTCGGCGCGCAGCCGCGGCAGCGTGAGGTTGACGTCGACCCGGTAGAAATCACGGTTGGGGGTGATGAAGGTCGGCGACCCGTCGGCGGCGAAGTCCGCCCCGGCTGGGATCGGCGGCGCCGCCACCGTGGGCACGATCCGGCCCAGCACGGCGCGGGATTCCTCAACGCCGCCGCGCCCGGCCAGTAACTGGCCGCCGGCCGCGGCGATCCCGGCGCCCGCCGCGGCCGCTGCCGACC
>JBOHFT010000383.1:0-2000 GCA_050699815.1 Pseudonocardiaceae bacterium | reverse complement strand
A
Organism: Pseudonocardiaceae bacterium; assembly: GCA_050699815.1. Lineage (GTDB taxonomy): Bacteria > Actinomycetota > Actinomycetes > Mycobacteriales > Pseudonocardiaceae. The sequence goes on along the minus strand of JBOHFT010000383.1, from coordinate 1,999 downwards.
GGTTGGGGCGCACGCACGACATCCGCCCGGTGTCCGCCCCCAGGGTGTGGATGGTGGGGCGCAGGCGCCCGTCCCCGTGGGTGGCCAGCTCCTGGTAGGGGGTCAGGAATGTGGTGATCACGGTGTTGTGGTGGCGGTAGTCCAGCACCGCGCCCGCCAGCTCCCCTACCCGCCCCGGGGTGGCGCGCAGGGGGAGCAGGACGGGTGCGGCCACCGAGAGGCCTCCCGTGGCGGTGGGGGGCAGCTCCGCTCCCGCGGCGTGGAGTGCCGCGGCGAGCTGGGTGGCGCTGCCGGGGTTGGCGATGCCCAGGGCCTGGACCCGGGCCGCGGCGCGGGCCCGCTCGGTGGTGTGCTCGCGCAGGAGTGCCTGGACGTGGGTGCTGTCGAGGGGCAGGCCGGTGTGGGTGATCCGGGCGGTCAGGCGCGCGAGGGCGTGTTCCCGGGCCAGCAGGCCCGCCGGGGGCCGGGGCAGCGCCGCGGCCAGCGCGGCGGTGTCCAGTACGTCGGCGGCGGCGTAGCGGGCCATCACCACCCACCCCGGGTCGGCCTGGGCCCACCCCGAGCGGGCTGCCGGGGTGGTGGGTGTGGGGGAGCTGAGCCATCCCCCGCGGGTGAACAGCGCCGCCCTGGCCGCGTCCGCGGCGGGGGACACCGCGGCGGTGCCGCCGAGGATCCGGGCGGCGAGCGCTTTGAGCCCGGGATCGGTGCCGGTGGTGGCGGGGCTGGCGAGCTGGGCCAGGATCACGGTGTCGCACACCCGCTCCCACGCGGTTTCGGGGTCGATCAGCCCGGCGTGGGCCAGGGGCACCAGGTCCGCGACCGCGGAATGCGCGTGCAGCACCGGGGCCTCAGCGAGCAGGGCGGTGGCGGTGCGGGCGTGGGCGGGGTCACCGGCGTCGAGCACCACCGCGGTGTGGGCGTCGCCGAGTTGCACGGTGCGCAGCCGGTGACAGCGGTGCCCGACGGGGTAGCCGGTGGTCTCCACATCCACTGTCAGCGCCCCCGACCGCGCGATCGCGGCGCGCACCGCGGTGGCGGCCTGTGCCAGGGGCACGGCCCGGGGGGTGCCGGTGCGGGTGACGATCGCGGGCAGTACCACGGAGGGCTCGCTGCGGGCGAGCACGCGGTGGGCGCGGGTGGGCGCGGGGGGCACGTCCGCCGTGCCGAAGAGGGTGCCGGGGGGCTCTGGGGTGGGTGCCGTGCGCGGGTCAGTGCACGGCACCGCCCGGGCAGTCTTAGTAGTAGAGGTCTGTAACATTGGGTACTCCTCGATTACCTCGAAGTGGTTGAGGAACCGCCGACCCGGCGGGCGTTCGTGGCGGAGTGACCGCCCGGGTCGGCATCTAGTGGGACCTGCATCACCGCGGGTGTGCCACCGCGCGACGAATCGATCTCTGCTGGCGTCGTCCGACCGGGTGTACCCAGCTGCGCGATCCACGTCCAACCACTGCATTGGGGGCACCCGCTATTCCCGGTCCCGAAATCAGCCGTCGTCGGCTGGTAGACCAGCTCGCAAGCAGTGCACGCCACCATTAGCCCCAAAGTGGGTCCCTGACCAGGATCGATCATGATCGATCACTGTCCCTGCGGGGACTACCGGTAGCAGCCGCATCAACTAGGCCGCCGGTATCGACTGCCGCGTGCTCCATAGCGTCGAGCGCGCTCGCTGGCACCACGTACCGCCCACGCACCTTGATGGCCGGGAACTGGCCGTTACGGATTGCGCGGTAGAGCGTCACCTCCGACACGGAAGCGTGGGTCCCGCGCTGATCCCGCTCACGGAGACCTGCTCCCATGTCGTTTGACAACCCGAGATCGTTGCGGATAGCTCCTTGTGCGCATTCCGCTGCCATGTCCGCTTTATGGCTGGCTAAAGCACCAGCGGCTTTGTCGGCCGGGTCCGAGCTTCCACTGAGCAGGGCTGCTTCGTCTCTCAGCTCAGCTGCTTCTAACGCTAGCTTCGCTGCTCGCCTCAAACTCATCGAGGGCTCCTTTGATC
>JBOHFT010000382.1:0-2028 GCA_050699815.1 Pseudonocardiaceae bacterium | reverse complement strand
CCCACCGCCGGGGCCGCACCCAGGCCAGACTCCTGCTCGCCGAGGTGCACATCCGGGCGGGGGAACCCCAGGGACTGGCCCTGGCCCGCCACGCCATCAACGAGGTGAGCACCTTGCAGTCCGCCGCTGTGCGGCGGGAACGGCTGATACCACTGGCCACCGCACTGGAAACCCGGCCCGGCAATGACACCCAGGAACTCGCCCAGCTAGCCCGAAAGATCGCCGCAACCTTCTGACGCACTCGACCGGTACCTCGCCTCGGGACGGCGGGTCGGCATTCCGGCATGAAGGGCATCGCGATGGCCTTCCTTGGTGGCGCATGCCGCTTCATGGCGCGCCCGAGAGCCAGCGCGAGTGGTCGAATGCTGGCATCTTGTGTGATCGGACCGCCCGGCAGCACAGGCCTGCTCTGTGTGTCTGCCCCTTCGCGCTTGCCCAGGCCACCGCCTGCGTGAGGGTGATGGGCTGGCTCCCTGGGGGCAATTCTGGTTGCATTCGCCCACGATCACCGGTGATCGCCGGGGACCGCTCCGGCCGGTTGACCTGCCAGAACACCTCAGACGATCGGTGCTGAACTGCCGGTCGCAGACCTCGAAAGCGCGTGAGGGTTCACGCCCTCCGTGGGTTCAAATCCCACCGCTACCGCCATCTAGCAGGGCAAACGCCAGTCACCTCATTTGCAGGTGATCAGCGTGTGTGCGCCTGGTTGCATTGGTGGTGGCATTTGCGTGCTACGTGGCTGGTCTGCCAGCTTGTGGTGTGCAAATCCGACCGGCCAGCACGTCCGCCGCGGTTTCGATCACTGTCCCGTTCCTGTCAAAGCGATTGAGCGGGACACGGCGCCGTACCGACCACACCCTCGATCACACTTTCGTCGCCCACATCGGCTCGGGCGTTGCGCCACACGTGCGTGTCGATGTGGCTCACCTTTCCGCAGTGCAGCGCCTTGCCCTGGTCGATGCCGCTGCGTGGTGGCTCTCGGAACCCGACGGCGGCGAGGAGTTCGCCTACGTGCTGCTCGCTGCGAGCTGTTCGGCGGAGGTCACCACGGAACACGTCTACCTGGTCCTGATCACTCCATCCGGCAAGCTGGATGAGGACCGCGAGGCTCCTTCTCCGTAGCAGCCTTATCAGATCGATCCCGCCGCATAAAGGAGCTGGCGGTAACACCGGTGCACAGGAAAGGAGTTACAACCAGCTTGAGATTTCAGTCCGGTCCCGTTAGGTGGGCGGCGAGGTCGTTGGTATGGGGACGCCAGGGAGTCGGCCGTGGCGCTTTGGCAACCTAGGCGTGGGTGCGCTGGGTATCCGGTGCGGTGGGCCGGACCGCGGGGTTCATGGTTCTGTGCCGGGCTGTGGCGGGGTGTAGTAGCGGCCGTGAGGTTGGAGGTTGAGTAGGCGGCCGTCGTCGTCGAAACACGCGGCGCGGAGGTATCGCCACGCGTCGCCGGTGGTGGAGAGTAGCCGGTTGGCGGTGGGTGACCAGGACGCGGCGGCGTTGTTCGGGAAGTTCGCGGCGAGCCAGATCAGCTGGCCGGTGGTGCTGTCCCACAGGCGCGCGGTGCCATCGTCGCTGGCGGTGGCCAGGCGGGTGCCCTTCGGGCTGAACGCCACCCCCCGCACCCAGCCGGTGTGGCCGGTGAGGGTGAGCAGGGACTCCCCGGTGGTGGGATCCCACAGCCGCGCGGTCCCATCGGCGCCGGCGGTGGCCAGGCGGGTGCCATCCGGGTTGAACGCCACCCCCATCACCTCGCCGGTGTGGGTGAGGGTGAGCAGGGACTCCCCGGTGGTGGGATCCCACAACCGCGCGGTCCCATCGGCGCATGCGGTGGCCAGGCGGGTGCCCTCCGGGCTGAACGCCACCCCCCATACCCCGCCGGTGTGGGTGAGGGTGAGCAGGGACTCCCCGGTGGTGGGATCCCACAGCCGCGCGGTGCCATCGTCGCTGGCGGTGGCCAGGCGGGTGCCCTTCGGGCTGAACGCCACCCCCCGCACCCAGCCGGTGTGGCCGGTGAGGGTGAGCAGGGA
>JBOHFT010000381.1:0-2036 GCA_050699815.1 Pseudonocardiaceae bacterium | reverse complement strand
GTTGTGGTGCGCGCGGTGGGCCGCGGTGCGGCGGCCCGGCCCCGCACCGCCCGCTTGCTGCTGCCCGGCCCTGGCGGTGCGGTGGCGGCAGCGCTCGCGGACCCGACTGCGACGATCAGGGTCGGGCCGATCAGGGCGGTGGGCTGATGGGGCCTGTCCGGGTGATGGTGGTCTGGTGTCCCGACTGGCCCGTGGTGGCTGGGGCGGCCGTCGAGGGCCTGACCGCGCAGCATCCAGTCGCGGTGGTCGCGGCCAACCGGGTAGTGGCCTGCTCGGCGACGGCCCGAGCGCACGGGGTGCGCCCCGGGCAACGCCGCCGTGAGGCGCAGGGCCGCTGCCCGGGGCTGGCCGTGCTCGCCGCCGACCCGGACCGGGACGCCCGGGCATTCGAGCCGGTAGTCGCCGCGGTCGAGGCCCTGGCGCCCGGGGTGGAGATGGTGCGCCCCGGGCTGGTCGCGGTGCCGGCCCGCAGCCCGACCCGGTACTTCGGCAGTGAACCCGTGGTGGCAGAGCGGATCGTCGACGTGGTCGCCGCGCAGGCCGGGGCCCAGTGCCAGATCGGTATCGCTGACGGCCTGTTCGCCGCGACCCTGGCCGCGCACCGGGGCCTGCTGGTGCCACCGGAGGGGTCGGCCGGCTTCCTCGCCCCGCTGGGTATCGCCGAGCTGCACCAACCTGCCACCGGCATTGATCGGGCAGTGCTGGTGGACCTGCTGCACCGGCTGGGGTTGCGCACCCTTGGGGCCTTCGCCGCGCTGTCCATCGACGACGTCGCCTCCCGGTTCGGCCCCGACGGGGTGCGCACGCACCGGCTCGCCCAGGGGCTCGACGAGCGCCCGCTGGCCCGCCGCGACCCGCCGGTCGACCTCGCCGTGACCCGCCTGCTCGATCCGCCGGTGGACCGGGTCGATGCGGCAGCGTTCGCCTCCCGCGAACCCGCGGAGCAGCTGCACGCCGCGCTGGCCGCCCGTGGCCTGGCCTGCACCCGGCTTGGGGTCAGCGCCCGCACCGAGGCGGGCGAGGAGCTGCACCGGGTGTGGCGCTGCGCCGAGCCGCTGACCGCATCCGGCATCGCCGATCGGGTGCGCTGGCAGCTCGATGGCTGGTTGACCTCCCACGGGTCGCGGCCCAGTGTGGGCATCACGCTGCTGCGGCTGACCCCGGAGGAGGTGGTCGGCGGCCAGGCATTACAGCGCGGGCTGTGGGGGGAGTCGGGGGAAGACGACGAGCGGGCCAGCCGGGCACTGGTCCGGGTTCAGGGGATGCTTGGCCCCGAGGCGGTACTCACCGGAGTGCTCGGCGGCGGCCGGGATCCCACCGATCGGACACGCCTGGTGCCGTGGGGAGATGACCTCACTCCGGCGCACTCCGACCAGCCGCCTTGGCCAGGTCGGCTGCCCGCGCCGTCCCCGTCTCGGGTTCCCGCCCGCCCGCTGCCCGCCGAGGTGTTCGACGATGCTGGGCGCATCGTCGGGGTGAGCGGGCGAGGGACGCTCACCGGTGTCCCGTATCGCATCGCGGTGGACGGGCACCCGCCGCGGCAGGTGCTGACCTGGGCGGGGCCGTGGCCGGTCGAGGAGCGTTGGTGGGAGCCCGGTGGCGGGCGGCGCTGCGCGCGGCTACAGGCGGTGCTCGACACCCAACCCGCCGGAGAGCCGCTCGCGGTGCTGCTGGCCTGCGCCGGGGGCTGTTGGCAGGTTGAAGGGATCTACGAGTAGCCCAGCCGACCCGACATCGACCACGTCGTGGCCCAGACTGGTCCGGTGAGCAACGCGCACGGCGGGGTATCTGCTCAATGATCGCTGGGGCCGACGGCGCGGGCGAACGCTGGCTAGTCGCGCTCGTGCGCGACGGCGCCGTCTCCTGGGAGATTGCCCCCGACGCGGCCGCCGTGCTGGATTGCACCCGTGACTGCGCGGCCGTTGGCGTCGACATCCCCCATCGGCCTGCCGGAGCTCGGTCCGCGCCCCTGTGACCTGGAGGCCCGCCGACGGCTGGGCCGGGAGGCCGGCGAGGCGCTCCGCGCCCGGAGCGAA
>JBOHFT010000380.1:0-2036 GCA_050699815.1 Pseudonocardiaceae bacterium | reverse complement strand
TGGGGCGGGGGGGCGCCGGTGGTCGGGGATCGCCCCGCCCGTCACTGCCCCGGGGCCGCTGGTCTGGGTGCATCCGCCCCCGGCCGGACGCGCTGCGGCTGACCCGGGAGATCGACCTGTGCGCCGCGATCCGAACCGTGCTGCACGACCCGCCGCCCGATACACCCACCGCGACTGCGGAGGGGGGTGCTCCGCATCCCTGCGGTTCACCGCGCTCAGGTCCTCATCGCCCCAGCGGCACCGGCACCGAATACCCGCTGTTCCTGGGACGCCGCGTGAAGGGACTCCTATGCAGCAGACGCCGTCGGATACAACCTCTCTGGCCATCCCGTCGCTCGCCAGCGCTGGCCTTGGCCGCGGCATCTGGTTGGTCACGCCTGGGGCGTGTCCCGGCCGGTTCGCGACGGCGGCCGGCTCGGGTGCTGATGTCGCCCTGCTGGATCTGGAGGACTCCGTGCCCCAGCCGCGCAAGGACGAGGCCCGCAGCGACGTGTTGCGCTTTCTGCACCGCGCTGGCCAGGACGAGGGCAGCTCCTCGGCGATCGTGGGGGTGCGCATGAACGCCCCGGATACCCTCCACGGTCTGAAGGATCTCACCGGGCTGGCGGAGCACGGCCTGTGGCCGGCAGTGCTGCTGGTTCCGAAGGTGGAGTCAGCCCGCGACGTCGAACTCGTCGCACGGATCATGGGTGACTCCCCAGCGCCGTCCCAGGTCTGGGCGCTGATCGAATCCCCGCGGGCGATTCAGAACCTGACCGACATCCTGCGTGCCCCAGGGCTCGCCGGGGTGGTGTTCGGGGCCGCCGACTACGCGGCCGAGGCCGGATGCAAGATCACGAGCAGGGCCGTGTGGTACCCGCGGGTGATGCTCGCCGCAGCAGCAGCCACGGTCGGCCTGCCCGCGGTCGACTCCCCGTACTTCAGCCTGCACGACCCGGACGGGCTGCGGCGGGAGGCCGAAGAGGCCGCGGAGCTCGGGTTCGTCGGCAAGGTCGCCATCCACCCCGCGCAGCTTCCCGTGATCGAGGCGGCGTTCCAGCCGAGCCAGGGCGACCTGGCGGCCGCACGCGCCCTCATCAGTGCCGCCGACGCCGCCGACGGCGCGATCACCACTGTCGACGGCGCGATGGTGGGCCCGCCGATCGCCGCCGCCGCGCGCGCCTTGACCGCCCGAGCGGGCCAGAAGCCCGCCCTCCCGCCTTCTCACGGAGTCCGATCATGAGTGACGCTCTCCCGCAGGGATTCCGCCAGGTCGCAGAGAACCGGGTCCGCGAAGTCGTCGGGCTCGGCCTTGATGAGTTGACTGTCGGCCTGGTCATCGAGCACCGGCCGGCCCGGACGGTGACCGAGGCCGAGCACCTCCAGGTCCTCGCGCTGATGGGCAACGAAGCCCCCGTCCACTCGGACATCGAGTTCTGCCAGCGGACCGACCGCAACCAGGTGCTGGTCTGCGGCATCCTTACCCTCAACATCGTGCTCGGCATGACGGTCCGTTCCACCAGCGGCATGACCAGCGGCAACCTCGCCCTGGACGAGGTGCGGTTCGAGCACCCGGTTCACGTTGGCGACACTCTGCAGGCCCAGAGCACGGTCCTGGCCGTCCGACGCTCCAACAGCCGTCCTGACCAGGGGATCGTCACCTGCCAGATCGAGGGCCATAACCAGCACAACCGGCGGGTTCTCAGCTGCACCCGGACCTTCTTCGTCCCCGCTGACCCCGGTGCCTTGCGCGACGCCACCGGTTACTAGAAGGGAGAGGGGCACGGTGGCCGCTTCAGCACTGGCCTTCGCGGAGGCCGATGACGATCTGTGGCAGGAGTACGACGTCCTGGCCCGACGCGCCTACGGCCAGCCTGTGGCTGACATCACGCGCCTGGGCGCGCACGCGGACCGGCGCGTGGTCCTGCGCGGCGGAAAGGTCGTCGCTGGCGGCTTGGGCTTGCTGATTCCGCAGTGGTTCGGCGGTCGGCCCGTGCCCAGCGCCAGCATGGCCTGCGGATGCGTGGCCCCGGAGGAGCGCGGCGGGCGACTCGCGG
>JBOHFT010000379.1:0-2042 GCA_050699815.1 Pseudonocardiaceae bacterium | reverse complement strand
GCTTGATTGTGAATTGCCGCAGCAGCGGCAGTGGGGTGCATGTGGTCCGTGTTGATCGAGATGTCCGCTTCGGGCAGGGGCGCTGTCTGGTCCCAGGCCCGCAGCCGGGCTGCCGTGTCCCCGGTGCCACGGTCGGCGATCCGTCTGAGCGCGATATCGCGAGGGCACCACAGCGACACGGTGACCCACTGCGTCGCGGGTGGCAGGGCGGCGGTCACGGCTTTCACGGCCCCGGCCTGCCCTACGTGTACGACCGGGATGCACGATTCCAGCATGTCGGCCAGCGAGGCGCGGTCAATGACGTACAGTGCGCCATACCGGCGGGTTTCCCAGATAACAGACCCAGCGCTCCGTAGCGCATCGACGTGTGACAACGTGGTCATCCGGTAACCGGCCGTACGGCCAGCTCCCACTTTGAGGCGCTGATAGAGCCGGTAACTCCCGTCCAGCCAGGTCAGGGCGTTGGCGACCGTGTCTTTCCCTGCCGCTGGCGGTCCGTAGAGTATCACCATTTGCATTAGCTTTCACCTGCGCCGACAATCGAGGCAAGCAGCTTCCTGGCCTGCGTCTGCAAGGGGACGACGGATGCCGAGTTGTCAATCACAGTGTGCGGGACCGGTGGGCGGAATCCGAGATCGATCGCGTCCAGATACGCGTTCCAGTTTCCGAGTTTAGCGGAGTCACGTGCCGCCCCACGGTGCCGGATATAGGTGTGCATGGTGGTGGCGTCGCAGTACACCCAGACCACGGAGAGTACCGCGTTCATATCCCGGCACGTAGCTGTGACTCTGTTGATCCAGGCTGTATCGTGAAGTTCGAGGATGAACGGTGCCGTGACGATCGCACTGGTCCCGCATCCCACGTTCTCCGCCATCGCGCTCATCAGGGCTTCGTACTCGCGCGGGCGGATGACGTCGAGGTAGGTCGCCGATTCGCGGTCATGCGGTGAGCAGCCGAGTACTTCCAGGGCGGCCTCCACGACGGGCCGTGTCAGCGTGTCTTTGTCGAGCATGGGCCAGGCTGTCTCGCGGGCGAGAATCCGCCCGAGTTCGGTCTTCCCGCTTCCCGCGTACCCCCCGATCAGCACGACGTGCGGCGCGCTGGGCCGGATCTCGTTCCGGTGCGCCTGCCCGGGTGCGTTCACGACCCGGCCAGCTCGCGGCTTGCTCACGATCAGTCCCTCTTTCGCCAGGACCTTCATCGCCTCGCTGATCGTGAACACGCTGACACCCCACTGCTCGGCGAGCTCACGTGTCGTGGGGAGAGGCTGGCCGTCGCGCAGCACGCCTGCCGCGATGTCGTTGCGGATGTTGCGAGCGACCTGGTGGTGGAGCGACTCAGACCGGGAGATCCGGGAACGCTGGCCCGGCATGGTGCCTCCTGGGGTGCTAGGGGACCGACCTAGTGAGCAAGCATACCAGCAACCTAACAGAACGTTTTCCCAGCTATAAGACCACTCACAGCCTTCATCTGAGCTAACAGTTGACATGTCTTCATATCAACTGTTAGCTTACCGTCACTCGCCCACGGAGGGAGTGGCAGATGGACAGCCCACCGAACTACCCAGACGGTTTGACCCAGGCCCTCATCGACGCCCTGGTCGCCGAGGTTGACGCGGCAGTACACCCGGTTCGCCGGGTGCCGCCGCTGTTCGCTGACCGGGACGCGGTGCTGCGGCGTGAGCGCCGCCGCGCGAACCGCGCCCTGGCTCGTGCGGCACGGTCATTGCCACTGGCAGTACCGGCCGTGGCCAATGGTGTGGAGGCCGCGTGATGGCCACCGCCGGACGGCCCGCCACCACCACCGGCCTGGCGGCGGCATGACCCCGACCGGCGTGCACGACACCCGGCCCGGCGGCCCGAACCGCCAAGAACGCGCCCACCGGGCCGGGGCTCCTGAATCACTCACCAACGCAATCAAGGAGACCAGGATGCTACAGGTTCACACCTGCGTCAGTGTCCACTGTGACCAGTGCGGCGACACCCCGGGCAACCCCGGGTTCGACGCGCACTACCCCACCGAGACCGCCGCGCTCGACGCCG
>JBOHFT010000378.1:0-2049 GCA_050699815.1 Pseudonocardiaceae bacterium | reverse complement strand
CCGCCGTTGCCGGCGACGCATGCCAGGAGCAGGGACGAGCGTTGAGCACTCGCTCGGAGCTAACCGTCGATCATTCGACCCTCCATTTCGGTTATCTCACTCACACAGTGCGACATCACGTCGCACCTCGATGTGCCAGTGGCCGCGGATGATGTCGGCGAGGTCGGCGGGCGAGGCCTGCTTGGGGGTGAGGCTGGTGATCCCGAGAATGGCGGCGGCGGTCACGGTGCCGTCGGGAAAGTGCCGATAGCGCTCGATCAGGAAAGCCTGTCGTGCGCCGGGAAAGTGGACCCGGTGGTGGTGGTGGGTGGGGTCGGTAAGGTCGATGACCTTGAGGACGCGCCGGTCGCGGCGGCCGTGTCCTTTGTCCTGCTCGGTGTGGCCGATCTCGATGGTGGTCCAGGGCAGGGCGTCGAGGGCGGCGAAGAGTCTGGGCTGGTTCCCTTTGGCGATGAGGACGTAGTCGCCGCCGTGTTTGCGCAGGTAGCGGGCGTGAGCGCGTTGTGTGTGGAGTGCGTCGGCGGTGACGATGACTCCGTGGAGTTTCCCGGGCCCGCCGCTGGGACCGTCTCCCTCGCTGTCGCTGTCGCTGTCGCTGTCGCTGTCGCTGTCGCCGTCGCCGTGGTGGTGGTGGTGGTGGTCGTCGTCGTTGTGCTGGTCGGGTTCGGTGTGGTGGCGTTCGGCGATCTGGTCGAGCAGCGGGATGAACCCGCTGAGCTCGTTGGTCTTGGAGTCGACGGGGTGCTGGGCGATGACGGTGGCCTCGCCGTGGATCAGTGCGGCGAACAGGTGCAACTGGTTGCCGGCAGCGTCTTTGGCGCCGCGGACGGTCTTGCCGTCTAGGGCGATGATCAGCTGGGTGAGCTGCCCGGGCGACAGGCGCCCGGCGCTGACCTGGGCGTGGAGCCAGCCGGTGACCGCGGCGTCGAGGGCGTGGGCGTCGACTGCGCGGATCGCGCGGCGCAGGGTCTGATAGGCCGGGGCGACATAGGTGCGGGTGCGTTTGTTGCGCCGGATACCCAGACTCGCCAGGGCTAGCTGAGGCAGAGTACGGGCGTACTGGGCGATGGCGGCGGTGGAATCCGCCCCCGAGAGTACGGCCGCGGTCGCGACCGCGAGCAACGCTGCGAGTTCGTGGCGGATCCCGCGGGCTTTGCGGTGCTCGGGTACCTGACCCAACACCGGCAGCAGCCCGCCGGGCCCCTCGATGGTGACGGTGTTCATGTCCAACGCTGGCCTGCCTTGCCGAGGATGGGTGAGGGGAGAGTCGAACGCGGCGCTCAGCGCGCCCAGGCCGTGGCGGTGCAACGGGTGCAGCCAGTACACCTTCGGCTGCCCGTGGCGGATCTTGGTGCCGCGGTTGCGGGCGTACCCGGCGGTCGGCCCGATCGGGGTGAATCCGGCCGCGGCGTAGCAGGACCCGGTGTGCCAGGCCGGGTCGGTGAAGGTCTCCACGGCCAGTACCGGGCACCCCCACACCGTCAGGTGATCAGCCGGAAGGCGGCGCAGGCACGCGCCGAGCACCGCCGAGGCCAGGTGCGGGCGCCGCCCGGCCGGGAGCACGCAGAACCGCTGGCTGGAAGTGATCAACCCGAGCCGGCGCAGCCGCAGCTCACGGTCCCAGCCCAGGAACTCCTCCCGCGCCGTGCAGGCCAGTGCCGCCGACCCGAAACCGGCCACCGCGACCCACTCGCTATCGATTGCCGCGACGTAGCGCAGCACCCTGCCCGAGAGCCGATGACCCAACCAGTGATGGGCGCTCAGCTCCGCGTTGAACCGCTCCAGCTCATGAGCCACGATTGGCCGGACCACCAGCGAAGCCCGCCACGACGACACCATGGGTGCATATGTAGCAGCTCGAAGCCGGTTTGTCCAGCCGGTCATATCAGCCCAGTTCACCGGCCAGATTCAGAGACTTTGGTCAGGTCCCTGGGCGGGAGCCGCAGCCACGCCACGAACCCGGCGACGTCCTCCAGCGTCGCCCGCCGCCAATCGAGCCCATGGCCGGCCAGGTAGGTGAACCAGTCCTTCAGATCATGGGCGTAAGCC
>JBOHFT010000377.1:0-2053 GCA_050699815.1 Pseudonocardiaceae bacterium | reverse complement strand
CGGGCGGTGCATGGCCGATACGTCGCGCGACGGGTTCTGCGTGACGGGGACATCGAAGCCCTGGCCTGGGCCGCAGACGCGCTCACAGCCGCAGACTGGCGCGACGCGGCGCGGGCCCGAGGACTCGACCCACGGCACCGGGCCCTCGCCGACAACCTCGCCGCGAGCCCCGGGTGAGCCTTCCCGGATGGTTGCGTGCGGTGCTCCCGGGTGACACCGCGAGCACCTGGGAGACCATCCGTGGAACCCTCCCGGCAAGCAGCTACCTCGTCGGCGGGACGGCGATTGCCATCCACCTCAGGCACCGCGTCTCCCGGGACCTCGGCTTCTTCCTGGCGCAACCCGAGGATCTCGCCGCACTCCGCAGCGAGCTCGAGGGTCTCGGCCACTTCGCAGCGTCGATGCACAGCCAGGACACGCTCAACGGTGTGTTCAACGGAACCAAGGTCCAGTTCCTGAGCGCGACCGACCAGCAGGTGCTCGAGCCTCTCACCGCCATCGAGGGGATCCGGCTGGCAGCGCTGGGCGACCTGCTCGCCACCAAACTGAAGGTGATCGGCGATCGTGGGGAACTCCGGGACTATTACGACACCAAGGTGATCGAGGAGCGGGCTGGCCGCCGCGCTGAGGAGGGGATCGCCCTGTTCGTCCGTCGCTACCGGCCACGCGATCCCGAAACTGCGGTTCGCCACTTGCTGCTCGGTCTCGGCTACTTCGACGACGTCGGCGAGGACCCGTTCCTGCCCGAGACGCGAGATCAGATCGTCGGCTATTGGCGACGCCGGCAGCCAGGGATCATCCGGGCGCTCCGCCGTAGCTGAGAACCAGCTCGTCGGCTTGCCTGGACATGCGATGCACATGAGAACATGCAGGAACGATGAAAATGGTGCAGATCCGTAACGTTCCCGACGACCTCCACCGGAAACTGAAGGCCCGGGCGGCGATGGAGGGGCAGTCGCTGTCGGAGTTTGCGCTGAGCGAGCTCCGGCGGTCGCTGGACCGACCTACCCGGCGAGAGCTGGTCGAACGCGTGCAGGCGCGGCGCTCCGCTGAGGTCACCGAGCCGGCTGAGGTCGCCGTCCGCGCGGAGCGCGACGCCCGCTGATGGTGCTCGACCCCTCGTCGACCAGCAGCGGAATGCGGCGGATCCGCAGAGCCAGATCGGGGTCGGCATGCGCCGTCGCCGGGGCGACTACTCACCCCCGGCCTCGAACGACGATAAGCCTCCATGTCGCTGCCCAGGGTGCCTTCCCGGCAGCGACAAGCATCCATGTCGCGGTTCGGGGCCGCCGAGCCGGGGTGGTGGGGCCCGCGGTCCCGGTGATCGTGCAGGCGGGCAGGATCGGGCCCACGGTGATGGTCACGGTGGCCGACGCTGAGGCTAGGGCGCCGTCGCGGGCGGTGTAGGTGAAGGTGTCCGCCCCGGTGAACCCTTCCCGTGGGGTGTAGGTGAACGACCCGTTGGGGTTGAGGGTGAGGGTTCCGTTGGCCGGGCCGGTGCCCAGGGTTGCGGTCAGCGGACCGCCGGTGTCGTTGCCCAGCACCCCGGCGGATCGCTGGCGTTGTGCTGTCAGGGTCTCAGTTGCCCAGTCCGATCAGTTCCCGGGCCGCGGTGCCGACGCCGATGTTGTGGTCGCGCGTGGCCCAGCGCACCAGCCTGCGTCTAGGCGGCTAGTCCGAGGCTTGCCGGGGTTGGCGGGATCGGGGCTGGTGCGATGATCAAGAACAGCTGGTGGCCGGAGGATTACGGGCGGCCAGCTGCCCTTGATCACCGTGGTGGTAGGTCAGGTGCCGTCGGCGGTGTCGCCTTGGGCAGCAGTGAAGTCGAGGTTGATGTCGCCGCCCGGGCCGCCGGAGAAGGCGTCGGCGCCGAGTCCGCCGGTCAGGGCGTCACTGCCCGGGCCGCCGCGGAGGATGTCGTTGCCGAGTCCACCGACCAGTGCGTCGTTACCGGCCTGGCCGTCGAGGGTGTCGTCGCCGCCCTCACCGGACAGCGTGTCGGTAAAGCCGCCACCGCCGCAGAGCAGGTCGATACCGGCGCCGGCGTTAAGGG
>JBOHFT010000376.1:0-2084 GCA_050699815.1 Pseudonocardiaceae bacterium | reverse complement strand
GGGCGAGTGCGTTGAGGAGGGTGGTGATGGGGGCGTTTTGGGCGTTGTGGCCCATGAGGCCGATTCGCCATCCGGTTCCCGCTAGGGGGCCTAGGCCGGGGCCGACCTCGATACCGAAGTCCTCACGCAACGCGGCGCGGGCTTTGGCGTCGGCCACGCCCTCGGGCAGCCGGACCGCGGTGAGCTGCGGCAACCGGTGGCCCTGCGCGGCGAACACCTCGAAACCGTGCTCGGGCAGCGCCGCCTGCAGCCGCTCGCCCGCCCGGGCGTGGCGCTCCCACACCGCTGGCAGTCCCTCCGCCAGCAGCCGCCCCAGCCCCGCGTGCACGGCGCAGATCAGGGGGGAGCTCGCCGTGTGGTGGTAGCGGGGCGGATCGCCCTGGTAGTAGGCGTCCAGCAGGCTCAGGTCGAGGTAGAACGAGCAGACCGGCTGGTCCCGATCCCGGATCCGCGCCACCGCCCGGTCAGACAGCGTCACCGGCGCGATTCCCGACGGCGCACCCAGGCACTTCTGGGTCGCCGAGTAGCAGGCGTCGACGCCCCAGGCGTCCACCTCGACCGGGATCCCGCCCAGTGAGGTGACGGTGTCGACGAGCAGCAGCGTGTCGGTGCCCTGCAGCTCGCGCAGCGGGGCAATCTGGTTGCGCACCCCGGTGGAGGTCTCAGCGTGCACCACCGCGACGAGCCGGGCCTGCGGCGCCTGACGCTGGGCATCGAGCAGCTGTTCGGGGTCCAGAGCCCGTCCCCACGGGGCGTGCACGGCCTGCACCTGCGCACCCACCCGGCGGGCCACCTCGCACAGCCGCTCGCCGAAGTAGCCGTTCACCCCGACGATAGCCAGCTCGCCCGGCTCCAGCAGGCTGGCCAGGCAGGCCTCCATCCCCGCCGACCCGGTGCCGCTGACCGGCAGCGTGAGGCGGTTGCGGGTGCCGAAGACGGCCCGCAGTCGCTGCGCGGTGTCGGCCACCAGGGCGAGGAACTCGGGATCCAGATGCCCGAGCACCGGCCAGGCCAGCGCCTCGACGGCCTCGGGGTAGGGGTTGGACGGGCCCGGCCCGAGGAGCAGACGATCGGAGTGCACAGCCGGATCTTGCCATGCCTGTCGTACTGTCGCCTGCGATGGACAGCCTACGCAGCGTGCAGCAGTGGCCGGTCGACACGGTGGCCGTAGCGGTGGTGGACGCCCCCGGCGCGGTGGTGCGCAGCCACGGCCCGCAGGACCGGCCGTTCCGGCTGGCGTCGGTGACCAAGCTGCTGTCCGCCTACGCGGTGCTGCTGGCGGTGCAGGAGGGAGCGCTGGACCTCGATCAGCCGGCCGGGCCGGCCGGCGCCACCGTGCGCCACCTCCTCGCGCACACGTCCGGGCTGGCGTTCGACACGGATCGGGTGTCGGCAGCTCCGGGAACGAAACGGATCTACTCCAACACCGGGTTCGCGGTGCTGGCCGATGCGGTGACGGTTGCTTCTGGTATTCGATTTGCCGACTACCTGGCCGAAGGAGTGCTCCAGCCGTTGGGGATGACCGCGTCGCGGCTCGACGGCCCCGCAGCGCACGGCGCGGTGTCGACCTGCGCCGACCTCGCCCGGTTCGCCGCCGAGCTGCAGGCGCCCACGCTGCTTGCCCCGCAGACCCTCGCCGAGGCCACGACCGTGGCCTACCCCGGCCTGGCCGGGATTGTGCCCGGCTATGGCATGCAGCGTCCCAATGACTGGGGCCTGGGCTTCGAGCTGCGCGACCACAAAAGCCCACACTGGACCGGTAGCCGCAACTCGCCGGAGACCTTCGGCCACTTCGGCCAGTCCGGCACCTTCCTGTGGGTAGACCCGGCAGCAGCAGCCGCCTGCATCGCCCTCACCAACCGCGACTTCGGTCCCTGGGCCCACGCCACCTGGCCGGGGTTCTCCGACCGGGTGCTCGCTGAGCTCCTGTGACGCGTTCTGGATGCAGAACGCGGTAAACCGAGCCCGTTTTACCGCGTTCTGCATCCAGAACGCGGCACGGTCGACGTGACCGGCTCGGTGCCCGGCAGCCGCTGCGCTGCTCACCTCCGGGTCCGACCCGTGGGCGCGGCTGAGGTCCCGTA
>JBOHFT010000375.1:0-2086 GCA_050699815.1 Pseudonocardiaceae bacterium | reverse complement strand
ATCCGGAACAGGAACACCGGGTTGGAAATTGGCACTCAACACACTGATCAACGTAAACATTCAGCCGTTTCGGAGTTCAGGCGTGATCGCCGGGTGACTGGCTGGGTCTCCGATATGTGCTGTGTGGGGTGGCGTGGTCAGGTGGGCGCGGGTAGCGCGGGCATCCAGGGGTTTCCGGTGAGTGCGTCGCGCAGGACGGTGAGTGCGTCGAGCCGGTGTTTGATCGCGGTGGAGACGTAGCCGCGGATGGTGTATCGGTCGCGGGTGCGTTCTTCGCTGGTCAGCCGGCCAGAAGTGTTCTGCTGGACTTTGGAGGGCCGTAGGTCGCGCTCGGCGAGGTTGGAGGTTGGCGGCACCGCGAGGTCACCGACGAAGCGCAGCACGTCACCGGGGCGGTCGCGCAGGACTTCGAGCAGGTTGCGGGCCTTGCTCTCGCCGGGGCGGTCACCGCGACTGGTGGTGTCGGACAGCCCGACCAGCACGCCGTCGCGGAACCGGTCGAGCAACAGGGCGGCGACATCGTGTGCGACCTTGTCGAGCCCGTGCTCTCGGGCAAGGTTGGCTTCGTGGATCAAACCGCGCAGCGCGTCGGCGATCTGGACCGGCCAGACCGCGTCGGGGTAGACCTGCGCGGCGCCGTCGAGGTCACGCAGTAGGTGAGCAGTGCATAGCTGGTGGGTCAGCACGCCGAGCTCAGCGCAGTCGTAGTTTTGATAGCGGTCATGCACGATGATCGCCGAGGCGTCGGGGCGGGCACCGAGCTCGGACAGCAGCGAGGCTTTGAAGGTGGCCAGGGACCGGTCGCCGAGCAGGTAGTGGGTATAGGCCTGGGTGCAGAACACCAGCAGGTACCGCTCGGCTTTCTTCTTGCCCGGCTTGGGTGTGCGGGGTCCGACCCGCAGCGGGGTCTCATCGCAGCACACCGCGTAAGCCAACGTGATCAGGGTGGCGATCCGGTCGTGGGTCGCGCCCAGCAGTCTGGCGGTGCGGGCGAGCATGCCGTGCACGAACCCGACCGAAGGCGCCGCGCCGGTCAGCGACTCCAGCAGCGCGACCACCCGGTGCGCGGGCAGGAACTGCACCACCAGCAGATACACCGCGAACGCTTGCAGATTCGGGCCGTAGCCGACCGGACCGGACCGGGAACCGGCGGGCCGGGCGGCGGTGTGCACTGCGCCGCAGCCGCACGCCACCTGGTGCTGGTCGAACTGGATGACCTTCACCGACATCCGCGGGATCTCATGTTGCTGGTAGCGGTCCACGACCCCCAGATCCCGGGCGCCGGCCAGGTCCTGCCCGCACCCACAGCTGCCCTGAGGAAACCGACGCTGACGATCATCAGGGGTGTCGGTCCAGGCCAGGTGCGATCCCGGGGCCCCGGGCTGCTTGCCCTTGGGCCGCTTCGCGCCGCCAGCGCGGCGCTTGGCCGGCGGCGGAGTCCGACCCGGATCGTCATCCTTCGACGGCGGCATCGAGGAGTTCCCCGAGTTTCGCGAGAGTAGATGCTCCAACCGGGCCAACTTCGCGGCCATCGCCTCGTTGGCCTCCATCAACTCCGCGAGCTGCCCAACCAAGGTGGTGATCTGCCCGGCCTGGCGGCCCACCACGATGACCAGCTCATCGCGCGACAGCTCCTCCGGCACAGACACCGCAAGATCAAAGCGCACACCCGACGATCACGCCGTGACCGACACACCCACATCGCCATCGCCGAGCGCTCATCACCAGCAGCTCAGTCGACCGGCTGAATGCTTACGATCGAAGGCCTCGCCAAGGAGGACCAGCTGCATCCGCTGCAGCAGGCGTTCATTGACACGGACGCGTTCCAGTGTGGGTACTGCACGTCAGGGCAGATCATGTCTGGTGTCGGGTGCATCGCGGAGGGACGGACCGGTTCGGCAGAAGAGATTCGGGAGTGGATGAGCGGCAACATCTGTCGATGTGGTGCATACACCAACATCGTCGAGGCCATTCAGCACGCCGTAGAGAAAGCGTGAGGTGAGCGAGTGTTCCCCTTTGCGTTCATCAAAGTAACCGACGAACCTTCCGCGCTGATCGAGGGCGGTAAGGGTGGTCGCTACATTGC
>JBOHFT010000374.1:0-2098 GCA_050699815.1 Pseudonocardiaceae bacterium | reverse complement strand
CTGTTACCACAGACCAGTGACCGGTTCGTCGACACCGCGATGTTGTCGAACCTAGGTCGCATCCCCGAACCACCCACGCTCGCCAGCAAACCTGGCTCTGGTCCGCCGGAGCTTTGGTTCTCCCCGCCGTGTGACCGCGCCTGCAGCGTTTCCATCGGAGTCGCCACCAGCGGGCAACGACTATCGTTGGTCGCCCGTTACCGATACGACCAATTCGATGCGGACGCCGCGGAAGAATTCACCGATTTGCTGGTCTCCCAGGTGGGAAGCCGACGCTAGCGTATGCCAAAGAATCCCAACGTGAGCGATCCCGACCCCATCGTTGAGGGCCTGTAGCGCGGCGGCATCGGCATCGCCGCTGCCGCACTGTAGCAACGAGTAGGTCGCGACTAGCCGATCGCGCAACGGTGAACAAGCCACCGAACGCGTCTTGGTGTGGCCAGTTGAGGGGGCAGCCGCAGGGTGCTGCGGCGGGATCGTCAGGAGATCCGGGCGGCCACGGTGATCAGGTGGCGGCGCAGGGTGCCGGTGCGGGCATGAAACACGCTGGCCAGGTACCCCACGGCGCGGGTGAGGTGGTGAGCGATGGCGGCCATATGCGCCAGGACTGAGATTCTCGTGACTCGGTTCGGAAGAATTGATGTTCGTTAGCCCGTTCGACCTCACCCGGTCACCGCGTGTTGCGCCGGATGGTCCAATCCCACCACATCGTGTCAAATTGGCGTAACGACTGCACCGACCGATGCGACGGATGAAGCGGACGAAAATTCCAAATAAGACATCCTCGTGGAGGTTCAGTTGTTTACGATCATCCAAGCTCGCCCGCCGAGCGCTCCTGGCGCTCGTAGGGGCTGGGTGTCAAGGGACACGCGGACCTGAACAGTGGCGGACGTGAGATCTGAACGGCGGCGGACAACAGAACTGAACGGTGGTGGCCACCGGATCTGCCCGGAGGGGGTGGTGGCCACTGGCCGTGTGGTGGGGTTAGGTCAAGGCTTTTACCCCCTGTCCGGTGAGGGCTTGGGAGAGCCGGATACTGTCGCCGTTGGTTTGGCAGAGGTGGGCGTGGTGGAGGAGCCGGTCGACGGTGGCGGTGGCCAGGGTCTTGGGCATGAGCTCGTCGAATCCGGAGGGGTGTAGATTCGAGGAGACGGCTATGCTGCGGCGTTCGTAGGCGGCGTCGACGAGCCGGTAGAGTCCTTCGGCGGCGTCGGGTCCTACGGGTAGTAGTCCGATGTCGTCGATGATAACGAGGTCGGCGCGTAGGATGCGGGTGATGGCTTTAGTGACTGAGTCGTCAGCGCGGTGGCGGCGGACTAGCACTCCGAGGTTTTCGAGGGTGAACCAGGCGACGTGTTTACCGGTTTCGACGGCGGCTTGGCCCAGGGCTTCGAGCAGGAAGGTTTTGCCGGTGCCAGCGGGGCCGCAGACGACCAGGTTCTCTGCCCGGCTGATCCATTCCAGGGTGCGTAGCGCGGTTTGGGTGGGGGTGGGGATGGAGGATAGTGCCTCATTCCAGCCGTCGAAGGTTTTCCCGGTGGGAAACGCCGCGCGGGCGCGGCGGGTGGCCAGTGAGGAGCGGTCGCGGCCAGCGATCTCCTCGGTCAGCAGGACCCGCAGGACTTCGGTGGGGTCCCAGCGCTGGGCTTTGGCGGTGGCCAGCACTTCGGGGGCGGCCCGGCGGATGTGCGGGAGCCGCATCCGGCGTAGCAGTGCCTCCAGCTGGTCATCCAGCGGTGGTGGGGCCGGGGTGCGGGTGGTCATCGCGGCCCCTGATCCGCGCGGAGTCCCCGATCCGGGTGCAGCAGGCGGTCGATCCGGTCGGCGATGTATTCCAGGAAACAGGTCATGCCCTGGAGGTCGGGGCTGCCAGCGAAATGCCGGTGCAGGTCGCGCGCGGTGGCATCGGGGGCATGGTCGAGCCAGTGGGCCAGCCGGCTGATCAGCGTTGCCCAGGCCTGCAGCTCACACGCCGCGACGCCGACGGGCCGGTCGGGGTCCGCCCCTGGGGGGTTGACCAGGATGGGGTCGTGGTGGTTCACGATGTCACCTCCGTGTCGCCGAAGCCAGCCCAGCCCGCGGTGCCTTGTGCCAGGGT
>JBOHFT010000373.1:0-2106 GCA_050699815.1 Pseudonocardiaceae bacterium | reverse complement strand
GTCCAGGGACCCGTGATTACCGCGTTCTGCATCCAGAACGCGGTCCGGGGCGGCCGGCTCGGCCCAATAGGGCTGCGCGGGGGCGCCGGTGCGGTGGGCGACTGCGCATCCTTCGGCTAGGTCGGGGGAGTCGAATTCGTCCAGGGTGACGGGCGAGCCGTCCACCAATTCGCACAGCCGCCACCGGCCGGCCGGGTGGTTGCGCAGGGGCGGGCGTAGCGCGGGGCCCACGGCCAGCGCGGCCAGATGCCCGTCGGCGCCGGTCGGGCATCCGGCGGCGACCTGCTCGGCGACCCGCCACTGCAGCCGGTACTCGGCCAGCGCGCTGGCCAGCGCCGCCGCGGCCTCGGCGAGCTGGGCCCAGCGCAGCCCGGCACCCCCGGCGGAGAACACCCGCGCTGCGAGGTCCTCGCCCGCGAAGACCCGGCGCCAGCCCTCGGTGCCGCCGGTGGGCAGCCACGCCGGGTCGAGGCGGCCACCCCAGGCCCCGGGCAGCTCGAGACGCCAGGTCACCCGTTCGCCATGCCCCGCCACGCCGGTCACGATAGTGCGGCGTCACATGGACCGGCGCCACGCCGTCGGCCGATCCCTCCGACGGGGGTTGCGGTCGGCGGGTCATCGTCCTGCGATTGGTGTAGCGGGAGCGTGATACGCGCCGGTCTCCCAGCCGGGAGATTAATCTGGTGCCATCCGGGGTACCCAGAGCCTGACTATGCCCCCACTGTAAGGAGACCATCATGGCCTCAGCCAAGGGACTGGCGACATACCTCAACGATCACCTGGCTGGTGCTGCCGCTGGTAGCGAACTCGCGAGCAAGATCAGCTCCGAGTGTGCGGGCACCCGGTTCGGCCCCTTCCTGGCAGAGCTGGCCCGCGAGATCGAGCAGGACAAAGTGACGTTGGAAGGGCTGATGGAGCGGCTCGGAATTCAGCAAAGCCCGGTCAAGCAGGCAGCCGGCTGGATCGTGGAGAAGGTCACCAGGCTGAAGCTGAGCGAGACGATGACCGGTGATCAGGATCTGAAGCGACTGCTGGAGTTCGAGACGCTGTCACTGGGCATCGAAGGCAAGCTGTCGATGTGGCACGCCCTGATCGAGGTGAGTGACTCCTACGCAGAGCTCGCTGCAATCGACCTCGCTCGGCTTGCGAAGCGCGCCGAGAGCCAGCGCTCCGACCTCGAGGATCACCGACTTCAGATTGCCAACGCGGCCCTGACCGGCTGATCTCGGCGTTCGCCGGGGAGAGGATTGAGCCGTGACATCGCCCGTGGATGCGGGGCGGCGCCCGCAGGGGGTGCGGAGCGTGGCGAGCGTCGAAGCCGAGCTGCGGGCGATGCTGGCCGACGGGGCGATTGACCTGCCCCAGCCCGGCGGTGGCAGCACCGCGCAGCGGTGGGCCGCGCTCGCCGATTGGGGTCGGCACGATCTGGCCCTAGCCCGGCTGGCCGAGGGGCACACCGACGCGCTGGCGATCCTGGCCGAGGCGGACCGGCTACCAGCCCCTGCCATGCTCTACGGGGTGTGGGCCGCGCGCTCCGGCGGCACCGGGGCACGGTTGCGTCGTGCGCCGGGTGGTCTGCTGCTCGGTGGCCGCGTTCGTTTCTGCTCGGGGGCACGGTCGGTGGACCGCGCTCTCGTGGTGGCCGATCCGCCCCCCGACGGCCCCGGTGATCCCCAGCTGGTCGAGGTGGCGCTGGCCGATGCACGAGTGCATCGGCGGCTCGAGACCTGGCGGACGGCCGCGATGGACGCCGCCGACACCCAGGACGTGGATTTCGATGACGTGCCGGTCGGGCCGGACGCCGTCGTCGGTGAGCCCGGCTGGTACACCGCGCGTTGCGGGTTCGCGATGGGTGGGGCGGGGGTGGCCGCGGTCTGGTGGGGCGGCGCCACCGGTGTGCTCGACCGGGTGCTCGGCCACCTCCCGGACTCACCGGACCCGCACCAGCTCGCCCACCTGGGTGAGCTGCACGCCCTGCTGGAGGCCTCCGGCGCCCTGCTCGGCCGCACCGCCGCCGCCGTCGACGCCGCGCCGGGCGCCGACCACCGGCTCGCGGTCGCCGCCGTGCGCTCCGCCGTCGAGCGCGCCGTCCGCGAGGTCGTCGAC
>JBOHFT010000372.1:0-2111 GCA_050699815.1 Pseudonocardiaceae bacterium | reverse complement strand
CCGCTCCAAGCGGTTCATACACCGGATCGGCACGCCGGTCACGGTCTCACCCACCCGACCGGAGCCCGCTCACCCAAACCGACCACCCACACGCTTCGTCGGGCTGGGGCGCAGCCCCGTTAGTTGTACCATCTGCGCGTGACCACTCCACACATCGCTGAGCAGCAGCAACTGGCCGTCGTGGCCCGGGACTACCTGCGGGTCTCGCTCGATCGGTCGGGTCGGGCGCGCTCGTTGGAGGAGCAGCATGCTGACCATGAGCGGGTGGCGACCGAGCAGGGGTGGGTCTTGGGTGAGTCGTACCGGGATGAGTCGGTCAGTGCGTCACGCTACTCCCGCAAGACCCGTGACGACTTCGCCCGGCTGATCTCTGATCTGGAGAACGGCCGGTTCGGCGCGCGGGTGTTGATGATCTGGGAGAGCAGTCGGGGCAGCCGCCGGGTCGGGGAGTGGGTGGACCTGCTGGAGTTGTGCGAGCGTCGCTCGGTGTCCATTCACGTCGTCACGCATAACCGGACCTATGACCCGGCCAACGGGCGGGACCGCCGCTCGTTGCTGGAAGACGCGGTGGACGGGGAGTATGAGTCCTCGAAGCTCTCGGCGCGGCTCCGGCGGGCGGTGGCGGCGAATGCGGTGGCTGGTCGGCCGGGCGGGCGTGCTCCTTATGGGTACCGGCGGGTGTTCGATCCGCAGACCCGGCAGTTGATCGCCCAGGAACCGGAACCGGTCGAGGCGCCGGTGGTGGCGGAGCTGTACCGCCGCCTGGTGGCGGGCCACAGTCTGCGCGGGATCGCCCGTGACTTCGAGGCGCGTGGCATTCGGACCCGATCAGGTTTGGTGTTCTCAGCGGAGCACCTCCGTTCCGTGGCCCTGTGTCCGACGTACACGGCGCTGCGAGCCCACCGACCGAGGAACGAGCATGGCCAGCGGACACCGGTTGCGGTCAGCGAGATGTATGAGGGGCAATGGCCCCCGTTGATCAGCCGTCCGGCGAGCACCGGGTGCACATCGAGGTCCGCGACCACGGATCCGGCATCGACCCCGACTTTCTACCGCGCGCCCTGGACCGCTTCACCCGACCCGACCCCGCCCGCACCGGCGGCGGCGCCGGCCTCGGCCTGGCCATCACCGCCGCGCTCGCCTACCGAAACCGCGGAACCCTCACCGCCGCCAACCACCCCGACGGCGGCGCCCTCCTCACCCTCACCCTGCCCGCACCGACACCCACCTCCCCGCCGCCGCCCCCAGACCGCGCACCAATCAAGCACTCTCCGCAGGATCAATCACCCAGCTGAGCTGGAGCGTCATCGCCCCAGGGCCGCGTTGTCCGCGGTGCACGCTGACCTGGTTGCGCCGCAAACTAGCGTTCAAGTCCAACGTCTTGACCTGCGGGAACGCGCTACCTTGCGGCTGGGGACACGTTCGGGAGCGCTGGGCCGAAGGCAACGGTGGCCCGGTCCCATGGTGTCCATCCCGTCCCATGCCGGAGCAACCGAACACCCCAGCCCCTCAACCCGCCACGACGACGGCCCCCGTCTCAGCGATCGAGGTAGCCGACCATCACGGCGAACACCGACCGTAGGGACGCCTCGGTCACGGTGCCGATCCGCTCGACCAGCCACGGCCGGTACACCGGTTTGGCCTGGTACACCACCACTGAACATCCCGGCAAGGGATCATCGGCGGCCAGGATCACCGCCAGGGCGGGCATCCGTGGGGCATGGGTGATCACCGGCAGAGCGAACACGGTGGGGAGCACGGCGTTGGCGGTGCTGGTGGACAGCACCAGCACCCGGTCGGCCCCCAGCGTCGAGGGCTTGTCCCGTCCCGCCACGGTCGGCAGGTATGACCAGATGTCGCCACGCATCGGTTCTGGCGCGGTCACCAGTTCTGTCCGCTGGACCGGATGGCCTCGCCCATGGCCCGCTGCTCGGCCAGCTCGGCGACCGCCCGCGCCTCCGGGTCCCCGGTGGCGCGTTCCCACTCGGCGGCGGTCGCGGCCGAGGTGCGCATCAGCTCGGCGCGGACGGCCCGCTCGGTCCAGGCGGACAGTGTCCGGCCTTCGGCGGCGGCGGCCTGCCGAGCCTGCGTCAACACCGTGTCTTCCATGG
>JBOHFT010000371.1:0-2128 GCA_050699815.1 Pseudonocardiaceae bacterium | reverse complement strand
CCCC
Organism: Pseudonocardiaceae bacterium; assembly: GCA_050699815.1. Classification (GTDB taxonomy): domain Bacteria; phylum Actinomycetota; class Actinomycetes; order Mycobacteriales; family Pseudonocardiaceae. The sequence continues at coordinate 2,124 of JBOHFT010000371.1, read as the reverse complement.
CCCCGCGCCCTGCTGCCCACCCGCCTCCCCGCCCATGCCCGCAGGCCTCCTCATGTCCGGCCCTCGCCCCACTGCCTGGAGCCGCGACGGGAGTCCGGTCGAATCCGACCCCAGGACCGGAAACAGCTGCAAGCTCACGTTCAGAACAGGTCCGGCGCCATACAGGTCGCAGACACTTGTCACGCTCCACGAACAAGACAGTCAACCCCGTTTGGGTATCCGGCGGCACGCGGGCCAGGGAAGCCGGGCCCGTAGTGGACGCACCCCTGATGTCCGGGACTGGACATCGAGCGGTGCGCCCACAACGGAGGGCTCTCGTACGCGCGGTGCAGCCACGGCCAGGCCATCGGCTCGCGGCGGCCATAGCTGCAGCGTCGGCCAGGCTCCAAACGATTACTGCCCTGCCGGTCCCCTCGGCTACGGTCACGCAGGGCGCCTCTCAGCAGTCTGGTTGTGTACGGCACATCGGTCAGCCGGGTTGGTCGCCGCCGGGCGGGTCTACGGGTCGGGCGGGGCCATCGTGTACCTGCCGTCCGGGCCACGAATGATCAGCCAATCGTGCTGGTGGACCTTGTCATGGCATGACCAGCACAGAATACATATATTTGACTCATCGGTCGGCCCGCCGTTCAGCCAGAACCGGACGTGGTGGACCTGGCAGCGGGCGGCGGGCGCCCCACAGCCGATACAGGCCCGGTCGCGAGCGATCACCGCCAACCGCTGCTTGCGCGTCGGGGTGCGGGTCGTGCGGCCCACATCGAGCCCCGCCCCGTTGCGGGTCATGAACACCGGGGTGACCTCGCCGTCACAGCAGACCATCCGCGCCGTCGCCGAGCTGACCGGACCCACACCGTCCAACCGCGTCGCCGACGCGCCCGCCTCGCCTTTCAGCTCCTCAACGGTGGCGATCAGGATCACCTGCGACCGCTGCACCGCCACCTGGGGCAGCTCGCCCGCGTCCAGCGAGCGGCGCGCCAGCTCGACCAGCGCGTCAGCCATCCGCTGCGAATAGGTCCGGTCGTCGTCTGCGCCCGTCCTGCGCGCCAGCGGGTCCAACGCGGCGGTCAGCGTCGCCCCGCCCACCGGGTCCAGCTGAAACTGCCCCCGCACCGACCCGTCCGCAGTGTCGCTGGTGACCGACAGCCGCCGGTTGACCCACGCCCGCCGCTCCCGCCCCGCCAACGCCTCCGGATCCACCGTGTGCGTCCACGCGTCCACCCGCTGGCGCAACTGCCGGCGGTCCAGCTCACCGCCGTCACTGGCCACCAGCCGGTCCAGATCCTCCCGCGCGTCGGGGCGAAGCTGTGTGGCCACCTGCGCCTGCCCCAACCCGATCTGGCCGTTGCGCAGCGCCGCCGCCGCCTCAGGCAGCGACGCCAGCCCGATGGCGGTGTCGGTCTGCGCGCGGGCCTCACCCCGCGTCAACCGCAGCCGCCGCGCCAACAGGTCCGCCATGGACCGGGCGCCCTCACCCCGCCACGCCTGGCGGACATCGACCTCGGCGATCCGCCGCAGCTTCTCGGCGGCCACGATGGTCTCCAGCTCATGCAGCCGCCCGACCGACTCGGCCAGCTCGGCGTCGCCAAACGCTGCGCCCAGCGGCTGCTTGCCGACGGCGATGAGGGTCTGTTTGGCCAGGCCGAGCAGCGCCTGGTCGTCCAGTCCCTCCAGGACCGGACCCTCAACCCCCGTCACAGAACTCATATTCTAAGTATGGCATACTAGTATGTGTTTTGCAAGGGTTTACTTGGTTAATATTGAGCGTGGGCGGCACGGTTGTGGGTGAGCTGCGCGTGTCCGCGTGCTGCGGGGCCTGCGTGGACAGAGATGCCCCTGTGTCATCTGCCGAAAATCCGTCGAATGGAGCCTGTTGCAAAAGGGTGCGGCTCTCCTGAAGTGACGTCGCAGCGTCCTCCCACCCACTGCCGCCGCCCGAACAGAAGAGCACTGCCAAGGGTTCCGCGCCACATCGAACCACGTCACGAGGACGGGGGACGCCATCGGGCTCCAGCACCCAATCGGCGTGAACCCCAACGCCACCAACCTCATGTCCCGAGCGGAAGTCCGTGTCATGGCGGGCGGTGAAGCATGTGGATGCGCGCTTGCGCGCGTATTTCCGCAGTG
>JBOHFT010000370.1:0-2140 GCA_050699815.1 Pseudonocardiaceae bacterium | reverse complement strand
GCGTTCAGACTGGGCACTTCACAGCGCACGACGAGTTCGTCAACGACGATATCGGCCACCCGCTCCAACCCGATCTGCCGGATCGTCCCGGCAAGACGGTCGGATCCGCTACCGGCAGCGAGCAGCAGTTCCTCCACCGCACCCCACGGCTCTCCTGCTATGTCACTCATGCGGGGATTCCTCTCCTATCATGCGGGGATTCCTCTCCTATCATGCGGGGATTCCTCTCCAATCGGCAGATCCAGTATGCAACTTGCCGCGACTGTGCAACTTGCCGCGACAACCCTCAGGTTGCATTGTCACCACCTCGACTCGCAGCCGACTGGAGAGCCGGTAGAGGCCGTCGACAGCGACAAGACCGGGTCGATCGCCGGTCAGGTGACGCCTCCCTGTTCCATGATCGGGTGAATTAGCCGTCCCTTGCCAACGGGCTGTTCACCGGTCGTCCATCGCCGCGACCGCGCGTGGCGGTACGAATTCGCGGTCGGACCCCGAGGAGGCGGTTGTGCTCACGATCCCCACACGCCGGTGGGCGGTGATTGCCGGGCTGTGCGCGGTGGTGGTCACTGCCGGTCTCATCGGCACCGCCGAGGCGCAGCCGACGGGCGGTTTCCCCGCGGCCAATTCTGGAGTGCCGCAGTTCGGCGAGCGGTTCGACCGTGTCGCAACGTTCCCGGTGTTCCGCAACTCCTCCGCCGACCAGGAGACGTCGGCCGAGATCGCCTCGGCCACGAACGACGGCAGGCTCGTCGTCTACACCGACTCCCCCGCCAGGCGGATCGGGTTCGTCGACCTCACCGACGTCGCCGCGCCGCGTCCGGCCGGGGTGCTCGCGATGCCGGGCGAGCCGACGTCGGTGACGATCGTCGGTGACCTGGCGCTGGTCGCGGTGAACACGTCCGCGTCGTTCACCGCACCGTCGGGGCGGCTGGTGGTCGTGGACGTGCGCAGCCGCGCGATCGTCGCCGAGCGCGACCTGGGCGGGCAGCCCGATTCCGTCGACGTCTCCCCCGACGGCCGGTTTGCCGCGGTGGCGATCGAGAACGAGCGCGACGAGGACGTCAACGGCGGGGCGCTCCCGCAGCTGCCCGCCGGTTTCCTGGCCATCGTGGACCTCACCGGCGCGCCCGCTGCCTGGCCGGTGCGCCGGGTGGGGCTCACCGGGCTCGCCGACGTCGTGCCCGCCGACCCCGAGCCCGAGTTCGTGTCGATCAACAGCCGCAACCAGGTGGTCGTCACCCTGCAGGAGAACAACCACATCGTGGTCGTGGACCTGGCCAGCGGCAGCGTCGTCACCGACTTCACCGCGGGCACCCCCACCGTGTCCGGGGTGGACATCGTCGAGGACGGCACGATCCGCCTCGACGGCACACTGACCGTGCCGCGCGAGCCTGACGGGGTGGCGTGGCTGGACGACCACTTCATTGCCACGGCCGACGAGGGCGACCTGGTGGGCGGCAGCCGCACCTGGACGATCTTCGATACCCGCGACGGCCCGGTGGTGTTCTCCTCCGGCGCCGAGCTGGAGCAGCTGGCGGTGCGCTACGGCCAGTACAGCGAGGACCGGGCCGGGAACAGGGGCGTGGAGCCCGAGGGCATCGCGGTGGCCACCTACGGCCGGCAGCGCTACGTGTTCGTCGGGCTGGAGCGGGCCAACCTGGTCGCGATCTACCGGGTGACCGGCCCGCGCCGCCCCGAGCTCGTGCAGGCCGTGCCGGCCGGCGTCGGGCCGGAGGGGGCTGCTGCCGCTGCCGCAGCGCGACGCCCTGGTCGTCGCGGCGGAGGCGGACTCGGCCGGCGACAACGTCCGCTCGCCGGTCTCCACGTACCGGATGACCCGCACGCCACTGCTGGTGGCGCTGGAGCGCAACGCCGCGGCGCCGTCGATCGTGTCGGCCGGGAACCCGCCGATCGGGTCCGGGGCGCTGTCCGGGCTCGACGCCGGGCGCCGTGGTGCGCGAGGTGCCGCTGCCCGCGGACATCGCGCGCGCAGCGACGTCGAACGGCTTCGAGGGCGTCACGGCCATCGGGCGCGGCGCCAGCGAGCGGGTCTGGGTCGCCGTGCAGCGCACGTGGGCCGACGACGCGCCCGGGACGGTCAAACTGGCCCGGTTCACCCCGGCGACCGGCGCGTGGGACT
>JBOHFT010000369.1:0-2146 GCA_050699815.1 Pseudonocardiaceae bacterium | reverse complement strand
CCCCAGCCCTGAACGCCACTCACGGGTCGTGAGCCGCCTAGGCTCACGACATGCCACCTGGATGGCCCGACGAGCTGGCCCACGCCCGCCTGCATGTCGTCACCGGCAAGGGCGGGACCGGCAAGACGACGGTGGCCGCTGCGCTGGCGGTGGCGCTGGCCACCGGAGGCGGGCGGACGCTGCTGGTAGAAGTCGAGGGGCGGCAAAGCATCGCGCACCTGTTCGACACGCCCCCGCTGCCCTACCAGGAGCGGCGCATCGCAGTCGCCCCCGGTGGCGGTGAGGTCCGGGGGCTGGCGGTGGACGCCGAGGAGGCCCTCCTGGAGTACTTCGCGATGTTCTACAACCTGGGTTTCGCGGGCCGGACACTGCGCCGGATGGGCGCGATCGAGTTCGCCACGACGCTGGCACCCGGGCTGCGCGATGTGCTGCTCACCGGCAAAGTCAAGGAGGCGACCACCCGAGCGGAGAAGGGCATTCACACTTACGACGCCGTGGTGCTGGACGCCCCGCCGACCGGGCGGGTGGTGAAGTTCCTCGACGTCACCAGAGCGATGGCCGACCTGGCGAAGGTGGGCCCGATCCACCACCAGAGCGAAGGGGTGGTGCGGCTGCTGCACTCGGCGGACACCGCGGTTCACCTGGTCACCCTGCTGGAGGACCTGCCGGTGGCCGAGACCCTGGAGACCGTCGCGGAGCTGGACCTGGCGGACCTGCACCCCGGTGCCGTGCTGGTCAACCGGGCCCGGCCACCCCGGTTGCCCGCCCGGTCGGTGAACGCCGCAGCCAACGGCCGGGTCGATGCCGACCGGGTCTGCGCCGGGCTGATCGCGGCCGACCTGGACCTGGACCCGGCCGTGCTCGACGGCCTGGTCGCCGAGACCGTGGAGCACGCGGTGCGGGTGGAGGCCGAGCAGCAGGCTCGCGCCAAGCTCACCGAGGCCGGCCTGCCGCTGATCGAGCTGCCGGAACTCACCGAGGTCGGGGTGGACGGGGTCGATCTCGGCGGGGTCTATGAGCTCGCCGAAGTGCTGCGCGAGCAGGGAGTGCGATGAGCACGCCACCATCACCACTGAACATCGACGCGCTGCTCGACAACCGCGCCACCCGCGTGGTGGTGTGCTGCGGCGCGGGCGGGGTGGGCAAGACGACGACGGCCGCGGCGCTCGGGCTGCGGGCAGCCGAACGTGGCCGGTCTGTGGTGGTACTCACGATCGACCCCGCGCGGCGGCTGGCGCAGGCACTGGGGTTGCGGGAGCTGACCAACAATCCCCGGCTGGTGGCATCGACCGAGGAGATCGAGGCAGCCGGCGGGCAGCTGCACGCGATGATGCTGGACATGCGGCGCACCTTCGACGAGATGGTGCAGGCGCACGCGAGCCCGGAACGGGCCGCCCAGATCATCGCCAATCCCTTTTACCAGACCATCTCCTCGTCGTTCTCCGGCACGCAGGAATACATGGCGATGGAAAAGCTGGGGCAGCTCGTAGCGGCCGGTGAATGGGATCTCGTCGTGGTGGATACCCCGCCCTCGCGTTCCGCGCTGGATTTCCTGGACGCTCCGCAGCGGCTCTCGTCGTTCCTGGACGGGCGGATGATCCGGCTGCTGTCCGGCCCGGTGCGGGCTGGTGGGCGCGGCGTGCGCCGGCTGCTGGGTGCCGGGTTCGGGTTATTCGCCAGGACGGTGTCGGCGATCCTCGGCGGGCAGCTGCTGGCCGACGCGTCGGCGTTCGTGCAGGCATTCGACACCATGTTCGGCGGGTTCCGGGAACGTGCCACCGCGACCTACGAGCTGCTCCGCGCCCCGGGAACGGCGTTTGTGGTGATTGCCACCCCGGAAGCCGACGCGGTGCGGGAGGCGGCCTACTTCGTCGACCGGTTGGCCACCGAGTCGATGCCGCTGGCCGGGCTGGTGCTCAACCGCACCCACCCGGTGCTCGCCAACCTCCCGGCGGCGCGAGCCGAGACGGTGGCCGAGACGCTGGAACGGGAGGGGACGGCGCCGCTGGCCGCAGCAGTACTGCGGCTGCACGCCGACCGGGTCGCCCTGGCCGGGCGGGAACGCCGGCTGCTGACCAGGTTCCGCCGAGCCCATCCGGCCGTGCCGGTGGCCACCGCACCCGCGCTGGCCGCCGACGTGCACGAC
>JBOHFT010000368.1:0-2158 GCA_050699815.1 Pseudonocardiaceae bacterium | reverse complement strand
GTTCTGGTTCTGGTTCTGGTTCTGGTTCTGGTTCTGGTTCTGGTTCTGGTTCTGGTTCTGGTTCTGGTTCTGGTTCTGGTTCTGGTTCTGGTTCTGGTTCTGGGGCTGGGGCTGGGGCTGGGGCTGGGGCTGCGGATCAGGGGCTGGTCCCGCTGGCCAAGCCGCCGGTGCGCAAGCTGGCCAGGGAGCTCGGCATCGACCTGCAGGCAGTGCCCGGCTCGGGACCCGGCGGGGTGATCACTCGGGAGGACGTGCAGCGGGCGGCGGGTCTTGTCGGCAACGGAACCGTTGCTGGGTCGGCTGCCGGGTCCGGGGCTGGGCGGCAGCGCCGGGAGCCGGTCCGCGGGGTGCGCAAGGCCACCGCGGCGGCGGTGGTGTCCTCGGCCTTCACCGCGCCGCACGTCACGGTGTTCCTCACCGTCGATGTCACGCCGATGATGGGGCTGCGGGCCCGGCTCAGGGCGGCGCCGGAGTTCCGGGACGTGAAGCTGACCCCGCTGGCGTTCGCGGCCCGGGCGATGTGCCTGGCGTTGCGGCGAACCCCGGAGGTCAACGCCAGCTGGGACGAGGCGGCCGGCGAGATCGTCTACTTCGACTACGTGCACCTCGGGATCGCCGCTGCCACCCCGCGCGGGCTGGTGGTGCCCAAGGTCCGTGACGCCGACCGGATGTCGCTGCGCGAGCTGGCTGTCGCGCTGGACGAGCTGGCGGCGTCCGCGCGGGAGGGCCGCACCCCACCGGGTGACATGCTCGGCGGCACGGTCACCATCACCAACATCGGGGTCTTCGGGGTGGACACTGGGACCCCGATCCTCAACCCCGGCGAGTCGGCGATCCTCGCTCTCGGCGCGATCCGGGACATGCCGTGGGTGCACGACGGCACCGTGGTACCGCGCCAGGTCTGCCAGCTAGCCCTGTCCGTCGACCACCGCGTAGTCGACGGACAGCAGGCATCCCACTTCCTCGCCGCCGTCGGCGCCCTCCTCACCAATCCCGCACTGGCGATCACCTACTGACCTTTTCCCGCATTCAGCGGGCTGAGCGGGGTTATTCGCAGCTCGTTTACCCCGCTGAGCCTGCTGAATGCGGACGCCCCCGATGTCAAGTGGGGAGTGGGGTGGTTGGGGATAGCGGGTGGGGTGTGGATAAGTTGGTGGTGCAGCGGCTCGGATGGGCGTTCCGGGGTGGGGGTCGGGTGATGATGTCGGCATGGGGCGACGGATGCGGCTGGTGGACCTGGCGGGGGTGTTCCGCGGAACTGAGGCGCTGGCGGCCGGCCTGGTGACCAAGGAACAATTACGCGGTCCTGGGGTCCGCAGGCTGTTCCGTGACGTGTATCTGCCCGCCGGTATGCGGTTCACCCACGAGCAGCGGTGCGAGGGGGCGGCGCTCCTCGCCCCGCCCGAGGCGGTTCTCACCGGCAGGTCGGCGGCAACCGTGCTGGGAGTGGAGCTGGCTGGGCCGACCGATCCGGTGGAGTTCGTGGTGGACGAGCGTTACCGGTTCGGCCCGATCCGTGGCATCGCCGTCAAACGCACCCCTCTGACCAGGGAGGACTGGCAGGACTGGAACGGGATCAGGATCGCCAGCCCTGGGCGGCTCGGTCTCGACCTGGCTGCCCGGGCAGATCTGCGGGGCGCGGTCGCCGACCTGGATGAGGTGTTGCGGGCCGGTCTCATCGATCGTGCCGCGGTGGGGAGGCGGTTGGTGGGCTGCCATGAGCATGGCGTGGTTCGGGCCCGGCAGGCGGTCGATCTCGCGGATCCCCGGGCGCAGTCGCGGCCGGAGTCGGAGCTGAGAGTGGTGCTGCATCTGGCTGACCTGCACCCGGAGCCCCAGGTGCAGGTGTGGGACGCCGCCGGCCCGGTGTGCTGGCTCGATCTGGCTTTTCGCGAATGGCGCGTCGGAGTCGCCTATGACGGCCAGTGGCACGCATTGCGGCTGCAGTTGCGCAAGGACCGGCGCATGATCAACCGTTTGCAGGCACTGGACTGGGAAATCGTATTCGTCACCGCAGGCGACCTCTACCACCACCCCAACCAGGCAATCCGCACCATCCAAGCCGCCCTATCAAAAGCCCGCCGGTCACACTGACCCGCCTTCCCCGCATTCAGCGGGCTGAGCGGGGTTATTAGCACCCCATTTACCCCGCTCAGCC
>JBOHFT010000367.1:0-2160 GCA_050699815.1 Pseudonocardiaceae bacterium | reverse complement strand
GCCGGGACCTCGACGACCCGGCAACCGCGCGCCGGGTGGTGGACACTCTCGGTGGGGACCGGACGCTGCTGGAGCTGCTGGTCGCGTTGGCCGAGGCCGACGCTGTGGCCACCGGCCCCGGCGTCTGGACCGAATGGCGTGCCGGGATGATCTCCCACCTCGCCGAACGCTGCCGCGCGGTGCTGGTCGGCCAGCCCGTGCCAGCACCGGAGCCGCTCACCGCGGAGCAGCGTGCGCTGGCGCAGCGGTCCGTTGCGAGCGGCTCGCTGCACGTGGCGGCGACCGTGACGCCGAACACCGCCGCTGCGGGCCCGGGTGCGGTCACCACGATCATGGTCGTCACCCCGGGCCGGCCCGGGGTGCTCGCGCTGGCCGCGGGGGTGCTCGCGTTGCATTCGCTGCAGGTCCACTCCGCAGACATCCGGGTGGTCGAACTCGGCGCCGGAGGCTCCGCAGCGATGGAAAGCTTCACCGTGTCGCCGCGTTTCGGGCGCTCGCCCGACGTGGCCCTGCTCCGCCAGGACCTGGTGCGGGCGCTGGACGGCACGCTAGGGCTGGCGGAGGCGCTGGCCGCCAAGGAGCGCGACTACGGCGAGACCCCATCGTCGGGCACCGCGCCCGAATCGGGACTCCCTGGCGTCGAGTCCAGGGTGCTGTGGTTCGACGACGAGGCCACCGGAGCGGTGATCCTCGAGCTGCGCACCACCAACCACCGCATCGGGTTGCTGTACCGGGTTGCCGCGGCATTGGAGAGCAGCGCGGTGACCGTCCGCTGGGCTCGGATCGCCACGCTGGGCAGCTCGGTGGTGGACTCGTTCTGCCTCACCGGGACCGGCGGGTGCGGCGCGCTGCCGCCGGAGGCACGCGAGCGGCTCGAGCGGGCGGTGCTCTGCGCCGTCCGGTGAGCACCGGGCTACCATCCCGCCGCATGTACGGAACCCGCAGCGAGGCCGCCCCGGTGAAACCGCCGTTCGAGATCGTGTTGCGGGGGTTTGACCGTCAGCAGGTCATCGACCACGTCAACGCCCTCAAAGCTCGTGTCGCGACGATCGGGGACGAACGCGACACTGCGCTGCAGCGCGCCGCCGACCTCACCGAGCAGCTCGATGACCTGCGTCGGGAAGCGGCGGAGGCGGCCACCCAGGTCGGTCGCATGTGTCGGGAAGTGGAGGAGGCGGCCACCCAGGTCGATCGTCTGCGGCGGTCCCCGCTGACCGCGGCGACCGCGCGGATCCAGCGCATGCTGCAGATGGCTGAGGACGAGGCCACCGAGCTTCAGGTCAGCGCCGAGCAGGAGATCACCGTGCTGCGCGAGGACGCCCGCGCCGAGGCTGATCGGCTGCTGCACGAGACCACCGAGCAGTGCGAGCAGCTGGAGGCGGAGTCCACGAGCCGGCGTGCGGCCGCGGAGGCCGAGTCCACCGCCCGATGCCGGCAGGCGGAGGCTGATTCCGACCGCCGTCGCCGGGCGGCCGAGCAGCAGGCCGAGCACGATATCGCCAGCCGCCAGGCCGAGACGGAAGCCTGGATCTGCACCTACCAGACCCGAAGTGTCGCTGCACTGCACCTGGTCATGCTGCTGGCGCACGATCGGCTGCAGCGCCGGACGGCCGCGGTCGAGCGGCAGGTCACCGCACTGCGGCAGCTGCGAGCCGACCTGACCGGTCAGGTGCACGCGGTGCACCGGCTGCTGGTCGAGGCGGTCGACCTGGTCGATCAGCCCGTTCCCGCCGATCAGCCCGTTCCCGCCGATCAGCCCGTTCCCGCCGATCAGCCCGCCCCTGGCGAGCAGGCCGATGCCGCGCGGTCTTCGAAGCAGTCTTCGAACGGCTCACCCCCGCAGGCGCCGGCGCGGGACGCTGGCGTGTCCGGCAAGCCCCAGGCGCCTCGGCAGGGGCAGCGGCCCGGGCCGCAAGCTCCACCCCGGCAGGCTGCAGCGCCCGCGGCACGGTTCGGGCTGCACGCGTAGGTAGTCCTACCCAGCCGCGACGCGGGGATTCACGCTCCCCGGCGGGCCTGCTGTGGCGCACGCTAGTCGGGTGGCTCGGCGGTGGTCGGGCGGACGTGGGACTGCCGACCGTGGCCGAGAAAGTCGGGCGGCGGGTGTGCCGCTTCGACCGCAGGAGCCCTTGCCGGACCGCCGGCCGCCCGGGGTGGGGC
>JBOHFT010000366.1:0-2173 GCA_050699815.1 Pseudonocardiaceae bacterium | reverse complement strand
GGGCCGCGTTGCCGGGCTGTGCGCAGGAGCTGGCGTCGGCGGTGCTGCGGCAGCTGCGGATGCGCAAGGACGCCGCCGAGATCGCCGCGCTGGCCGCCGCGGGCCAGGCCATCGACCGGGTGCACGCCCGGATGGGGGAGTGGCTGCGGGTCGGGCGCACCGAGGCGCAGGTCGGTGCCGACGTGGCCGCCGCGATCGTCGCGGAGGGGCACACCGCGGCGGCGTTCGTCATCGTCGGGTCCGGCCCGCACGGCGCGAGCCCGCACCACGACGTCTCCGGCCGGGTGGTGCAGCCCGGGGACGTCGTGGTGGTCGACATCGGCGGGCCGACCCCGGAGGGTTACTTCTCCGACTGCACCCGCACCTACAGCCTGGGCGAACCGGCCGGCGCCGACGTCGCCGCGACCTACGCGGTGCTGCAGGCCGCCCAGGACGCCGCGGTGGCGGCGGTCGCGCCGGGGGTGACCGCGCAACAGGTGGACGCCGCCGCCCGGGTCCCGATCACCGACGCGGGCCTGGGCGAGCGGTTCATCCACCGGACCGGGCACGGGATCGGCCTTGAGGTGCACGAGGAGCCTTACATCGTGGCCGGCAACGACCTGGTGCTCGAGCCGGGGATGGCGTTCAGCGTCGAGCCGGGTATCTACCTGCCGGGCCGCTGGGGTGCCCGCATCGAGGACATCGTCGTGGTCAGCGCGGACGGCGCGACCCGGCTCAACCACCGCCCGCGCGAGCTCATGGCATTACCGGCATGACGGCGCGCGCCGAGGTTCGCTGTGGCGGTCACCACCACTCTGTCGCCAGTTGTTACCTGATTCACCGGCGCGTAACGGGATATTAACGCCTCATCGCGATTGGTCACATGCAGCCAGTTTCGGCGTAACGGCTGGATCCCTTAACCTGGAGCCAAGGTGGCCGAGGGGGCCCGCCTTGGCGCCCGGATGCCACGGAAAGCGCCAGCTCAGTGCTGAGAATCTCAGTGCCGAGAGCTGTGTGGCAGATCTCCGGTCGCAGCCAGTGCCATCCAGTACAAACGCAGAGACGGGAGCAGGTCATGACGATAAGCAAAGAGCCTGCAGCAGGGCTCGGGTACGATCTCCTGGTGACACCGGAATTCGCTCCACTTGCCGACTTCGCTGGGTTTAGGGCGTACGAGGCGGCGGCTGTCCAAGAGACCGGAAAGGATATTTACCCGTTCGCTGACGATATCGCGGAGGCAATATCAGGGTACCTTATGGCGCGCCCGGAGTCTGCCCCGCTGATGAGTGGATCGGACTTGCCGGTCAACCCGTTGCTGATCAAGGAGTGGCTGGACAGGACGATCTCCGGGCCGTTCGACGGTGAGCTGTCGGCCTTCCTGCGAGAGGCCAGCAAGGCCGGGGGCAAGGGGGTGACTTTCCCGGGTGTGCAGGTGCCGCTCCCACCACAGATGATCTTGGCTCTCACTGCGTGGATACAGGGGAAGATCCTCAAGGCCATGGGCGAGACCTGCGACACCGCCACTGTCTCCGCCGCCGGGGCAGCATGGATGAACCAGTTCATGCTGCAGCTCGGGATCATCCTCGAACCCATCCTGGCGGAACCGGACGCCCCCCTCGGTAGCCATGAGACCGCCGAGTTCCATCCCTACGCGGAGTTTGCGGGTTTCGGTGCCAAGGAGGCGTCGATTCTGCGCAAAACCGGCCCGCTGCTGGGGCCGGCGGCAGGTGGCGTGGTGACCCTTGCCTATGATTACCTGCTCTCCCGTCCGGAATCTGCCGGGTACTTCCAGGACGCCTCGCATCTCACGCAGCGCAAGATGACGCTGAAGGGGTGGTGGTCCAGGAGCACCACGAAGCCGATGGACGGCGATTTCCACGCCTATATGTCCAGAGTGGCCGATGCCCACGTCAAGGGCGGTGGGACGCATCCCGATGTGGTCATTCCGGCTGATCTGACCATCGCTCTCATGGGGTGGGTGGAGATGAGAGTCATGACGGCGTTGAGCACCGTCGCCCCGGGCCCCGACGGTGAGTACGTCTTCGGGAAGATTCCGGAGTCGGCCGAGGCCGCGGAGGTGGGTCAGGCCTGGATGCGGATGCTGACCCTGCAGCTGGGGATCCTGCTCAAGCCTTACCTCGCAGCACCCTTGGTGCCCGCGGTCGCCTGACGACGTCACCAGCAGCCGCTCCAC
>JBOHFT010000365.1:0-2191 GCA_050699815.1 Pseudonocardiaceae bacterium | reverse complement strand
CCGCTGCGCAGGCGGCGGCGGCCGAGGCCGGGCGCCCGCACCTGCTGGTGGCCGATCCGGCGCACCGGGCGGCGCTGTGGCGGATCCGCGAGGCCGGTGCGGGCCTGATGACCCGGCTGGCCGATGGCTCGCAGGCGTGGCCGGGCTGGGAAGACGCCACGGTGCCCCCCAACCGGCTCGGCGACTATTTGCGTGGCTTCGCCGACCTGCTCGCCGAGCATCGTCGGCAGGGCCCGGTCTACGGGCATTTCGGCGAGGGCTGCGTGCACGTGCGGATCGACGCCGACCTGCTCACCTCGGCCGGCCGCCGGGACTTCCGGCGGCTGGTGGAGCAGGCCGCGGACCTGGTGGTGGCCCACGGTGGTTCGTTGTGCGGGGAGCACGGCGACGGGCGGGCCCGCAGCGAGCTGCTGGACCGGATGTACCCGCGAGAAGTGCTCGACCTGTTCGCGCGGTTCAAGGAGTGCTTCGATCCGGGCCGGCTGCTCAACCCCGGGGTGTTGGTGGACCCCCGGCCGCTGGATGCCGACTTGCGCCCCGGCCGGGAGCGTCCGGTGCCGGTGAGCCTCGCGCTGACCCGCGACGGGGGCAGCCTGGCTTCGGCCGCCCGGCGCTGCGTCGGCGTCGGTGCCTGCCGGCAGCTCGACGGTCCCGGCGTGATGTGTCCCAGTTTCCAGGTCACCCGCGACGAGCAGCACTCCACCCGCGGCCGGGCGCACCTGCTGGCCGAGATGCTGGCCGGCGACCTGGTGCCCGGCGGCTGGCAGTCGACGGAGCTCGACGAAGCGCTGGACCTGTGCCTGGCCTGCAAGGCATGTGCCTCGGACTGCCCGGTCAACGTGGACATGGCCAGCTACAAAGCGGAGTTCCTGCACCAGCGCTACCGGCGCCGGCTGCGGCCGCGGTGGCACTACGCGCTGGGCGGGCTGCCGCTGGCGGCCTGGGCGGCCGGGCTGGCGCCGACGCTGGCCAACCGGGCCGCGCCGGTGCTCGCCCGGCTGGGCGGGGTGTCCACGGCGCGCCCGCTGCCCCGGTTCGCCCGTTACCGGCCACCGGAACTGCCGGCCGGTCCGGCACCGCGCGGTGCGGTGCTGCTGTGGCCGGATACCTTCACCCGATCGTTTGACCCCCCCGTGGTGCACGCCGCGACGCGGGTGCTCACCGCGGCGGGCTTCGCCGTCCGGCTGCCGCGAGGCACCCTGTGCTGTGGGCTGACCTGGCTGACCACCGGGCAGCTCACCATCGCCCGCCTGGTGCTGCGGCGGACCCTGCGGCTGCTGCGGGCCGAGATCGCCGCCGGTGTTCCGGTCGTCGGGCTCGAGCCCAGCTGTGTGGCCACGCTTCGCTCCGATCTGACCGAGTTGCTCCCGGACGATCCGGCGGCGACTGCGCTCGCCGGGCAGGCTCGCACGCTCGCCGAGCTACTGCGGGACCGGGCACCGGACTGGCAGCCGCCCGGGTGCCACCGGGATGCGCTGCACCAGGTGCACTGCCACCAGCATGCGGTGCTCGGCCACGACGCCGACGACGGGCTGCTGAGTGCGGCCGGGGTCCGGGTGCGGCGGGTGTCCGGGTGCTGCGGGCTGGCCGGCAGTTTCGGCTACCAGCGTGGCCATGAGGACATGTCCAGCGCGCTGGCCGAACGCTCGCTGGCCCCCGCGATCCGAGCGTCCCCTGACGCGCTGGTGCTGGCCGACGGGTTCAGCTGCCGCCTGCAGATCAGCCTGACGACCGGCCGGCGTGCGCTGCACCTCGCCGAGTTGCTCGACGGCGCTGACTGAGCGGCAAGCGGCAGGTTCCGGACAGTTGGTGGCGGTTCACCCCAGGTAATCACCCCATGGGAGGCTGCGCTGCCGGTAAACGGTCGATAGCGTGCGGCGAGCGGTGGAGAGCCGAGTACGTCGCAGCGAACTTCAGGAGGGGCGCATGAGCCGTCTGTCGAGCACCTACCACCTCGGTCCCGAGACCGGCGCAGAACTGAGCAGTCCGTCGGTGCCCATGCAGCGTGGACAGGACCCGCATCGCGTCACGGCCGATCAGGTTGACCGGGCTCGCCTGGCGGTCGCGCGGTCGGCCACGGATGCCGACGACTGCCGGGTGCTGCTGGACATGCTGGGTCTGATCGCCGGCGAGGACGGCGTCCCGCCGGTGCGTCGGTGATCTCGGGGCAGAGGTAGGACCGTGCGGGGCG
>JBOHFT010000364.1:0-2198 GCA_050699815.1 Pseudonocardiaceae bacterium | reverse complement strand
TCCGGGCAGCCGCCGGTGAGCAGATGGCGCACGATCTGGTGCTGGGCGATGACGGTGTCGAGTACCTCACCCGGGCCGAGGGTGTCTTCTTGACGGTTGCAATACGCGAGGGTGGTGGCCAGGTTGCTCACGACCTGGGCGTCTACCCGGCGGGGAGCGTCCACAGCGTGTGCCACCCGGGCGCACTCATCGGGGTCCAGGCCAGACAGGCCCAGGGCCGCCAGGGCCCACCGGGCGGCCCGCAGCGCCTCGCGGCGGCCCAGGGACCGCTCCAAGATCGTGATCACCTCCCGCATCAGTTCCTCGGCCAGCTCCCGGTCCGCGCCTGCTATCCCCGGCCCCGTGCCGCGCTCACTGTCCTGGTCCCGGTCCCGTGCGGCGGACCCGAGTGCGGGTGCGGCCCGGAGGGCCTCTAGGCCGGCCTGCGCCGCCGCCTGCCGCGCCTGGCGCTGGTAGGTGCGGCACCGTCCACGGTAGTCCTGTTCGGCCTGGGCCAGCACGCTGTGCTCCGCGATCAGGGCGCCCTCAGCCCGGCACACCTCGTCGGTGATCGTCCACTGTTCCGTGGGCATTCCGCGGGTGCCGTGCTCGACCTTGGAGATCGTGCTCCGGGTCCGCCCGAGGGCCTGGGCCAGTTCGGGCTGGGAGATCCCGGCTGCGGTGCGGTAGGTGGCCAGGCGCGCCCCGAGGCTGCGCCGCACGGTCCTCAGCCACACCCGGTCCGCCGCCAGCTCCCCCGTATCGACTGTCATTGGTAGTCAGGGGCGCAGGAACCGCGCAGCGGCCCTGTTTCCCCATCCCCCTTTCAATCCGTACGTGCGGTTTTCCCGCATACGGCTTACCGACGATCTTCTGGACATGGTTACGCCGTCTTCGGGTATCGGATGGTGCCGAGCAGTGTGTGCAGTCCCTGGTCGTGGAACCAGGATTCGGTCCAGACGCCCACCTGGCCGGCGCGCAGGTTGCGGCCCCGCTTCTTGATCAGCAAGCGTGTGAGCCGCCACGCGACGTACCGGTCGAGCTGGCGGAACCTCGTGGAGGCATTCCCGGTGCGGAAGTGGTTGCCCCATCCCCGCAGAAACGGGTTCAGAGCCTTGATGAGCTCTGGCACCGCCATACCACACCGGCGTCGATCGGTGAGTGCCGTGACCCTGGCCCGGGCCCGCTTCATGTTCCGCGCCGAGGGCCACCGGTGCACGTAGTAGCGCACCACGCGCTTCTGCTCCCCCACACGACCCGACATGCGGGCATGAAGATGACACCCCAGGAAATCGAAACCCTCCCTGCCCTCCCGGAGATCGACCACGCGGGTCTTATCCGGGTGCAGCTCCAGCCCGAGCCCGCCGAGCAGGGCCGCCGCCCTGTCCCGAGCCGCCTCGGCCTGCTGCCGGGTCGAGCACAGCACCACGACATCATCCGCATAGCGGACCAACTCGCCGGTACCCTGCTCAGCCCAGGCCCGATCGAACGCGTGCAGGTAGATGTTGGCCAGCAACGGCGAGATCACCCCGCCCTGTGGGGCCCCCGAGACCGTCTCGGTGTACGCCCCCTCGACCATCACCCCTGCACCCAGCCACGACCGCAACAACGTGAGCACCCGCCGATCCGACACCCACCGCTCGACCTCGGCCATGAGCCGGTCGTGGTCGATCGTGCCGAAGAAATCCGCGATGTCAGCCTCGAAGACGAACTGCTGCCCCCGCGGGAACACCACCCGGATCTTCTCCAGCACACCGGTAGTGCTGCGCTTCAGGCGGAACCCGAAGCTGACCGGCAGGAAGCCCGCCTCGAAAACCGGTTCGAGGACAATCTTCGCCGCCTGCTGCGCCACCCGGTCGCGTACCGTCGGAATGCCCAGCGGCCGTGTGCGGCCGTCCGGTTGGGGGATCTCCACCCGCCGCACCGGCGACGGACGATAGGTCCCCGTGCGGAGGTCCCGGGCCAGCTCGCCGAGCATCCGCCCGGCCCCGTAGTCCTCCACCACCGCCAGGATCACCCGATCGACCCCAGCCGCGCCACGATTCGCCCGTACCCGCTCCCACACCTCCCACAACACGTCACTGCGGTGGATCCGGTCATACAGGGCACGGAAACGCCGACCCTCAGACTGCTTAGCCGCAGCCCATAGCTTGCGCCT
This sequence comes from Pseudonocardiaceae bacterium, assembly GCA_050699815.1. Classification (GTDB taxonomy): domain Bacteria; phylum Actinomycetota; class Actinomycetes; order Mycobacteriales; family Pseudonocardiaceae. The sequence goes on along the minus strand of JBOHFT010000364.1, from coordinate 61 downwards.
GAGTTCTCGCACCTTGCCCACCGGCGCTAACCGATGCAACACAACGGGCCTAGACCGCCCG
>JBOHFT010000363.1:0-2220 GCA_050699815.1 Pseudonocardiaceae bacterium | reverse complement strand
CCTCAGGGCTCGGGTGTTTCCGGTCGGGCTTTGGGGTGGGCGTGGCGGGTGATCTGGAATGGCACGGCGTGGCCGTAGCTGCGTTCGCCGTGGCGGACCTCGATGACCTCCAGGCTGAACGGGGAGAACACCAGCTCCACCTTGCGCCCGGCCAGCGCGGCCCCGACCTGGTAGATGTTGCCGTGCAGCGACACCGTCGCCGTCTTGGTCACGGTGCGCAGCGCCGACCACAAGAACGCCTCGGTCACCGCGTCGGCGGTGGCCATGACCGGGCCGTGCCCGGTGGCCTGCCAGCCGTCGTTCCACCGGGCCAGGGGTGTCTGCCCGGTCTCGGAGTGCACCTGGTGGTGGTAGACGCTTTCGATCCAGGCGGTGAGCAGGCCGTTGAGCTCAAGCAGCGCCGCGGCCGGGGTGAGCCGCTTGTCGGCCAGGTCCGCGGCGCTGGTGCCGGCGACTTCGACGAGGAACTGATCGCGCACTGTCCTGACGGAGCGTTCGATCTTCCCGCGGCCTTGTGGCCGGGGTGGGGTGGAGTGCACCAGCCGGATCCCGAGCTTGGCGCAGGCCCGCAGCAGCCACGAGCCGACGAAAGCGGATCCGTTGTCGACGCAGGTGCTGGCCGGGACGCCGCGGGCGGCCAGCGCCGGTTCCAGCGCGGCGGCCCGGCGCACGGTGTCCTCGGCGAACCCGAACCGGTAGCCCACCGCGAGCCGGGAGTGATCGTCGAGGAACGCGAACAAGTAGGTTTTGCGGCCCCCCAGGCGCGGGCCGTGCAACGCATCACCGACCCACCGCTCGTTGGGGGTCCCGGCCTCGAACCGGCCGGACACCACGCCGACGCCGGTGACGGGGCACATCAACCCGCGGCGGTGGAACAGCCGCAGCAAGGTCGGCTCCGAGGGTGAATAGCCACTCGAGGCGCGCAGGATCCGCGCGACCTGCGCGGCGGTGCGGTCGGGGTTCTCCCGCTTGAGCGCCGTGGCCAGCTCCAGGACCTCAGTGTCGATCCGGGCGCCGGGCTGGCGGATCGAGGGAGCCAGGGCCTCGAAGCCGCCGGCGCGGTAACGGCGGATCCACCGATCCAGGGTGCCGCGGGAGCAGCGGTGCTGCCCACCGAACGGGCCGGCATGCGCTTGAGCGGCGATCGCCCGCACGATCCTGCCCCGCGCCTTGGCCGGCAGGTTCGGGTCCAGCGCAGGGCAGATCAGCTGGTAACGGAACAACGCCACCTGCTGCGCCCGCGTCCGGCGTGTGACGCCGTCCTGATCGTGCGTGCTCACCACGAAAACCTCGATTCGGCAAGGGAATGCCCAGCCGTGACCGGTCGGGCAGTGACCCTGGCGAGGATTCGCCGAACCCACCGGCTACGTCAGAGGCGACTCGTGTTGCCCTCCACGCCCCGCTGGGATGGCGGCCAACCGGGGGCAAGGAGCCGGCCAGCCGAACAGGCCGCAGCGACCTGCCAAGCCGTCACCGGACCGAGGACCCCGAACACGCCGAACCGCCCAATCACCGCAGTACTCGCCGCCCCCAACGCAGCGAGTACGCCACGCCACGCCGACCCCTGCGCCCTGGGCACCGCCACGTCCACCCCAGCGCGATGGGCCACCTGCAACAACCACGTCCGCACCACCCCCAACCGGCCGCTCATCACCCGCAGCCAGCCCCGCGCCGTCGCCACCGGAACCCCTAGCGCCGCCCCGATCACCCAATGCCCCGGCCCACCCGCGCGGGCCACCAGAGCCGCACCAATCACCTCGACCGCATACGCACGCCGCAGCAACACCGTGACCGGCAACAGAACATGGGTGACCAAACACACCGAGCAACGCGCCCGCCGCGGGTGCAGCACCCCCGCCCTGCCGTGGACACCGCGCGGGCGTGCCCACCCCCACCGCCGCAGCACACCGGGGCAATCCGGGCAGCCGACCTGCCCAGCCACCAACCGCGACTCGACCCGAACCGGATCAGCCTCTACCGTCACCAAAGGGTGCCCCCATGCATCCAGCACGGCCCACCCGCAGCGGTCCCCACGACACGAGCGGGAAGGCCGTTGTCGTCTCAACTCAACCTGCTCAACACACTGACGGTGATGAGGGGTCCCGGATCTTCCGGACAGTGAACCCACTAGGGTTCCCTTTCCGGAAGAGAGGAAATACGTGCCGAAGAATCGTCGGTCGTTCACTCCTGAATACAAGGACGAAGCCGCGAAGATGGTGG
>JBOHFT010000362.1:0-2240 GCA_050699815.1 Pseudonocardiaceae bacterium | reverse complement strand
AAACCGCTACGAGCGGTTTCATACACCGGACCGGCACGCCGGTCACGGTCTACATCCCGCCGACCGGAGCCCGCCTACCCAAACCAGCCACGGCACGCCTCGTCGGGCTGGGGTGAAACCCCGTTAGTCCGTTGGTGTTCAGGGCCCGGCCGATCGCCCATTCGTCGCCGACTTCCTCGGCCATCTCTAAGGCATGGGGGGCGTATCGCCCCATGGACTCCCAGTCGCCACCGTAGAGCGCCACGTGGGCCGCTCCCCACAGCGCCCGGGCCCGAAGCGGTGAGGGACCTTCGTCGCGGGCCAGGGCCTGGGCGAACCACCGGCCTCCGGCTTGGAGGTGGGAGTGCATCTCATAGAAGAGCGTGAGGGCGGTGACGAGACGCAGGAACGGTTCGTAGGCCCCAGTGGCGTCACACCACTGCGCGGCGGCTTGGAGGTTGTCCCTCTCCCGTTCGAGGCGGTCCAGCCACGCGGGGCCGTCGGCCAGGGCCAACTCCGGCTCGGCCCGTTCCGCCAAGGCGAGGAAGAAATCCCGATGGCGTTCCCGGGTCGCGTCGCTCTCCCCGGCGTCCACCAGACGCCCCCGGGCGAAGAACCGGATCGTCTCGAGCAGGCCGTAACGGCCCTCCCCCTGGTCGACGTCGGCCTGGACGAGGGACTTGTCCACCAGACGGGAGAGCACATCCAGCACCGCGTAGCGGTCCACGACCTCGTCGGCGCACACGCTCTCGGCAGCATCGAGGGTGAAACCGCCGGCGAACACCGACAGGCGGCGCAGCAGCGCCCGCTCGGCATCGTCGAGCAGGTCGTGGCTCCACGCCACCGACGTCTCGAGCGTCCGCTGGCGGGGCAGCACGGTCCGGCCCCCGCCGGTGAGGAGACGGAACCGGTCGTCGAGGGCCGCGGCGATCCGGGCGGGGGGCATCATGCGGACCCGTGCGGCGGCCAGTTCGATGGCCAGGGGCAGGCCATCAAGGCGCCGGCAGATCTGCCCCACCGCCTCGGCGTCGTCGCCCTCCGCGGTGAATCCCGGCCGCACGAGGGCGGCCCGCTCCACGAACAAACGGGCCGCTGCCTCGTCGTCGAGTGACGGCACCCGCCAGGTCAACTCTCCTGGGATCCCGAGTGGCTCCCGGCTGGTAGCGACGAACCGCAGCGTCGGCGCCGACCGCAGGAGCGCTTCGATCAGACGGGCGCAGGGTTCGAGGACATGCTCGCAGTTGTCGAGGATCACCAGGGCGTCGAAGCCGGCCAGTTGCTCGCTCAGCGTGTCGACGACCGGGCGGCCCTCCTCCTCCACCAGCCCGAAGGTGCGGGCCACAACATAAGGCACGAACTCGACCGCCGACACCGACGCCAGCTCCACCCACCACACCCCATCCGGGTGGCGCTGCGCGACCTCGGCGACAGCGTGCAGGGCGAGGCGTGTCTTGCCGCAACCCCCGGCTCCCGTGAGGGTCACCAGTTGCGCCGCTTCGAACGCTCGGCCCATCTCGGCCAGCTCCACGTCCCGTCCCACGAACGAGGTGAGCTGGGTCGGGAGGTTATTGACGACCGCATCGAGTGACCGCAGCGGCGGGAAATCGTTCATCAGGTCGGGATGGCACAGCTGCCACACCCGTTCTGGCCGGCCGAGGTCCTTCAGGCGGTGCGAGCCGAGGTCCCGCAGGGTCACGCGGTCCGGGAGGCGATCAGCGACCACGTCGCGGGTGGCGCCGGAGAGCACGGTCTGCCCGCCATGGGCGACGGCGCGCAGCTGGGCGCAGCGGATGACCGCCCGTCCGACGTAACGGTCATCGCCACGGAGCTGCGCCTGCCCCGTGTGCAACGCCAGTGCGACCCGCAGCGCTCGGCCCTGCGCCCACGGTTCCTCGGCGAAAGCACGCTGCGCGTCGAGGGCTGCGGCCAGTGCATCCGACGGCCGGGCAAACACACCCACCACGCTGTCGCCCGCGCCCCGTTCCACCGGCAGCACCCCACCGTGGAGCGTGATCGTCGCGGCGAGCAGTTCATAGTGACGGGCGATAGCCGCCTCCATCACCTCGTCACCCTCCCAGAGACGAGTCGATCCCTCAACGTTGCTCAAGAGGAAGGTGACCACGCCGGTCGGGAGGGAACGGGTGCCTACCGGGGATACCACAGAGACGTCATCATTCACAGTCAAAGATGATACTGACGGGTAATCCCAAGTGTTCTCCATGACGCCATGCTCCGCGGCGGGCTTGGTCAGCACGTCTGCC
>JBOHFT010000361.1:0-2278 GCA_050699815.1 Pseudonocardiaceae bacterium | reverse complement strand
GATGCATCCGGTCCCGGTCGCGGTCGGGGTCGCGGGGCAGCTTGGCCAGTCTGCGCTCGATGGCCTGCAGGTAGCGGGTGAGGTCGGGCAGCCGCTGCGCGCCGGTCGCGGTGACGAAACCGGGTCCGACCAGGGCGGTCAGTTGCCTGCGGACGTCGGCCACCGCGGGTGCCAGGGCCGGTGCGGTGAGCTCGGGCAACCGGGCCTCGATGGTGTGCGCCACCGCCAGGATGCGCTGGAGGTGGGTGACCACGGCACGCGTCGCCTCGGTCAGCTCGGCGCGGGCCCGCTCGACCAGCCGGGCGAAGCCGGCCTCGTCGCGGGGCGGCCCGCCGCAGGCGGCGATCAACGCGTCCGCCGCGCAGTCGGCCAGCAACGCCTCCACGCTGCCGTGCGGGTTCTGTTCGAGCACCAGCCTCGCAGCGCCATCAAGCCTACGCTGGACCGGCTTGACCGGCGACGCCACCGCGAGCAGCAGCAACCGCCGGGTGCCCGCTCACATGGCGCGCTGCTGCTCGGCCTCGGTGGGCAGCAGCGCGACGGCGACGGTGTCGCCCTCGTCCACCAGCGCCGGGTAGGCGGTGACCAGATGGCCGGCCTGCTCCTGCTGGTAGGTCTGCGGCAGCGTCCCGACGTCCCAGCTGCGCAGGCCCCGCCGCTGCAGGCCGGCCCCCGCGGTGGACAGGGTGGCCCGCAGCTGCGGCTGCACCTGGCGGGTCAGCGCCGCGAGGTCTTTGCCCTCGGCCAGCGTGGCCTCGCCGTCGTGCACCCGAAAGGTGATCGTCACATGGCCGGGCACCCGGTCGAGCTGCCAGTCCTCGCGGCGCACCGCCAGGCCCGCTTGCCGGAGCTCGCGCTCCAGGGCGTCGAGCAGCGGTTCGCGGTACGGCGTCAGCCGGGCCAGCAGGGCCTTCGCAGAGTCGGGCGCCAGCTGGCGGCGCAGCGGCTTGGGCAGTGCCTTGAGCAGCGCGGCGACCAGTTCCTCCCGCAGGCCCGGGACCTGCCAGGTGAACGGCGCCGCCGCGACCTGGTTGAGCACCGGCAGGGGCACGTGCACGGTCACGCCGTCGGCGGCTGCGCCGGGCTCGAACTGGTAGGACAGGTCCAGCCGCAGCGCACCGGCGCGCCACGAATCGGGATAGTCCTGCCCGCTGACGCCTTCCCTGGTGATCAGCAGGGTGGGGTCGAAGTCGAGCAGGTCCGGCTGCGCTGCGCTGACCGTGCGCCACCAGCTGTCGAAATGCCGGGCCGAGACGATCTCGGGTGGGATGCGCTGGTCGTAGAAGCCGAACAGGGTCTCGTCGTCGACCAGGATGTCGCGCCGGCGGGCCCGCTGCTGAAGTTCCTCGACGTCGTCGAGCATGGCCCGGTTGGCGTGAAAGAACGGGTGCCGGGTCTCCCAGTCACCCTCCACCAGAGCGTGCCGGACAAACAGCTCGCGGCACAGTTCGGGGTCAATTGACCCGTAGGCGACCTTGCGCGACGCGACGATCGGGATGCCGTAGAGCGTGACCTTCTCGTAGGCCATCACCGCACCGCGGCCGCGTTCCCAGTGCGGCTCGCTGTAGCTGCGCTTGACCAGGTGCCCGGCCAGGGGCTCCACCCACTGCGGCTCGATCCGGGCGGTGATCCGGCCCCACAGCCGGGAGGTCTCCACCAGCTCGGCGGCCATCACCCAGCGCGGCGGCCTGCGGAACAGCGCCGAGCCGGGATGCACGGCGAACCGGGCGCCGCGGGCACCCAGGTAATCGCGGGTCTCGGAGTCGAGCAGCCCGATCTGCGAGAGCAGGCCGGCCAGCAGCGAGAGGTGCACCCGCTGCGGGTCAGCGGGCGCGGTGTTCACCGTCATGCCCAGGTCGCGGGTGATCCGGCGCAGCTGCCCGTGCAGGTCCTGCCATTCCCGCACCCGCAGGTAGTGCAGGAACTCCGCGCTGCACAGCTTGCGGAACTGGCTGGACGACAGGGCCTGCTGCTGCTCGTCGAGGTAGCGCCAGAGGCTGAGGTAGGCCAGGAAGTCGGAACCCTTGTCGGCGAACCGGGCATGCTGGGCGTCGGCGGCCGCCTCGGCGCCGGCTGGGCGCTCCCGCGGGTCCTGGATGGACAGTGCCGCCACGATCACCAGGACCTCGCGCAGGCAGCCGTTGTCGTTGGCGGCCAGCACCATCCGGGCCAGCCGGGGGTCCAGCGGCAGTTGCGCCAGCGTGCGCCCGACCCGGGTGAGCCGCAAGGTTGGGGGCTCTTCAAGACCGGCCAACCCCCCGGTTGGCCGGTCTTGAAG
>JBOHFT010000360.1:0-2298 GCA_050699815.1 Pseudonocardiaceae bacterium | reverse complement strand
CGGCTGCACGACGTCCGGCGCCGGACGGAGCCCTGGGACGAGTTGACGCGCACCGACCAGCGTAGGGACTACATCGCCGACGTGGTGGACGAGATCCGGCGCGCGCTGCGACCACCGCTGGTCACCGCCGAGGACCGGACACCAGACGACCCGCTGACGCAGTGGTCGGCGAGCCTGGCCCGGAGCAGGCAGGCCGGGGACAGCGCGGTCCTGATCGAGCCTGAGTCGGCCGAGACCACCCTTCGGGAGTCCCGGCTGGACCCCTCGAGCTCGGCGCACGGTCCGGCGCTGCCCGCCGTCGCCCGGCTGGTGGACTGGGCCACGGCCGAGGGGACAAGGCTGTGCGCGCTGCTCGGCGACGTCGGCATGGGCAAGACGACCACCGCGAAGCTGTTCACCCAGCAGCTGCTCGACATGCGCGCCAGCGGCACCCCCGGCCCGTTACCGATCCTGTTCGACCTGCGCGACGTCCGGATCACCGGCCTAGTCGCGACGATGACGCTCGACCACATCCTGGACGGCATGCTCGACGCCAACCGGCCCGTGGGCGTCCCGCGAGACCGGCTGTGTGCCGACGTCGTCCGCAGGCGGCTGCACCAGGGTGACGCGGTGGTCGTGTTCGACGGGCTCGACGAGGTGCTCGTCCACCTGAGCCTGCCCGACCAGCAGCTGTTCACCCGGCAGCTGTGGCGGGCCCTCGGCGCGGGAACGGGTGCGAAGATGCTGCTCACCTGCCGCACCCAGTACTTCCGCACGATTCGCGACGAGATCACGTACTTCACCGGTGCGGGCCGGGTCGGCCTGCGGGGCGAGGACTACCTGGCCCTGCTGATGCTCCCGTTTCGGGAGCATCAGGTGCGGGAGTACCTGGCCGCCAACCTCGACCGCGACGCGGGCTGGGTGGACGGGTTCCTCGACACCGTCGCCGCCGTGCACGACCTGCCCGATCTCGCCCGCCGCCCGCTGACGCTGCGGCTGATCGCCGACCAGGTGGAGTTCATCGAGACCGCCAAGCTGGCTGGCCGCACGCTGCGCTCGGTGGACCTCTACGGCGAGGTCGTCGAGCGCTGGCTGGCTCGCGACAGCGGCAAGCACACCCTCATTGCTGAGCACAAGCAGCTGCTGATGGAGCAGATCGCAGCCGGGTTGTGGCGGTCCGGGCGCAACTCCTGGGGGGCGGCGGAGGTCGACGACTGGCTCCTCGACGTGCTGGAGCGCCGGCCCGACCTGCAGCGTCACTACCGCGAGCGGGTGCCCGACCTGTGGAAAGCCGACTTCCGGACCGCCACCTTCCTCAAGCGCGAGGGCGACACCTTCGCGTTCGGCCACCGGTCACTGGCTGAGTACTTCCTGGCCCGCTACCTGGTCCGGACCCTGATTGAGGCTGGCGCTACCGACGGCCGGGGCCTCGACGCGCTCGCGATGCCGGTGCCCAGCCCGGAGACGCTGGACTTCCTCGGCCAGTCGATCGCCGCAGCGGCGGCCGGGCACCGGTCCGCGGCGCTGGCGGGGCTGGCCCGGATCGGGCGCCGGTACCTGCCGCAGGCCTCGGAACTCGCCCTCGCCTACGCGCTGCGGGCGGCCGAACACGGGCACCCGCACCAGTCCTTGGCCGGGGTCCGGCTGGCGGGCGCCCAACTAAGCGGGTGGGCCATCGGCACGGCGGGCCACGACGACACGCGGCTGCCCATGGCCGGGGCGGACCTGACCGGGGCGGACCTGCGACGTGCGACATTCCACCGGGTGGACCTGACCGGGGCCGACCTCAGCGGCGCCGACCTGACCGGCGCGGAGCTGCACAACTCGCGCCTGACCTCGGCGCGGTTCGACGGCGCGCGGGCGATCGGGACCGTTATCCGGGAGTGCGCGCTCGACGGCGCCGAGATTGCCCGCGCCGCCACCTACCGGACGCAGATCCTGCGGTGTATCCCGGCGCCGGAGCCGGCTCCCGGGCTGCTGATCGCCCCGCTGCCCGGCGGCGGCCAGCAGGCAGCAGCGAGGGGTGTCTCGCCGGTGTGCCCGCTCACCGGCCACACCGGCACAGTGGTGGCGGTGGCCTGGTCCCCCGACGGCACCCACCTGCTCACCGGCAGCGCCGACCACACCGCCCGGATCTGGGACGCCACCACCGCACAGCCCCTCCACCAGCTCACCGGCCACACCGGCACAGTGGTGGCGGTGGCCTGGTCCCCCGACGGCACCCGCCTGCTCACCAGCAGCGCCGACCACACCGCCCGGATCTGGGACGCCACCACCGCACAGCCCCTCCACCAGCTCACCGGCCACACCAACTGGGTG
>JBOHFT010000359.1:0-2302 GCA_050699815.1 Pseudonocardiaceae bacterium | reverse complement strand
CTGAGATCTTCGACCTGCACCGGTGGGCGCCCCGGACTTAGATCATAGGAAAACTGAAGATCCACACCTATCTTGACCAGCGGAAACACCGACCTAGATCACGCTAGCCCGGAAACTCCCGCTAGGGAACGCGGCACGCGACGGCGCCCTCTTGCGAGGTCTGCGAGACATCCTCGCGCATCACGTGATCTTCCACTGGAACCGCCTCGGCCTCACCGACCGGACACAGGCCATCCTCGCCCGAGCAGCACGTCACACCATCATGAACCCGCCGGACAGCCTGCTCGGTACTCGTCCCGCAGACGGTCGCTGATGTACACCGAACCCGACGACCGCGACGTGACGACGCGGATGCGGACCGCCCACCGCTGGGCCTGCGTCGCGCTCTCCGTCCGGCCCGAACCACAGACCCACGAGGCATGGGGCTGGCGTGGCAGAACACTCAGCCAGCCCGTTACCACCCCCGACGGACCAGCATGGCTCCGCCTCGCCAGCGCCCCGACCGGCCAGGCCGGCACAACATTCTGGAACGGCTCTATCGAGGCCGAGAAAGCCATACCCAGATCGCTACCACGCCCCCGGCTGCGAGACAGCCACGACTGGAACGACACGCAATGGCAGTACCGCGCCGAACTGTATGACCGCGTGGCCGCCCAGCCCGTAGCCGCATTCCCTACCCTGACAGCGACACCTGTCCTCCCAGCAGCGTGGTGGACAGCGCTCCGAACCGCGATCGGCACCATCACCGAGATACCTACCGACCGCTACACCATCCGGCAGACTTATCTCGACCAATCAATGCCCCGGTTCCTCGACACCCCCATCGGCACAACGGTAAAGTCCTGGTCCACGGCCCACGGCGACTTCCACTTCGCCAACATCTGCGCACCCACCCTGCACATACCCGACTGGGAGGGCTGGGGCCTGGCCCCGACCGGCTACGACGCTGCCATGATCCACAGCTACAGCCTGCTGGTGCCCCACATCGCCGCTCGTATCCGCGATGAATTCGCCGGCCTGCTCGACACCCCGTCCGGCAGATTCGCCGAACTGACCGTCATCACTGAACTTCTCGATGCCAACACCCGCGGAGATTACCTCGCACTGGCCAGACCACTGCGCCAGCGTGCTGAATTTCTCCTCGGACGTGCAATACCCGCCTCTCAGCCGGAGACGGACCGCGATACCTGCTAGCAGTCGCTGCCCCGCACGGTGTCGCAACCGTTGCCGGTGTCACCCAGCAGCGCCGCAGCCACCGTCAGCGCAGCCGCGCCGCGCTCCGGCCCGGTCAGCCTCAGCTAGTTCGAGGTGGCACCCGCCGGTACGAAAGCTCCCCACCTGGCCGGGACACCACTGCCAGAAATCACGACTGCTCAGGGTGGGTCGTCACCGGAGCGACTCCATATCAGGCTTGGCTACACCAGCCGCAGGATGATCAGCCGCTGCCGCGCGTGGACCACCGCGTACACGATCAGCCCGGCACCGCCGCCGTAGGTGGTTGTCCATTGGTCGATCTGTTTCCGCGCCGCGGCTGGGAGGCTGGCGTACTGCTCACGCGCGATCTCCAACCAGATCAGCCCGTAGCGCGGCATCCCTACAGCTGCGCCCAGTTCCCAGCCTCGTCGCGCTCCCACAGCCCGGTGAAGTCCCCCGCCCGGGCCCGCGCGAGCGCCTCGGCGAGTTCCGCCTCGAACTGCGGGCACTCCTGCGACGACACCTCGGCCAGCGCCGCCCGGATCGCCGGGCCGCAACGCTCGATCCTCGTCGTCGCCGCAGTCATCCACCCAGTGTCCGCCACCCGGTCACGTCCCTCGGCATCGCCACGCTGGAAGGCAAAATCGCCCAGCGGGCTGTCGTCGAGGTGCTCAACGCCATCTACGAGACGGGCTTCCAGGGTTTCTCCTACGGTTTCCGGCCTGGGCGCAGCCCGCATCACGCGCTGGATGCACTCGCGGCCGGGATCGAGCAGAAGAAGGTGAGCTGGGTGCTCGACGCGGATATCCGCGAATTCTTCACCAGCCTTGATCATCGCTGGCTGGTGAGATTTCTTGAGCACCGGATCGCGGATCAGCGGATCCTGCGGCTCATGCGCAAGTGGCTGAGCGCAGGAGTCATCGAGAACGGGACGTGGACGGAGTGCGACGAGGGTGCACCACAGGGCGGCTCATGCGCAGCTGCGCATAAGCCGCCCTATGAGCAGCGCTGGGTTATGTGCAGTGCTCGACGGTTGCCGCTGGTGGGGGCCGTGGCGGCGACCAGGCGCTGCGCATAATTCGGGGCGGGCTGGTTAGAGGTCGGCGAG
>JBOHFT010000358.1:0-2302 GCA_050699815.1 Pseudonocardiaceae bacterium | reverse complement strand
GATGTACACCTCGCCGAGATGCCACGTGCCCCCCGGGCGAGGACGGCGCTGGCGGAGTGCGTTGGCGGAGGTCTGGCCGAACTTCGCACACCACTGCCGGATGGTCTCGTGGCTGACCACAATCCCGCGTTCCAGCATCATCTCTTCGACCTCGCGGAAGCTGAACGGGAAGCGGTGGCAGAGCCAGGCACAGTGGCTGATGATCTCCACTGGGAAGCGGAACCCCTTGCAGGACGGCGCCTCAACCCCCACCAGCCCAGCCCCTCCCACCTCACTGCGAGCAACCCGGCGATCCTCTCAGCTAGAGGCAGGCGACCAAGTTGACGGTGCCCCGGCGAGCTCGACACGCTCGCGGTCACCATCGGCGACAACCACTGCTGGGCGCTCTATACCCCTCTCCGCGACGGACATGGACGCATCGACCCCGCCACCCTCACCGCAGCACTGGTCGACCTCCACCAAGCTGCCACCGCCGGTGAGATCGCAGACCTACTGACCTCTTAACCCCCATACCGCCAGACATGTTGGAGACGGCGGATCTCTGCGGTAGCTTGATGTCATGACATCAGTTGTGTTCCCGTTGCGGCTCGACGAGACCGACCGGTATCTGCTGCGCCGGCTGGCGCTGGAGCGCGGCCAGTCGGCCAACGCTGTGGTGACAATGCTGGTGCGGGCCGAGATCGACCGGGCGCTACCCGGAGCTCGAGAGGCGTACCAGCGGCGCGGAGAGGTGGCCGAGCAGGTGCTGCGCCGGCGCGGAGTGGACCCCGACTCAGCTGAATACCAGGCGGCGCGGCGCCACGCACGTACGGTGCTTGATGCCGCGGACGGCCTGCACCGGGACCACACAGCGTGAACGTACCGGTGTTGTTGCTGGACTCCACCGTGCTGGTTGCCTACGAACGCGACCTCACCCGTCGCGCCCAGGCCGTCGTGCTGGAAGCCTTGACTGACGGACGTCTTATGGTCACCGCGGCGCTGTCGCTGGCCGTGGCCTGCGCTGAGCTGGGCGGCGAGACCCGGGAACTGGCCTGGCTGATTTACGACCGGGACGGCCCCCTCGGCGTGCTGCCGCTAGGGCTGAGCGCGATGGAGATCGGCACCGCGGCCGCCGGCGGCGGCAAAACCGCTGACGAGCTTGAGGTCACCCAGGTCATCCACGAAGCACGCGCTGCTTCCGCGGTCGTGCTGACCTACGACCCGGACCGCTACACCGGTCACCGCATCGACGTAGCTGACATGCGTCCATAGCAAGGCCTCGACGACCAACTCCACGAGGACTTCAGCGCGGGCGGCCGGAAATCTCGTCCGAGCGCCTGAACACTGCTGCGTTCGCCGCGCAGTTCGCCAGACTGTCCGTTCAGCCTGCTCAACGTGACCCTCTCCCCCATCCCGCCTTCCATGCAGGTCAGCGGCTACAGGATGGCTGGTTTGAGGCTGGCCGCCGCGTCGGAAGACCTCGGTCCGGCGGGGGCCAGCCCGGAGTTGTTCCTGCGTGCCATCCCTGCGGCTGTCATCGCCAGCCAGCGAAAGCCGGGATCTTGACCCGCCGCGAGCCACCAATCTGCATGCGATTCTGAATCACCTCGGCGCGCCTCCGTAGATCTCGCCCCGCCAAGCAGTACAAAACGCGTCATGCAGGGCATTGTCAACTTGCTGGGACTGTCCGGCGGTACGGCCATGGTTGGATCGGTTGGGTCGATCTCTGAGGCCGGTGTCAGGCGGCCGTGGTTGTGCCCGTGATCTCGTTCCAGGTGGTGAATCGGGTGTCCATCTCGCGGCGGTAGTCTTTGGCGCTCAGTCGGTGGCGGCGGGGCCGGAAGTGCGGGGAGATGCCGCTGAATGCGGAGAGGAACCGCTGGGCGTGCCGGGCTGAGGTGAACCGTTTCATGGCTCGTTCGCGCTGCCGGGTCGGCTGGTGGGAGTTTTCTGCCCGATTGTTCAAATACGTCGAGCGGCGGTGTTCCACCGGGCGCAGCACCCAGCGTCGCGCGGCCTGGTAGCTGCCCAGTTTGTCGGTGACCAGCACCCGGGGCGCATCCTCCAGGTCCTTGAGCAGTTTGCGGAAGAACCTGGTCGCGGCCCTGGTGTCCCGCCGGGAGGTGACCAGAATGTCCAGCACGTTCCCGTGCTGGTCCACCGCCCGCCACAGGTAGTGGGTCTTGCCGGCGATTTTGATGTACACCTCGCCGAGATGCCACGTGCCCCCCGGGCGAGGACGGCGCTGGCGGAGTGCGTTGGCGGAGGTCTGGCCGAACTTCGCACACCACTGCCGGATGGTCTCGTGGCTGACCACAATCCC
>JBOHFT010000357.1:0-2332 GCA_050699815.1 Pseudonocardiaceae bacterium | reverse complement strand
GTCCTGGGCGCCCAGGACCACCAGCCGCACCCGCATCAGGGGTCCCTGGCTCAGGTTGAAGGGCTGGCTGGTCTCTGTGGCCAGGACCCGGTCCAGCTCGGTGGCGCGCTCGGTGGGGGCCAGCTGCGACAGGTCCAGCACCGGCAGCGGCACCTCCGCGGGGGGGTGCACCACCTGCATGCCGCGCCCGTCAGCGGCCTCGAAGGTGGTGCGCAGCGACTCGTGGCGGGCGGCCAGGGTGGTGAACGCGGCACTTAGCGCGCCGGCGTCGAGCTGCCCGCGCAGCCGCAGCCCGATCCGGGTGGCGTACTCGGCGCTGCCGGGCTCGAACTGGTGCAGAAACCACAACCGCTGCTGGGCGAACGACTGCGGGGTGATGAACAAGTCCCGCTCGCTATCCCGCGGCAGGACCGGGATCACCGGCTCCCCACCGGACCCGGCCGGTATCGCCGCGGCCAGCTCCCGGACCGTGACATGGGTGAACACCACGCGCGGAGATAGCTTCACCCCTAACGCGGCCCGCAACCGCGACGCCACCCGGATACTGAGGATCGAGTCCCCGCCGAGCTCGAAGAAGTTATCCCCGGCCCCGACCCGGGCCACTCCCAGCACGTCGGCCCAGATCGCCGCCACTGCCTGCTCGGTGGCGGTGCGGGGTGCCACATAGCCGCCGGTGCCGCCAGCACCCCAGTCCGGGTCGGGCAGCGCGCGCCGGTCCAGCTTGCCATTGGCGTTGAGCGGCAGCTGGGGCAGCACCACGAACGCCGCGGGCACCATGTAGCCGGGCAGCGACCCGGCCAGAAACGACCGCAGCCCGGCGGTGCTGGGGGTATCCGGGCCGGCCGCCACCAGATAGGCCACCAGCCGCTGGCCATCCGCCCCGGCCGATTCCCGGGTGATCACCACGGCCTGCGCGATACCGGGGTGCCCGGCCAGCGCCGCCTCGATCTCCCCCAGCTCGATGCGGAATCCCCGGATCTTCACCTGATGATCAGCCCGGCCCAGGAACTCCAGCCCACCCTGGAGATTCCACCGGGCCAGATCCCCCGACCGGTACATCCGGGTCCCCGGCACCCCGAACGGATCAGCCACAAACCGCCCCGCGGTCAGGCCAGGCCGGTTCAGGTAACCACGGGTCACCGCGGCACCACCGACATACATCTCCCCGGCCACCCCCGGCGGCACCGGGCCCAGCCCCGCATCCAGCACATACACCCGCAGATCCGGGATCCCCACCCCAATCAGGCTCGCCGGCGCCTGCGCCGCAGTGACCGCGTCCAGCGCCACAAACGACGTATGCACCGTGGTCTCGGTAATGCCATACATATTCACCAGCACCGGCGCAGTGTCACCGTGCCGCTCATACCACGGCGCCAGCCGCCGCAAATCCAGCGCCTCCCCCGCGAAAATCACCCACCGCAAAGCCAGCCCCGCACCCAGCCCGGGATGCTCCCCCTCAGCCCGCAGCAACGGGTAAAACGCCGACGGCGTCTGGCTGAGCACCGTCACCCGCTCCGCAGCCAGCAACCGCAGAAACTCCTCCGGCGAACGGGACACCCCAAACGGCACCACCACCAGCCGCCCACCATGCAGCAACGCCCCCCAGATCTCGAACACCGACACATCAAAAGCATAAGAATGGAACAACGAGAACACATCACGCTCACCAAACCCGAACCAGTGCCGGGTCGCGGAGAACAACCGCACCACATTGTGATGCGACACCACCACACCCTTCGGCGCACCCGTCGACCCCGACGTATAAATCGCATACGCCGCACTCACCGGGCTCAGCACCCCCCAGCGCTCCCCATCAGCCAGATCCCCCCCAGGCTGGCCCGCCACGACCCCCGCGACAGCACCCATCACCAGCACCGGCACCCCAGCATCCACGACCACCTCACTAGCCGCCAGCACCACCACCGGATCCGCATCACGGAGCATGTGACTGATCCGCTCTCCCGGCAGCCCCGGATCCACCGGCAGATACGCCGCCCCCGTCTTGAGCACCGCCACAATCGCCACCACCATCTCCACCGACCGCGGCAACACCAGGGCCACAAACCGCTCCTGACCCGCACCACACCCCACCAGATACCGGGCCAGCCGGTTAGCCCGGGCATTCAGCTCGGCATACGACAGCCGCTCAGCACCACAACAAACCGCAACCCCCCCAGGAGTACGCACCACCTGCGCCTCAAACAACTCCACCAGCGTGGCACCAGGCTCCGACTCAGCACAGCCATTGAACTCCACCAGCACCCGACGCCGCTCCGCCACCGACATCCACGGCAACCCCCCAACCCGTGAGTGGCGATGCGATCCATAGCCC
>JBOHFT010000356.1:0-2368 GCA_050699815.1 Pseudonocardiaceae bacterium | reverse complement strand
CCTCAGCGACGCCACCCGCGGCGCCCGCGGCCGCTGCCGGCCGGGCGGTCATTGGCGGTCCGGCGGGTGCAGCCGCCACCGTCCGTCGGGCTCCCGAGCCAGCCGCCACTTCCGCTCATGCACATTGCCGTGACACACAGCGCATTATGCCGACTGCCGGATTATGCCGCGTGGGTGGTGAAAGGGCTGGTGGCGAGCGTGAGCGGCACGATGCGCGCGGCATAATCCGGAAGCGCTGATGATGCTTCCTTATCCGGAATGTCCGGAGAGGAGGCAATCATGACCACTGCACCGTCTGATGTTCGGGTGGCGGGACCGCTGCTGCCGTATGTGGATGGGTTCTGCGCGGAGCTGGCGGATCGGGGCTATACGCCGTTGTCGGCGGCCAACCAGGTCCGGGTGCTGGCGCACCTGAGCCGCTGGCTGGCGGCTCAGCGCTTAAAGGTCGGGGAGTTGACACCCGAGCGGGTGGAGGCGTTCGGTCAGGCCAGACGTGCCCAGGGCTACACCTGCTGGCTGTCGGCGCGGGGCGTGGCGCCGCTCCTGGACTATCTCCGCAAGACAGGGTGGCGCCAGCGCCGCTCCCACCGAAACCGCAGAGCCCTATGGAGGAGCTGCTCGCGGCCTACCGCGCCTATCTGAGGCGGGAGCGAGGACTGGCGGCGACCACCGTGGGCGCCTACGGGAAGGTGGCCCGCCTGTTCCTGTCGCAGCGGTCAGGCCCGGACGGGCTGGATGTGGAGCATCTGTCAGCCGGCGACGTCGTCGAGTTCGTGCTGGCCCAGTGCCACCAGAGCAGTGTCGGGTCCGCTGAGTATGTGGTGACGGCACTGCGTTGTCTGCCGCGGTTCCCCCACGTGGAGGGCTGGACGGGCCAGCAGTTGGCCCACGCGGTGCCGGCGGTGGCCGGCGGGCGCACGGGGCTGCCCAAAGCGCTGGACGCCGCGCAGGTGACGGCGCTGATGGCCAGTTGCGATCAGGACAGCGCGGTGGGTCTGCGTGATTACGCGATCCTTGTGCTGCTGGCCCGTCTGGGCCTGCGCGCTGGCGAGGTGGCCGACCCGCGGCTGGCCGACGTCGACTGGCGGGCGGGACAGATCGAGGTCACCGGCAAGGCGCGACGGTCAGAGCGGCTGCCGCTGCCGGCAGACGTGGGTCAGGCGCTGGCGGCCTACCTTCGCGGCGGCCGTCCCCGCGTCGATGACCGGACGCTGTCTGTGCGCGCTCGCGCTCCTCACGGCCCGCTGGGAGCCGGCGGTGTCAAGACGGTGGTCCGCGGCGCCTGTGACCGGGCCGGGCTGCCCCGGGTGGGCGCGCATCGGCTGCGCCACACCGCGGCCACCGAGATGCTGCGCGCCGGCGCGCCCCTGAGCGAGATCGCGCAGGTGCTGCGCCATCGCAGCCTGTCGACCACGGCCATCTACGCCAAGGTCGACCTGGCCGCGCTGCGTCCGCTGGCCCTGCCGTGGCCAGGAGGTGGGGCATGAGCGACCCGCGCGCCGTTTTGGCCGACTACTTGGAGGTCCGCCGGGCGTTGGGCTACAAGCTGGTCGACGACGCCCGCCTGCTCGGCGACTTCGTCGCCTACCTGGAGCAGACAGGCGCGGTGACCGTCACCGTCGAGGCGGCCCTGGCCTGGGCCACCCGGCCCGCGGACGCGGGCCCGGCCTGGTGGTCGCATCGGCTGAGGGTCGTCCGGGGGTTCGCCAAGCACCTGTCCGCGTTGGATGGGCGAGCTGAGGTCCCACCGGTCGGCCTGCTGCCCGCACGTGTGCCGCGGGCGCAGCCCTACCTGTATTCCGACACCGACATCGCCGCGCTGATGGCCGCGGCCCGCGAGCTGCGCTCGCCGTTGCGCGCGGCGACCTACGAGACGCTCGTCGGGCTGCTGGCTGTCACCGGGCTGCGCATCGGCGAGGCCATCGGCCTGGACCGCGACGACGTCGACCTGGGCGCCGGGCTGGCCACGATCCGCCATGGCAAGCATGGCAAATCCCGGCTGGTGGTGTGCCACCCCAGCACCGTCGAGGCGCTGGGGGCCTACCAGCGGCTGGCGGACAAGCTGTGCTCATCCCCGACGGCGCCCAGTTTTTTCATCTCCACCGTCGGCACCCGGCTGATCTACAAAAACGGGGTCCTTTGTAGCTTCTGTAGGTGGTGATTAGGCTCGCTTCTCATGTGGAAGTAGGAGAGTGACGGGTCCACAACACAATAGGACCATGGCAGCGGCGGCTTTTGGCGGAGCGAAACCCGAAGGCGCGCCTGGTGATCAATCGGATCTTGTTGTTCAATCCCTCGACACGGCCATGGGACAACCGCAAACGTATCGAGGCCAGGATGCCATCACGATGCTCGCGCATGGTACGAC
>JBOHFT010000355.1:0-2374 GCA_050699815.1 Pseudonocardiaceae bacterium | reverse complement strand
GCGATCTACCTGGCGACCGCGCTGCGGCTCGCCGGGCACAGCCCGATCGGGCTGCTGTCCTTCGACGACCGCCAACGCGCCGTCCTCAACCCTGACGATGACATCAGCCTGCTGCCCGACAAGCTGAACTGACACTCCCCTCGGCCGGAGGCCACCCGCGGCGCTGAGCCCGCCGGCCGACAGGCGCGGCGGTCGCCCGAAGGACCGGCCTTCGTTCTTCGCCCGCAAGCGTCGCAACCGGCGGGCGTCGCCGTGCCCGCACGCCCCGGCGACGGCGCAGCCGCCGCCCTTGACAGTGGATGCTGCCCAGTGGTGACAACCGCGCTGTCGGTGCGGTCACCGGTCTCGACGTCGATCTCAAGCGGTCAGCGCAAGCGCACACATACTCCTGTCAATCGACGGTCGTCTGCGCCGACGTTCGTCACTGCCAACAGGAGCAACGGTCAGGTCTGCACGAGAAGGCTGCCGAGCCAGCCGACGATGAACAGCGTCAACAGCCAGCCCAGCAGCATCTGGAGGGTCAACCAGATCTGCTGCGCCCGGGTCGGTGCCGGGAACTCATCGGGATCGACGAGCCTGACCGCGGGCAGCAGCCGGTCGAGGCTGTACAAGGCGGCCTGCCCCGCCGACCACTCACCCACTTTGACCGGTCGGAGCCTGGCGACCCCAGCGATCCGACCGCGCCATCGGCGCATGCCGCCTTGTGGTGGCCTCGCGGCGACGGCGTCGACCTTCAGGGTACGGACTGGGGCCGGCTGCAGACGCACCCGAAGCACGACGCAGCCGATCAGCCAGACGGCGAAGAACCACCCCAGCGCCCCACCACGGGCGCAACCCGTAACCGAGCACCAGCCAATACAGCCACCGGCCCCACCAGTCAGGACGGCTCCAGGGAACCGCCCGGCGCTCCTCGTGGCTGCGGCTGTAGCGGATATCGGCGGCGATGGTTGGATGCCCTCCAGCATCCATCACCGCTGCCAACTGGTTGTAGGGGCCAGGGCTGAACGCATCGAGCCGGTCAAGCCACACGCCCGTGAACCAGCCGGCCCCAAGCTTCCCCGGATCCGGATTCGCCCACTGTTCGAACACAAACCCGTTCAACCCCAACTTTGCCGGAAAACTGTCCGTGATGTCGGTCCCAAGGCCGCCGGCGTGAGCCTGCCCAAGATCAAGCGATCCGCCTAACCCCCACTTCGCACCATCCAGACGTATGAGCCCCCCGATGTCGGCGCCGACCAGGCTGATGTGTTTGAACTGTGACCCGCCGCGCAGGAACACGTCGCCGGCGACCGTGGCTCGGCCGGCGGTCAGGGTGCAGGACACCACCGACCCGAGGCCCACATCGAGGGCGCTGATGTCGCCGCCGAGCAGGCGGATGTCGGTGAACCGTGACCCCTCGCCCAGGAACACGCCGCCGGCGACCGTGAGTCCGTCGGCGTTCAGGGTCCCGGACACCACCGACCTGTTGCTCACAACGAGCCCGGCTCGCTGGCCCAGCACAGCGATCTCCTCGGCACGGATGCCACGTTGGAAGGTGCGTTTTCCTTCGCTGGACCAGTAGCCGTCGTGGTATGGCGTCCAGCTCGCGACCGCGGCTCGGCGGTCGATGTCGTGAGGAGAGCGGGTGACCACGAGCAGCCGCCCACCCGGGCGCATGAACCGCGCGGCGTGCTGCAATGCCTTGATGCGCTCCCACGGGTTCGGGAGGACTACGAACACGCTGGTTACGAGATCGAACTGGCGCTGGGGCTCCTGCTGCCAGCCGAAGCCGGAATGCGGGTCCCACCCCTCGGCGTCCAAACCCCGGTCACGGTAAAACCGCACATCGGCACCGCGACCGCAGCCATGGTCGAGCACCGATGCGACCTTCAACGCAGGCGCCAGCGCCTCAGCGACAGCGCGGGCGAACGGAGAGGGACGGCCGCGGCTCATCGCGGTCTTGTGCGGCTGGTCGGCGGCGGGGCTGGGACCGCACAGATCGAACAGGCTGTCCTGCTGCGCCCGGGTCTCAGGCGTGACCGGCAGGTCGATCAGCAGGGCCGAGTGGTCAGTGAACCCGGCCTGGCTGGCACGGACTGAGGTGTCATAGGCCACACGCACCGACGGGCGCAGACAGTCGGCCAGCAGGACGAGGTCGCAGCGGAACTCCGAGACCTTGCCCCCCACCATGCGCCACAGCGAGTACTGGACAGGGGCCGGCTCGGCGGTGCAGTCGACCAGACCGGTCCTGGCCAACAGCTCGATGAACGGGATTCGGTCCACGTCACTGTTGAAGGAGCTGGGCAGACCGTCACAGCGCCCGTCCTCAGGCCGGGGAGCGAGGTTGAAATCACCGGCGACCAGCACAGGCCGACCATCCTCAGCCTCAACCAGC
>JBOHFT010000354.1:0-2382 GCA_050699815.1 Pseudonocardiaceae bacterium | reverse complement strand
TCAGCTCATCGAGCATCGCCAGGAACCCCTCGATGGCCTCGTCTTCGGCGCCGATGACCAGGCGGTGGGCCACCCCGCGCATGGGTCGCCAGTCCGCGCCGCCCTTGCCATCGGCGACGTAGTGGCGTACATAAGCATCGAGCACCCCCGCGGCCGAGGGCAGGCGTTGGGCGAAGGTCTTGCCCCGGCGGGGCAGCCCGCCGAAGAACATCGACTGCCACATCACCACCAGCGTGATCCGGCGCCCCCGGGCATCCTGCCCGAAGGGGATCGGCTCCCACACCGAGAACTGCTTCATGCTGGCCAGCGGGGAAGGGTTCGGGGCCCCCAGGTAAGGGTCATCATCAGCGACCCACACCATCACGCGCCCGGCGTGGCCCCCGGCGGCGGCCCGGACCCGGGTCATGATGACCTGGATTTCATCGACGCCGAGTTCGGCGGCGACGGTGTCGCGTTTGGCGATGACGTCGGCGGCGGTTTTCCCGCCTCCCCGGGGCAGGTCGAGGGTGACGGCCCATCCGTTGCCATCCCGCAATGGTGGGGTGACTAGCTGGGGAGTGGCGTCGGTTTTGACCAGCCCGGCGGCGCGCAGGGCATCGGTGAGTATGTCCGCCGAGAGTTCCAGTTGCACGGGCAGGACCGGGCCCGGTGGCAGGACCGGGGTGGTGCGGGGGCGGCCGATCCATAGCGCGCCTACCCCGGCTCCGGTCAGGGCACACCAGCCGAATACCGGCCCGAGGATGAGGAACCCCGTGGCCCCGGCCGATCCCCCGGACACGGTGAGCCAGGCCGTGGTCGTCATCCGGACCCGGGCCAGTGCGCGGCGTTCGGTGATCAGGTCCCGGACCAGGTCCCAGCGCTTGGCGTCCCGGGCCGCGGTGATCAGCGGCCGGTACTCGCCGCGCACGCTCACCCAGCCGAACCCGGTGGTGATGGCCCGGGCGGCGCCGCGCAGGGTCCACCAGGACAGCGCCAGCCCGTAGGCCGGGGTGCGCCAGGCGTGGAAGGCCACGTGCCGCCCGGCGTACTCCAGCGCCCAGCGCAGTGTGCCCAGCGCGGTCTCCCGGGAGCGCAACCACAGGGGCAGTACCACCGGCATGGGACGCCGGGCGTACTGCGCTTCGCTGACTAGTTCGCCGTCCAGCACGTCCGGTGCCGGTTCTATCTGTCCACCCGCCGGGGTGGGGAACGGGATCACCGTGGCCTCTCGTCCCGGGTGCGGCGCGGCGTCAGACGGTGACTGGCCGGTACCAGGCTGCGGCAGTGTGCGGTCGTCGCTGGGTGTGACGGTGGTGTTCTGATCGGGCTGTTCGGGGTTCATGACGCGGCTCTCCCCTCAGATTCGGTCCGGGTCGTGGTGCGGTGGTGGGCAGCGGGCAGGCCGGTGTCCTGCACGAGGCGCTGCCCTGGGTTCAGCGGGACGCGCTGGGTATCCCCTGGCGCGCGCTGCACGGCCGGGGTGGTCATCGGCGGGCCCCTTTGCTGCTGTGCACGATCTCGGTGACGGAGAACAGGCGGGCGATCACGCTCCCGGCGAACAGCGCTGGTACTCCCAGTGCCACCGCCCAGGCGCGCGGGTCGGTCGTGAGGGCCACGACCGCCCACTGGATCCCGGTGATCACGGTGGCGGTGGCCAGTGCCCGGGTCAGGGTGCCGCCCATCCGGGTGACCTCCTGGGTCTGGCGCGCGACCTTGTACGCGCCCCGGGCACCGCTGCGGAACGCAGCCAGCACACCCAGCCCGGCCAGCACCACCAGCCCGATCACCACCACACCAGGCGCCTGGCTCACCAGGGCGCACCCCCACCCCGGTGGACCTGGCGGACCGCGGCGTGGCGGGCCCGCCACAGCAGCGACACCACCACCGCCACGGTGGGCAGCTCCTGCCCCGCCAGCCAGCGCAGAATGCGCTCGTCATAGGCACCCAGCGCCACCACCTCCAGGGCTCCCGACAACGCCGCCCGGCGTTCCTCGGCAGGCTCATAGCGGTACCGGCAACCCGGGTAGGCGATGAACGGGGCGTGCACGCTGACCGGCTCGGCGTCCAGCGGCGCCAAGGGCTCGCCCATCACGCCACCCCCCTCTCCGCGTCGATACCGGCACTGGCCAGCAACTCCGACGGCGACGTGGTCGACTTGCCCCGCCCGGGGCGTGCGCTGATCAGCCCCCTGGCCGGGCGAGACTCGTGCAGGCAGCACCGGCGGCAGTACCGGTACTCACGGCCGACGGGGTGCCCCTGGGCAGGCGCGGCGGCGTGCCCGGTCCCGGCATGCTGCTCATGGAACTTGTCAATGCAGACGAGCACTGCTCGCCAGGGGGTGAACTCGTGGCCGTCGATCTCGCACGTCAGCACCGGCCCGCAGGCTGAGCACCACAACCGCCC
>JBOHFT010000353.1:0-2382 GCA_050699815.1 Pseudonocardiaceae bacterium | reverse complement strand
GGTCCCAGCAGGTCCCCGGTGTGCGGCTTATGGCCGAAGGCAAAGGAGTCTAGTCTAGTCCTGAAACAAGCGCAAGTCGGGGGCTGTGCCGGAGAGGTTGGGTCGACAGCCCCTTGTTCCGGGGGGTTTGCCTGGTCGGCTGAGACGGGGGCGGTGCCGTTCAAGTGAACGCGCGGCTGTTGGGACGCGGTCTTGATCACCTCCAGCCCTCGGCTCGTTTGGCGATCCGGAGGGACAGTTCCTCGAGGTCGTTGAGTGCCGTGCGCAGCGTGCGGGCGTTGGCGAACCAGGGGCCGTAGCGGGCGAGCTGGTCGTCGGTGAGGTTCACGGTGACGGTCTTGCGGTCGATCTTGCGGGTCCACTGGTGGTAGGGGCCGTGCAGCCGGGGTGGGTCGGCCTTGCAGCGGCAGTTCGCTTTGCCGCAGGCCATGGTGCGTTCGATGAGGGTGCCGGGGAGCGCGAAGCCGGCGTCACCGAGGGACCGGGCGATGGCTGCTTGTGCTCTGCGTTCTGCCGCGTTCGGTTCGGCCATGACCACACCTCCTGGGCTCATCTTGATCGGGCATCCACCCACGCCGCCGCTTTACCCCAGTATCATACTGATGGCATGAATGGTGACGGCGGGTCAGGGGTGAGGCGATGAGCAAGGCGGCACGGGAGCTGCGCCGGCGGCTGGCACGCCAGCAGCAGGCGATCGAGACCCGCCTGGCCGAGGCGGTTGCGCCCAACCTGGGCGGCCCGGTGCTGGGACGGGCAAACATCGGCTACCAGTTGGCCGAGCGCTCCCGGGGCGTGGCCCATGGCGGCATGGGCATGATCGCCAAGGTGGTGGGCGAGGTCGGCCTGGCCGCCGAGATCGACGACGCCGTGCACGTGCTGGCGATGCACCGGCCCTACCACGAGTCCGACCACGTGCTGAACATCGCCTACAACGCCCTGTGTGGCGGGACCCGGCTGGACGACATCGAGGCCCGACGTAACGACGCGGTGTTCCTCGACGGCCTGGGGGCGGCCGCCCTGCCCGACCCGACCACGGCGGGGGACTTCTGCCGGCGCTTCGGCGAGGGCTCGATCATGGCGCTCCAAGAAGCGATCAACCGTTGCCGGCTCGGCGTGTGGGCCCGCCAGAGGGCCGCATTCACCGCCGGCACGGCCCGCATCGACGCTGACGCCACCATCGTGGGCACCGACGGCGAGTGCAAGGGTGGCATGGACATCGCCTACAACGGCACCTGGGGGTACTCGGCGCTGATGGTCTCGCTGGCCAACTCAGCCGAGCCGCTGTACCTGGCCCTGCACGGCGCCAACCGGCCCTCCCACGAAGGTGTCGTCCCCCTCTATGACCGGGCCATCTCGTTGTGCCGACGGGCCGGCTTCACCGACATCTTGCTGCGGGGCGACACCGACTTCTCCCTCACCGCCCAGTTCGACCGCTGGGACTCAGACGGCGTGCGCTTCGTGTTCGGCTACGACGCCCGGGCCAACCTCATCGCCCGCGCCGCCGACGCCCCCGAGGACCTCTACCACGACCTGGTCCGCAGAGCCGAACGCCAGCTCGCCACCCGCCCCCGCACCCGGCCCCGCAACCACAAAGACGACGTGGTTCGCCAGCGCGGCTACAAGGTGCTGCGCCAAAAGAGCGAGGAGGTCGTCGAGTTCTCCTACCGCCCCGGCAAGTGCGGCAAGGACTACCGGGTGGTCGGCCTGCGCAAGAACCTCTCCGTCGAGCGGGGCGAGGCCGTGCTGTTCTGCGAGTACCGCTACTTCTTCTACATCACCAACGACTCCGACCTCACCGCCGACGAGGTCATCGGCGAGGCCCGAGGGCGCTGCAACCAGGAGAACCTCATCGGCCAGCTCAAAGGCGGGGTGCGGGCCCTGCACGCCCCGGTCAACACCCTCAACGCCAACTGGGCCTACATGACCATGGCGTCGCTCGCCTGGGCCATCAAGGCGTGGTGCGCCCTGCTGGTGCCCGTCTCGCCCCGCTGGGCTGAGCGCCACGGCGAGCAACGCCGCCGGCTGCTCACCATGGAGTTCCGCACCTTCCGGCACGCCTTCATCGACATCCCCTGCCAGATCGTCAAGGGCGCCCGCATCGTCCGCTGGCGCATCCAGGCCTGGAACCCGTGGCTCGGCGTCTTCTTCCGTCTACTCCACGCCCTCTGACGCCGCAGCGGCCCACCGCTCGGCACAGCCCGAGCCGACACCGGCTCAGCGCCGGCTGCCCCGAAACCAGTCCACCCAGGACGACCGACCCCACCGGCCGCTCCTCCGGGCCCCAGACCCCGTCAACACCGCCAACCCAGCTGCCTCACACCCGCCGAGCCGCCCGAGACAACCAACAAGCCGCCCGCCAGAGCCGGGGTCGCTTGTTTTGGG
>JBOHFT010000352.1:0-2460 GCA_050699815.1 Pseudonocardiaceae bacterium | reverse complement strand
ACGGCATGGGCGGCTGGCAAGCCGCCCGCCTCGCGATCCAGATCTCGCGTTCTGGATGCAGAACGCGCTGAATCGAGTCCGTTTTACCGCGTTCTGCATCCAGAACGCGGTAAGGGAGCGGGACCGTTCAGGCAACGCGGCGATCTGCTCCGCGATCAGGGCCTTGATCTGGTCTACCGGCACGCTGCCGGGGGGAAGCTCACCGGTGCACACCGGTCAGATTGAGAGTCTCGGTCGCGGTGGCCCAGCTCAGGGACGTGCAGGTGCTGCTCGGCGGCTTCCTCGCACTGCTCGCGGTGGCCGCGCTGGCGCTGATCGTGCCCCTCGCGCTGCTTATCGCGAACCTGCTGGCCGCCCCGCCTGGCCAGCGCGCCGCACGGCTACCCATCGGCCAGGTACTGCGGGCGGAATGACCGGCGATTGGCGGACGACCTGGGCATGCTCGGGCCTTCGCGGATACCGTTATGCGGTCCACAATGTGGAGATGGGGAGGGCCCGTAGTCGATCCCCGAAGGGAAGCGGCTGGACTCCGGCGTAGAGGATGATGCCGGCGATCAGCTGATCGCCGAGCCGCCGCGCCAGGTGCCGGATGCCGCGGAAGTCCTCGCCGCGGACGGTTTCGGCGGCTTTGACCTCGATGGCGACCACGTCACCCGAGGCGTGCTCGAGCACCGCATCCACCTCATAGCCGTCGCGGTCGCGGTAGTGGTGCAGGCGCACCGGTTCAGCCGTCCAGCTGAGCTGGCGGGCCAGCTCGCTGAGCACGAAGTTCTCCACGATCGGGCCGACCGGTGCGGTCGGGCGGGTGGCGCGCTTCATCGTCAGGCCGGCCAGGTGTCCGGCCAGGCCGGAGTCCGTGACGATCATCTTCTGGGTGGCGATCGCCCGCGTGGTGAGGTTGGTGGACCAGGCCGGCACTCGGTGGACGACGTAGAGCAGCTCCAGCAGGTCCAGGTAGCGCTTCAGGGTGTTCGTCGGGATCTGTAGTCGGCCCGCGAGCGTTCCGGGAACGATGAGCGAGGCCATTTGTGCGGCGATGGCGTTGAGTAGGCGGCGCATGTCGGCCGGTCGGCCGATGTCGCTGAGCTGGCGGACGTCACGGCTGAGGAGGTCGGAGACGGCGGACTCGAAGAACCGCGCCCGCCTGCCGAGGTCGGCACGCCGCACCGCCTCGGGATAGCCGCCCGCCAGTGCGCGTTGGAGGTAGTCGGACCGGTGCAGGGTGGATGGCCGTGCTGCGAGATCGGGGCCGAACTCGAAGACGGCATCGATGAACCGCTCGGGGCCTCGGTTGATTTCGCCTTGCGACAGGGGCCACAGCTCGATCGTCTCCGACCGTCCTGGGAGCAGGTCCGGGATCTGTTGGAGGGCGAACAGGCGTGCGGATCCGGTGAGCAAGAACCGGCCCGGCCGGGGGTCCAGGTCGACTGTGTGCTTGATGGCGAGGATGAGATCGGGAACGCGCTGCACCTCGTCGATGATCAGCAGGCCGTCGTGGCGGACGAAGGCGGCAGGATCGGCGTGGGCCGCAGCCCGGGTGGCGGCGTCGTCGAGGTAGCGGATCTCGGTGCCCGCCTGGCCCTGGGCGACCAGGCGTGCCAGGGTGCTCTTGCCGGTCTGGCGGGCACCGTTGAGAATGACCACCCGCGTGTCGCTCAGTGCCGCAATGACCCGGCCATGAGCGCGGCGAGGGTACAGGTCGTGGTCGCGGTTCATCAGGTGATCTTACCGGCTCACCGCCTGTTGTGGACGTTCTGCCAGTGATGTCGTGGCTGTTTCGCCGAGAAGTGCGTGGATGTCTCGCGGGCAACGACGTCACATTCAGCTCGGTTGCGATGCGGGCGCCACGCCGTGGTCCTCCGCCGTCTGAAGCTGCTCATGTCTGGACGGGTCGGCGACGAGCCGCTGCCCGTCGAACTTGACGAGGACCGAGCAGAGTGAGCGCGACGTGGCGCACGGCCGGCATCCCGACCGGCCGTTCGTGCTGCTCGTGCAGGCCTGCGTCGCCGACCCGACCAGGGCGCCGGCCGGCGCGCACACCCTGTGGGCGTACTGCCACGTGCCCCACGGCTCCGGCGTCGACATGACCGCGGCGATCGAGGCCCAGATCGAGCGGTTCGCGCCGGGCTTCCGGGACCGCGTGCTGGCGCGCCACGCGATGGGGCCGGCGGCGCTGGAGGCGCGCAACGCCAACGAGGTCGGCGGTGACATCGGCGGTGGTGTCGGCGACCTGCGCCAGTTCCTCGCCCGCCCGGTGCTCTCGCCCCGCCCGTGGCAGACGCCGCTTCCCGGCGTGTACCTCTGCTCGGCCAGCACCCCACCGGGCGCTGGCGTGCACGGCATGGGCGGCTGGCAAGCCGCCCGCCTCGCGATCCAGATCTCGCGTTCTGGATGCAGAACGCGCTGAATCGAGTCCGTTTTACCGCGTTCTGCATCCAGAACGCGGTAAGGGATCCACCG
>JBOHFT010000351.1:0-2462 GCA_050699815.1 Pseudonocardiaceae bacterium | reverse complement strand
TGCCCCGGTCCACGAAGTCGCGAATCACCGGGTCCTGCAGCTCTGTCTTCCAGTTGATCTTCACCGCCCCGGGGATGTGCCCCGCGTCGTAGGCGGTGGTGTCCTCGTCGACCTCGACGAAGACGACGCCATCGGTGCCCAGGTTCTGCTCTGCCCAGTCCGGCGTGACCAGGACGTTGTCGCGGCTCATGCGGCAGCTCCTCGCTCAGTGTGTGCTTCGTTGACAACGGGTGTTCTCGCAGCGGGAGGTGGGTTCATGGCTGCTCCTGACCGTGGGGGATGGGTATCCGGAGGTCAGGGCGGCGGCCCGGTTGATCGTCTGCTGTACCCGCGATCGGGCGCGGGTCACCGCCCGGTCAGGGCGTCCGACACAGGCTGCTGTGCAGGCGGCAGAAATCGACCGCCCGGCGCTTGGTGAGCAGCGAGTGCACAAGAGCTAGACTACCGGAGACTCCCGATCTGCGCCTGAACTCAAGGATTCCCCGTCTACGGGCCCGTCATCCGGCACCGATCCCGGCCTGACGCATCGTGACGTTGTCCGCGGTGCCCTCCACGACCAGCGATCCCGCCGCCACCGAGACCGTGGTGGGGGTCACCGCGAACGGGAGCCCGCCCGGTTTCACGTCGGTGCTCAGCGCCTTGAGCAGGGACTGGCGGATGCCCCGCGGCAGGCTCTGCGCACCGACGTCGTCGCGGGCCAGCCGCACGTCTAAGACGGTGATCCGGACCAGGCTGGCGGTGAGCTCGATCACTCCGATCCCGATGATCTCGATGCGCTGGCCAGCGAGGTCGGTGGTGGCCATCATCCGGACCGGCGCCCGGTTGCCCGGCGCGGAGTTACCGGCCGGCGGCGTGCCCGGCGGCAGTAAATCCTTGATCTCCCGGTCAGAGGCCTGCTGGATCCGGAGGTCTTCGATCCCGATCGCCCGCCCGAGGTCGGAGTCCTTGATCCGGACCCGGCCGTCCACCCGCGCCACCTGCACCGACTGGAGACTTCCCGAGGTCACCTCGGACAGCGGTGCGCCGACGTCGTGCAGCGTTGCCTCGACGGCGACGTCGTGCAGCGGGTCCACCGACAGGCCGGCGGCCCGGATGTCGATGGCCGGGTACCGCCCCGCCAGCGCCTGGGCCAGGAACGGGAAACCATTGATCCGCACAGCGGGATCAGACGCCAGCGTGAGCTGCGCTCTGAGCTGCTTGGCTAGCTGGTATTCGGCTACTGCCGCGGCACCGAAGTCCGCCGCCACGGCCAGTCCCACGACCACCAGCACAGCGACGACCAGCTTCCGCATGTCAGCGTCCCCGTCGGTGCGTCGTGCTCGGGCCGGATTTCCGGTGGTCAGCAGCGTGATGGGGCGCACCGAGATCTGATAATCCTGGCATCAACCGGTATCCTCCCTGAAACATGCTTTAGGTCGCCGCCGCCAGCCTCCAGCGGCAGGAGGGAGCGGGCATGGAGCTGCTGCTGCTCACTGCCGATCCCGCACCGGGTTCGGTGCTGCCTGCATTGTCCTTGTTGTCCCACGGCGTGCGGTCGGCTGCCCCGGAAGTCGCCGCCCTGCTGGACGCCGGCCCGTACGACGCGGTGCTGATCGATGCCCGCTCGGACCTGGCCGGCTCGCGCAGCCTGTGCCGGTTGCTGGGCACCACCGGGCTGGATGTGCCGGTCGTGATCGTGATCAGCGAGGGCGGGCTGGTGGCGCTGTCCGCCGACTGGGGCTCCGACGAGATCCTGCTGCCCACCGCGGGCCCGGCGGAGGTCGACGCCCGGCTACGGCTGCTGGTCGCCCGGCGCTCCGCGGATCACCACGGCGCTGGCCACGGCGGTGCCCTGGTGCTCGGCGAGCTCGTGATCGACGAGGCGACCTACACCGCCCGGCTCAAGGGCCGCCCGCTGGACCTCACCTACAAGGAGTTCGAGCTGCTCAAGTACCTCGCGCAGCATGCCGGCCGGGTCTTCACCCGCGCGCAGCTGCTGCAGGAGGTGTGGGGCTATGACTTCTTCGGCGGCACCCGCACAGTCGACGTCCACGTACGGCGGCTGCGGGCCAAGCTCGGCCCGGAGCATGAGCAGCTTATCGGCACGGTGCGCAACGTGGGGTACAAGTTCGTCCGCCCGACGCGCAACATGAGCTCCCGGGAGCGGGCCGAGCAGGAGCGCGCCGCGGAGCAGGACGCCGGGACCGCGGACGCCGATCTGGCCGACCCCGATCGGGCCGCCCTGGAATCACTGCCCGTGCAGCGGAGTTGACCAGGGGGTGACCCTGGCGCTGACCTGGCTCGTCGAGCCATCCGGCCAGCAGCTCGCCGACGCCTGCGCGCTGCTGGCCGCCGCGGCGGACGCGGATGGCGTCGACCCCCTCTCCGAAGCGGCTGCGCTGCGGCTTCGGAGTCCGGGCCTGGGGGTGCACCTGCTGGCCTGCGACCCCGCGGGCACCCTGGTCGGCTACGCGGGCCAGGAC
>JBOHFT010000350.1:0-2470 GCA_050699815.1 Pseudonocardiaceae bacterium | reverse complement strand
GGCGGCGGCCGCGGCAGAGGGCACGCCACTGCTGCTTAACCTCGGCGGCGACCCGCTGACCGAACCCGTTGCCGCCGCAATCGACGGGCAGCGTCTCGCCGCGGTGCAGACCAACCTCGATGAGGTCGACGCCACCACCGCCGAGGACCTCGCCAGCGACCTGTTCGAGCGGCTGCGACCCGACGCGGCCATCGTCACCCTCGGCCGGCTCGGTGCGCTGGTCCGCACGCGAAGCGGACTGCACCGCGCCAGAGCGACCACCACCACGGTGCGCCACACCCACGGCGCAGGCGCGGCGTTCTCCGCCGGCTACATCCACGCTCTACTCGCCGGCGCCGGCGCCGGCGCCGACACCGACACCGCGCTGCGCGCTGGCTGCCGGGCCGGCACCGCCCACTGCGCCGACAAGGCGCTGGTCGTCCCCCGCAAGACGACAGCCTCAGCTCCCGCCACCTGCGTATACGCCACCTGCATATAAAGGAGGAAGCCATGCCCACCGCCACATCCACCGCCGTCCTATTCGCCGACGCCAGCGCCGTCGACTGGAACGATCTCACTGCCGTGACCGCCGTCAGCCACCCGCTGCTCACCGCGATCGACAACGACCGCACCCTGCTGCGTGAGCTGACCGAACGCGCCATTGACGACCCCGACTTGCTGCTGCTCTGCGAGCACTACGACATCCTCGACAAGCTCGTCTTGCACGACGACTCGACCGGGTGGCGGCTGCGGCTGCATGTCTTCCTACCCGGCTACTTCGACCGGCCCCACAACCACCGCTGGACTTACAGCAGCCGCATCCTGCACGGCAGCTACAGCCACACCCTCTACGGCACCGACGACCAACTCGGTGACGACAGCGGCGAGGTCGACGTGGTTGCACTACGGCCGCGGATGGTGCGCACCGAGCGAGCCGGTGACTTCTACACCCTGCAACACACCATGATCCACTCAGTGACCGCCGAGCCTTACACGACCTCGCTCATCATGCGCGGCCCCGCCATCAAGGACCGGTTCCTGGTCACCGACCGGGTAACCGGCCAAGTGTGGTGGCAATACGGCGCCACCGCCGAATCCCCCGACGAAGCCGCCCGCAAGCGAATGAACATGAGCCAGGCAAGGGCCTGCCTCCAGCACCTCACCGAACTCGGGGTACTCACCTGAGACCGTCCAGGTGCTCACCCGCCGACTGCGCTCGAACCGGGGAACCAACACCTGCCTCGTCCTCCGTCAGTCAGCCACTGATGTGGGGGAACGGCCCGTTCCACATCAGTGGCTACGTGGAGAACCGGCACTACGAGCGTGAACAAGTATCGCCTTGGTAACCGCAGCCGGCGGTGTTGTGCGCCGGGGTTTTTGGCGTTGTGGGGGGTTGGTTCGGCCGTGGTGGGTGTCATCGACGCAGTGTGACTGACAGGGTTGTTGTCGGGGGCGGGGACAGGAAGAATGTCGCTGTTGAGATGAGTTGACCCCCGCGGTGCAGCCAACACCCGGGGGTCTGGGCTGAAACGGGCAGCCGATGGTGATCGTATTCCCTCTGCGGGTGGATGTCGCTGAGTGGCTGGCCTGTCGAGGCCGCATCGACACGCCACGCCCACAGTCCTGTCCGGTGTGCGGGCACGGCCGGCTGACGTTTGATGGGTGGTGGCCGCGGCGGACCCGGCGGGGACGGGTGGACATCCACAGGGTGCGCTGCGCCAACGATGCGTGCCAGCAGCGGTCGCATTCGCTGGTCCCTGATGTGCTGGTGTCTGGCCGGGTGGACATGGCCGACGTGATCGGCGGGGCGTTGGAGGCCAAGGCGGACGGGTGGGGGCATCGGCGGATCGCCGCCCGGCTGGAGATCTGCGCCTCCACGGTCCGCCGTTGGCTGCGCCGAGCCGCCCGCCATGGCATGGGCATCGCCGGACGGCTGTCAGCAGCCGCCGCGGCCGCCGACCCGGGAGTGCGCGCCCCACCAGCGGGCGATCCGGTGGGGGTCATGGCCGCCGCCGCCCGCATTGCCGCCCAGGCGTACGGGCGGTGAGTCAGGCGAGCCGGTCGAGGTGTGGCGTTACGCCGTCGCGGTCACGGACGGATGGCTGTTGGGGCCCGGCCGACACGATCTGACCTCTGCCCACCGGGGGGGATCGCCGCTTACATGCCTCCTGCCCGGTTCGGACGGTCCGGACGGGTTGACAGGAGGTCTGATGAGCGCCGAGCGCACCGATCGGGCGACGTTGACGGCGTTGGCCCGCTGGCAGGTCATCGCCCAGGCCGCGGACGAGCGGCTGAGCGCGGCGGACCGTGGTCTGGGGCTGTCCGAAATCGCCGCCCAGGCCCACCGTGACGCCGACGGACAGACCCGCCGGGCACGGTCCGCACGCTGAGCCGCTGGCTGTCCGCCTGGCAGGCGGGCGGGTTCGACGGGCTCAAACCCGTCCGCCGCCGCGACGCCGGCACCCACCGCACCGACGCTCAGGTGTTGGCG
>JBOHFT010000349.1:0-2472 GCA_050699815.1 Pseudonocardiaceae bacterium | reverse complement strand
CACCCTCTCTAGCTAGTTTCTGTTTCGAAACCCTGATTGCTCAGAGTTTTCAGGGGGTTCGGGCGCGTGAGGGCGCCACGGCCGAGACGCGGCGGCCGCTGGTTTTCGGGGAAACACGCGAACGCGCGGGCGATTTCGCCTCGCGCGCCCGGGCCGCGTGCCGCTGCAGCTGGGCGAGCTCCAGCGCCGTCGCGATCCACGCGTCGACCAGCGACCGGAGGCGCTGATAGGTGCCCACTTGCTGGCGCACCGTCGCCAGGTCCTCGCGCCGCACGAACTCACTGTGACTTTTCCCCTGCCACGTGAAGCTCACCTGGTAGTAGGGCCCGTGCTTTTGGGGTGGGTCCGCCTTGCACCGGCAGCCGGGTTTGCCGCAGACGTTGTACTGGGCAGAGAGGGTCCCCGGCCGAAGCGCACCCAGCGCCGCGAGCGCGGTCTTGATCCGGGCGAGGCGGGCGTCGAGCACCTGCTGGCGCGGGGGCATGGCCAGGCCATCGTACCGCAAATCGCTTGTCGTCAAGATCCGATAGCACTATAATGCTCTCGGCACTCACTCCGTCGCCCAAAGGAGACCGCCCATGCGCCCGGGCCCCGCCCGCCAAGTCAGCTTTGCCGATATCGAGCTCGCCGCCCAGCCCCTGCCCCTCGATCCGCTCTTGGAGGCGATCGCCACCTTCCTGGACACCCACGCTGAGTGCGTCGGGCTGGTGCATCAGGATCTGGTGCGCGGACTCAAGCAGCCCGGCACCGGCCGGACGGGGCTCAGCGCCGTGCAGACCCTGCGCGCCTTCGCCCTGCAGCGCATCAAGCACTGGGATCTGCGCGAGCTGCGCGCGCGCATCGCCGACGGGTTGACCTTGCGCCGCTTCACCACCTTCGACGGGCAGGCGGTGCCCAGTCATACCGCCTTTCACCGCGCCTTCACCCGCCTCACCCCCGCCACCGTCCGCGCCCTCAACGCCGCCGTGGTGCGCGCCGCGATCACGTTGGGCCTGGAGGACGGCACACGGCTGCGCGTGGACACCACCGTGGTGGAAACCGACATCCACCATCCCACCGACAGCACGCTGCTGTGGGACGGGGTCCGCGTGCTCACGCGCCTGGTCGGGCAGCTCGGCGCGCTGGTGCCCGCCGCGACGCAGGGGTGCGTCAATCACACCCGCCGGGCCCGCCGCCGGATGCAGGAGATCAGTCGCCTGACGCCCGCGCAACGCCCCCGCCGGCAGCGGCGCAAGTACTGCGATCTGCTCACCGTCACCACCGTGGTCCTCACCCAGGCCCGGGCCGCCGCGACCGCGGCCCGCACCCTGCCGCTCTCGGACCCGCTCGCGGCCGCGACCGTGCAGGGCCTGCGTGCGGAGATCGAGCGCGTCGGCGGCCTCGTCGACCGGGTCATCGCCCAGACGCAGCGCCGCGTCCTGCAGGGGGAGGCGGTGCCCGCTGCCGACAAGATCCTGTCGATCTTCGAGCCCCACACCGATCTGATCGTGCGCGGCAAGGCGCGCACCCCGGCTGAGTTTGGCCACAAGGTCTTCTTGGCCGAGAGCGGGGCGGGCCTCATCACCGACTATCAGATCCTCGCCGGCAATCCCGCCGATGAGGCGCACGTCGGCCCGTCCTTGGAGCGGCACCGGGGCCTGTTCGACACCGTGCCCACGCTGTACGCGGGGGACCGCGGCTTCCACACCCCGGCCAATGCAACAGCGATCACCGCGGCCGGCGTGCGCACGGAATGCCTCCCGCAACGCGGCGGCCACAAGACGCCGGCGCGCGCGGCGTACGAGAAGACGCGGGCGTTCAAGCGGGGGCAACGATTCCGCGCGGGGATCGAGGGCCGCATCTCCGTCCTGTTCCGCGGGCGCGGCATGAAGCGCTGCCTGCTCACCGGCCCCGAGCGATTCGACGTCTTCGTCGGCCTCGCGGTGCTCGCCAACAATCTGCTGCGCATCGCGGACCTGTTGAAGCACCCGGCGCGGCGCCGACGCCGCGCCGCCTAGCCCCGCCGGTCCCGCTCCCATGCGTCGCGCCCCCCGCCGTGCGGTGACGTGTCTCTGGACAGGGGCCCTCGTGACGTCCGACTGGGCGACACGCACTTCAGGCGCCTCTGTGACACGGTCCACGCCTCGGTGGGGCCCCGGAAGGCCGCGAAATATCGGCGGGACCGTCCGGTCTCCGCGGTTTCGAAACAGAAACTAGCTAGCTAGTTCATCGAAGGGGCCCTCGACGGCCCCCTCCGAGCCTCCCCCCACACCGGGTTGCGCCGGCCAAGCCGGCGCCCGAGAGGCGCCTCGTGATCCTGCGCCTCGTGGTCGGCCTCGTCTACGCCTTCATTCTGCTTCCGATGGTGATCGTGGTGCTGGCTGCGTTCAACGCGGGCAACTACTTCACCTTTCCGCCGCAGGGCTTCTCGCTCAAGTGGTTCGCGAACTTCTTCCAGCGCAGGGAGTTCATGCAGGCGCTCTGGCTCTCCAC
>JBOHFT010000348.1:0-2494 GCA_050699815.1 Pseudonocardiaceae bacterium | reverse complement strand
CGACAGTGGAGTTTCGCAGTTCTGTAGCGGGTAGTGCGCCGGGGGCCAGCCGCTGAATGCCCTGGATGAGACCGTGTTCAGGCTGCCGAGGCGAGGACTTCGACCAGCCCGTCGATGATTTTCCCTTGGTCCGTCGGCGATGCCGACATCGTTGTAATTCGATCTCGCCATAGGACACGACGGAGCGCGGCGAGGGCGTCGAGGAACGACGGGGTGGCCTTGGCTCGATACCAGGGACGGTCTTTCCATGTCTGGGCGGCACCGAAGGTGGGGATGTACCAGGCCCACACGGCGGTCATGAGCCACAGCGACAGGGCAGCGGCCCGTTCGGGTCCCACCCCCTTCCAGGATTGGGGGTTCTCGGCTCCCAGGATCTGCTTCGCGTCGCGAAAGACGCATTCGATCGACCACCGGCCGCTGTAGTGGGAAGCGACCCCGGCGGCGTCCGCTTCGGGGTCCGAGCACACGAAGAAGTCGAGGGGTTGGCGGCCGCTCGGGTCTTTGACCACGACGAGCAGCACCAGGTTGTGCTTGTCGACCCCGTACCACAGCACCGGGCGGGACCACACCATGGACTCGACGGCCCGGCCGCGGCAGTCGAGGGTCACCCTCCTCCAAGTCTTGGCCGGTGCCTGGGCGGCGAGGGTGGCCAGGTCAGGGAGGCGGGCTCCCTTGGTGCGGGGGCGGCCGCGCTTGCCGGTCGGGGGCGGGGCGGGTTCGAACACCGCTGCGTCGCGCCGCAGGCGTGAGATCACCTGCGTGCGGGGAAGGCGCCGCCCGATGAGGGGGGCGTAGGCGCCGTCGGCGCAGAGCAGGAAGCAACGGTGCGGGAGCCAGGCGGCGAGCTCGGTGATCATCTCGACGGCCTGCTCATGGGTGGTGGGCCCGCCTTTGCGGTGTAGTCGCACCGCCACGGGCAGCCCTATCGGGGTGCCGCCCCAGGGTGGGGTCACCCGCAGGGTGACCACGACCAGGTTCAGCCCGGTGGCGTAGACGATCTTGTTGCGCGTGGAGCGGACCGCGTCGCGGTAGCTGCCCGCCCCGTTCACCTTGGCCCCGGTCTTGTGCCACAACGAGTCGTCCAGGTCGAGGGGCACCACGCCGGTCGGGCACAGCAAGGCGACGACGCGCACGGCGGCGATCTTCCACAGGTTCGTCATCGACCACCGTCCGGCCCGCACGAAACGGTGGTACGCGTCGTGGGCCCGGGTCGCTCCGGGGTCGGCGACGCCGATCATGGCGGTGATCGTCCGCCGCCCCGGGGCCAGCACCCACCCGGTCAGCAGCGTCCGGAAGATGACGAAGCTCGGGCGGGTGAACGCCTGGGCGGTGTCGTCGAGCCGTTGGTCCCACGCCGCTTTCGCCGCGTCGCCACCGTCGTGTCCCGCCATCCGGTCCCTCCCACCAGTCGGCCAGTCCGAAGTATCATACTTCGGACCAGCCTCGATAGGGTGGATGGTGAAGGAGTGCCCATGAAGGTGACCCGACAACAAGCGAGGGCTCAGGCCCGGATCGCCCAGGCCATGGCCGAGGTCGGCTTCGCCCTACCCGGCTCGCTCACGGTGCGCGCCTACAAGTGCGGGAAGCCCAATTGCCGTTGCCGGGCGGACCCGCCTCAGCTCCACGGCCCATACCCACTGTGGACCCGCAAGATCGAAAACAAGACTGTGACGCGCAAACTCACCGCCGACGAGCTCGCCGCCTTCGAGCCGTTTTTCGACAACGCCAAGAAGCTGCGGGCGCTGATGGCCGAGCTCCAGGAGCTGACCCTCAAGCTTCTCGACCAGGGCACACCGTCCGCCCGGTCCGGGCGCCCGGCCAAGAGCGCAACTTCAGTGAAGGGCCGGACTCCGAGCAACGCCCCGAGCGGCCGCCGGCAGCGTCAGGCGGGATAGGCAGCGCCGTTCAAGAAGTGCGAAAGTCCACCTTCGGGTTGTCTTGATAACGATTTGTCGGCCGGGCTCGAGGTTCCCATCCGGCACCCCCACCGTCGGACGGAGTGACCTACTAGGAGCCTGTCTCAGAGGCCCTTCGCTGTCTTGTCCGTCGTCCGGCAGGTGCTGTGCCATCCCGTCCACGTGCTCAATGAAGGGACAGCAGTGACCTTCACCTTGGCAGATTCCGGCGTCGCCGTCACCGGCGGCGTCGACACTCATCTCGACACCAACATGGCGGCCGCCCTCGACGGCGTCGGCGGCCAGCTCGGCACCAAGGAGTTCCCCACCACCACCTCTGGCTACCGGGCCCTGCACACCTGGCTGGAGAGCTTCGGCACGGTCGTGCGCGTGGGGGTCGAGGGCAGCGGTGGCTACGGCGCCGGTCTGGCCCGCTACCTGGGCGCCCAGGGCGTCCCGGTCATCGAGGTTGTCCGGCCGAATCGCCAGAACCGCCGGCGGCGGGGCAAGACCGATCCGATCGACGCACTCTCGGCGGCCAGGGCGGCGCTGTCCGGTGAGGCGTCGGGCCTGGCCAAGACCAGAAACGGTGCGGTGGA
>JBOHFT010000347.1:0-2524 GCA_050699815.1 Pseudonocardiaceae bacterium | reverse complement strand
GACACCACGGCGCCGGCGGGGAGCACGGCCAAATACAAGGACTCGCCCTCCGTCAACTTCAACAGCGGCAATCCCTGGCAGGCGGTCGGCACCTGGTCGGCGGCGCCCGCCCTGACCGCAGGCCCCTTGAGCGCCCTGAGCGATCTGCATAACTGGCTGGGGCTCAAGAACAGCGACGATCAAGGCACCAGCTTCGACCTGTTGGCCGAGCTGTATCAGAACAACACCCTGATCACCTCCGGACTAACCCGCTGCATCACCGGGATCACGCGCAATGCCAATCAAGCTCTGGAGGTGACCAACGCCTTCGGGTCCTTCAGCTCCATCACGTTCAACGGCACCAGCGATCAGCTAGTGCTGAAGGTCTGGACCCGGATCGGGACCAACCCGGACAACACCAAGTGCGCGGGGCACAACAATGCGGTGGGCCTGCGGCTCTACTTTGATGCCACCACGCGGCAGGCCCGCTTCGGCACGACCTTCGGCACGCCGCCGTCGACCCCATCGTCGCTCATACCAGATCCGCTCTTTGTCACGATCGGGGCAACGGGGACGCTCACAGCCACGCTGGCGCCCGCGCCCACGGTCGCGGGGACACTCAGTGTCACCAGCAGCAACACGAGTGTCGCTACCGTGCCCGCGTCGGTCAACTTTGCCATCGGCCAGACGAGTGTGCCCATTCCCGTGACCGCCGTGGCGGTCGGCAACAGTCAGATCACCGTGACGCTCAACGGCGGCAGTGCGACGGCCACCGTGCAAGTCACTCCTCAGCCGCCCACCGTGAGCAGCCTGCTGCCGGCGACCCTGGCCATCACGCAAGGCGGCACCGGCACCTTGACCGTCACCATCAGCCCGGCCCAGCTCAGCAACACCAGTGTGGCGCTCACCAGCAGCGCCTCCGGCATCGCGTCAGTTCCGAGCAGTGTGACCGTCCTCGCCGGGCAGACCACCGCCCCCGTACCCGTCTCGGCTAATACCCCGGGCATGGCGCAGATTACAGCCAGCCTCAACGGCACGAGTGCCAGCAGCATGGTGACCGTCACCCCGGCGTTGCCCTCGGTGGTGTCGCTGCTCCCGCTGATGAACCCGGTCAATCTCGGCGGCACGGTCTCGCTCACCGTTCGGATCAGTGCCGCGCAAGCGACCGATACAACCGTGGCCTTGAGCGTCAACCCGACGGGGATTGTGACGTTACCTCCAAGCCAGACGGTCACCGTCTTGGCCAACCAGACCGACGCCACGTTCACGGTCGGCACTGTCTCCCTCGGCACGGCCATGGTGACGGCGAGTCTCAACGGCACCAGCGCCTCGGCATCCGTGCAAGTGACGCCGCCACCACCGGCCGTGGCCTCCCTCGCGCCACCCACACAGAACGTTGCCGTCGGTGCCACCGGGACCCTGACCGTCACGCTCAATGCCGCTCAAACGAGTCCCACGACGGTGACGCTCACGGTGGACCAGCCGGCAGTGCTCCAAGTGCCGCCGTCCGTTACCGTTCCGGCCAACCAACTCTCGGCGATTTTCACGGTGACGGGCGTGGCCGTTGGGGATGCGACGGTGACGGCGACGGTCGGCAGCAGCACCAAGACGGCCTTCGTCCATGTGATTCCGCCGGCCCCCGTGGCTGTCTCGTTGCTGCCGCCGACGCAATCCATTCAGCAGGGGGCCAATGGGACGCTGACCTTCACCATCAATGCGGCCCAGCTCACGGATACGATCGTCCCGCTCACGAACAGTAATGCGGCAGTCCTCCAGGTGCCGTCGAGCGTCACCGTGCCAGCGGGGCAGACCAGCGCGCCGATTACGGTCACAGGCTTGATCCCCGGCGGACCGGTCACCATCACGGCGACAATAGGAGGCGTCACAGTCAGTGCCTCTGTCACGGTGACTCAACCGCCCACGCTGGTGACAGGGATCACTCCGGCCACGCTGAGTCTCCCGAAAGGCAAACCGGGCACGCTCCGGGTGTCGGTGAGTCCCGCACCCACGGCGGCCACGGATGTCACCCTCACCAGCAGCGACCCGATCCGTGTCACCGTGCCAGCGATGGTGGCCGTCCCGGCCGGCGCCCTCTTTGCCGACTTTGTCGTCACCACACCAGGCGAAGGGAGCGCCGTCATCACGGCTGCTCTCAATGGCAGCAGTGCGACAGCCACGGTCACGGTGACGCCGGCGGAAGTCGTCCTGTTGACCCTCTCGCCACAGAACCCGTCGCTCTTTGTGGGGGAGAGTCAGCCCTTTACTGCCACTGGCACCTTCACCGACGGCACCACGCAGAACGTCACCACCCAGGTGACCTGGACCTCTTCTGACGAGACCAAGGCCACCATCAATAGTGGGGGCGTGGCGACCGCCCTCGCCGTGGGCAGCGCCACCATCACGGCGAGCAAGACCACCTCCATGGGCCCGGTAACCGCGAGCACCACGCTCACGATCAATCCGCCGCCGCAAATGCAGTTGATTCCCTCCACCGCCACGTTGCAGGTGGGTGAGAACATCTCCTTGACCCTGGATGCCGGCGCGC
>JBOHFT010000346.1:0-2624 GCA_050699815.1 Pseudonocardiaceae bacterium | reverse complement strand
ACGCCGAGCCTTGCCCCACCGGGTAGGGCGATGCCTGCGCCGCGAGGGAGACCCCCACCCTGCTTGGCCGGGTGGCACCGAGGCTCTGCCCTGCCAGCCGCCAGAAAGCCTTAGATCTGGGTCGTGGCGATCTGCCGGGCTCTCCGGGCGAGTTCCTGGGTGTCGGTGCCGGGCCGGGTTTCCAGGGCGGCCGCCAATGGTGTCAGCCATTCCCGGCGGACGGCGACGGACTGCAGAGTGCTCACCTTCTCGATGGCGTCGTGGGCCAGCGTCAGTCCCCGGGGCTCCCCCGCCCGCACGTGGATTTCGGCGAGGAGGAGCAGGGCCATGGTGCGGCCCCGGCGGTGGCCCTCGCCGTAGGTGCGCGCCGCGCTGGCGGCGAACTGCTCGGCGGCGTCAAGCTGACCCAGGTCGCGCTGGATCATGGCTGTCCCGAGATCGGCGTCTGCGCGCTCGAAAGTATCTCGGGGCTCCCACCCGTCGCGCGCCTGGGCGAGGCACTGGGCGGCCTCATCGCGGCCGCCCATGCAGGCGTAGGCGCTTGCGGAGGTCCGGGTAAGCCGCGCGGTGAGGGTCGGGACCCGGGAGTCATCGGCCGGTGGGCGCAGCTGCAGCGTCCCGAGCTGGAGTAGCTTGAGCGCATCGTTGGGGTGCCCGGTGCGGGTCAGCACCATCCCGGCGTGCCAGGCGACGTTGGCGATCCCGTAGGTGTCCCCGGTTTCACCGGCCAGTCGCAGGGCGCGGGTGAACAAGCCCGTCCCGTCCAGCCCGGAATCGTAACGGCACCAGCCCGCCTCAGTATGCAGTTCCGCCAGTACGGCGGCCAGCTGCGCCCTGACGGCATCGGTTGCGGGGACCTGCATCCACCGGGTGTAGATCGTCGCGGCGGCGCCGAACACCTCGGCCTGCCCACCGTAGTACCGCGCCACCCCGCGCAGCCGCTCGGTGACCGCCACCACGGTGTGCACATGGGCCATATCCAGCCGCGACGGCAGCGCCTGGCCAGTCGGCAGGGCCAGCTCGGGTAGCCCCGCAAACGCCTGGCCCAAGGCTGCCGCCATGGTGGTGGCGACCAAGGCGCGGCGTTGCCCGTCCCCGTTCGTCTCCTTCCCGGCTGAGGGTCGGTCCGGTGCCTGCTCACCGTAACTGAGGCCCATCCGGGCTCGGGGTACCCCGAGCCCGTCGGCGATGCGCTCCAGCACCCGCACGTCCCGCACCGTGCGACCTTTGAGGATCTCGCTCACCTCCGATTGGGACTGCCCGGTCCACTGCGCGATCTGGCGCTGGCTCACGCCCTGGCGCCCGAGCAGCCGGTAGACGGTGGCGATGTCCCGGGCGGCCAGCGCGGCGCGCATCTCGTCGCCTTCGAAGAACCCGGGGTTCAGGGGACCCACTGGTGATCACCTCTCTAGCACGACGGCGGTATCCGCACAGCAGCAAATACCAGGTCATCAGGTGCCCCGCTCGCACGCCGGGCAGTGGTAGCGGGCTGGGGCGGTGAGGCGCGCGGGGACCACCCGCGCGCCGCAGAGCGCGACGTAACGGCCGCCCGCGCGACGGCCCACAGCAAAGGCCTCCGCGGTGACGCGGTGCGCGATACCCGTCGGCCCGTCGGCGAACCCGATGGTGCACCCCGGCGTGGTCGCGACGGGCGTCCGGGCGCGAGAGCCCCAGACCAGGATCTCCCGGAGCGTGGCACCAAGCCGGTAACGGTATTTGCCTGCCATAACCCCTCGCTCCTGTCACGGCTTTCGCGCTGCGGTGGATACCTCGCCCGGCGGCGGTCATGGGCGGCACCGCCGGGCGAGGCGAATGGGGGTGGTGAGCACGGGTGAGGCGCCCTCTCAGGGGCGTCGAGGTGGCAGGCGGAGCAGCGGCTGCTGCCGGGGGACCATGCCGGGCAGCTGCCCGGCAATCTCGTGCCACACGATGCAGGGGAAGCGGCGGCGGCGCCATCTCCGGCGACGGCAGGCGCGGCACCGGCCCGCTGCGGTGGGC
Organism: Pseudonocardiaceae bacterium; assembly: GCA_050699815.1. Classification (GTDB taxonomy): domain Bacteria; phylum Actinomycetota; class Actinomycetes; order Mycobacteriales; family Pseudonocardiaceae. The sequence goes on along the minus strand of JBOHFT010000346.1, from coordinate 626 downwards.
CCGTGGTCAGCCAGGACCTGCCGTAGCGCCTGGATCGTGCCGGGGCGGTGGCCAGCTCGCTCCAGCTCGGTGAGCTTGTCCCACACCGAGCGGGCGAACTTGCGCGCGGGGGGATGCTCAGCCAGCCAGGCCAGGGTCCGGGCCGGCAACTTCAGCGCCACATCCATCCCCGGCATCGCGGTGGCGGATCCCGCCGGATTAGTCCCCGGGCACGAAGCCTCTTGGGACTCACGATCGGAGCTGTCGTGTACCACGGGTCTTATCTCACCGAGGGCGCCGACCCTGGAGAAGGTCCCGTTCCTAGTCCGGCATCTCCCGGCTGCGCTAGTCCGCGCTGACCGGCACACTTTGCACAGCTGGCACCAGACCCGCCGCATGAGCGCACCGTGACGACGCATGTTCGGGCTGTGAGGAGTTTCTTTTCTCTGGTCAAGGCGCCACCTGCGGCGGCGCGGTGCACCTGTGTCAAGGGCCAGTAGGAACTGCCCAGTGGCGGTCGTGGGATCTGCCCGGTGATGGCCATGGGATCTGCCCTGTGTTGGCCATCACCGGCTGTTGTTGGTCAGGTCAATGGTCTCACCCCGTGTCCGGCGAGTGCTTGGCTTAGGCGCACGCTGTCGCCGGTG
>JBOHFT010000345.1:0-2644 GCA_050699815.1 Pseudonocardiaceae bacterium | reverse complement strand
GCCACTCACAGGACGCCAGTCAAGTAGCGCTGCAGGTTCGGGGCGATCGCGGCGACCACGGTGTCGTGGTCGGCGGAAGCCAGCGGCTCGAGGTGGATCACGTATCGGATCATCGCCAGTCCGGCGATCTGGGTGCCGCACAGCGCCGCGCGCAACTCGGTCCGGTCCGGAGCGACCGCGGCGACGACCCGGCCGAAGATCACCCGGCCGATGAACTCACGAAACATCCGGGCGGCCTCCTCGTGGCTGGCCACGCTGCGCATCAGTGCGGCCAGGGCACCGCCACCATTGGCGTCCCAGACGGACAGGAAGGTCCGCAGGATCCGCTCGGCCATCTGCTCGGCAGGCCCGTCGAGGATCCGCGCGACGACCTCGTCAGGATTGACCGGGAGCTTCATGACGGCGACGAACAGCGCGCCCTTGCCCCCGAACCAGTGGTTGACCATCGCGGGGTCCACCCCGGCCCGCTGCGCGATCAGCCGCACGGTCGCGCCGTCGAAACCGCGCTCGGTGAACTCCACCCTGGCCGCGTCGACCAGCGCCGCACGGGTGTCCTCCCCGGCAGGTCGGCGGCCACGGCGACGGGCCCGCCCGTCCCCGTGGCCGCTCACCATGACGAGTCCTCTTTTCAACGATCGATGAAATGATACGCCCGGCTGTCACCCGGAGTCAAACGGCGGGCACAATGGCTCCATGGCCAGCCACAGCCACACCGGGATCGGGCACCTGCAGCTGGACCGGGAGCGGTTTCACGCCCTGGCGGCCGATCGCCGGGTGATCCCGGTGACCCGGACACTGCTTGCCGACGGCGAGACCCCGCTGGGGGTGTACCGCAAGCTTGCCGGCGGCCGGGCCGGCACGTTCCTTTTCGAATCAGCCGAGAACGGCTCGTCCTGGTCGCGCTGGTCGTTCGTCGGGGTGCACAGCGCCGCCACCCTCACCGAGTCCGGCGGCGACACGGTCTGGCGCGGGACGCCCCCGGTGGGGCTGCCCGGGGTGAACGGGCCATGGGAGGGCACCCCGCTGGACGCGTTGCGGCAGACCGTGGCGGCCCTGCACAGCGAGCCGCTGCCCGACCTGCCCCCCCTGACCGGCGGGATGGTCGGCTACCTCGGCTACGACGCGGTCCGGCGCCTGGAGCGGCTGCCGGAGCTGGCGGTCGATGACCTGCGGGTACCCGAACTGGTGATGCTGCTGGCCACCGACCTCGCCGCGCTGGACCACCACGAGGGCACCGTCACGCTGATCGCCAACGCGATCAACTGGGACAACTCTCCCGAGCGGGTGGACGATGCCTACGACGACGCGGTGGCCCGGCTGGCGGAGATGACCGCCAAGCTCTGCACCCCGGCCCCGGCCAGCGCGGCGGTGTTCACCCGGCCGGTACCCGACTTCCTGCGCCGTCGCAGCCCGGAGCAGCACCACGCCGCGGTCGAGGCGGCCAAGGAGGCCATCCGCGCCGGTGAGGCCTTTCAGGTCGTGGTCTCGCAGCGCTTCGAGATGGCGACCGATGCCGACCCGCTGGACATCTACCGGGTGCTGCGCACCACCAACCCCAGCCCGTACATGTACCTGCTCACGCTGGAGGAGTTCAGCATCGTCGGCTGCAGCCCGGAGTCCCTGGTGACCGTGCGGGACAGGAAGGTCACCACGCACCCGATCGCCGGCACCCGCCCCCGCGGCGCCGATCCGGACGAGGACTGCTGGCTGGAGAAGGACCTGATGGTCGACGAGAAGGAGCGCGCCGAGCACCTCATGCTGGTCGACCTGGGCCGCAACGACGTCGGCCGGGTGTGCCGGCCCGGCTCGGTGCACGTCACCGACTTCTTCCGGGTCGAGCGCTACAGCCACGTCATGCACCTGGTCTCGACGGTGACCGGCGAGCTGGCCGCGGGGTGCACCGCATTCGACGCCGTGGCCGCCTGCTTCCCGGCCGGGACGCTGTCCGGGGCCCCCAAGCCGCGGGCGATGGAGCTCATTGAGGAGCTCGAGCCCACCCGGCGGGGGGTGTACGGGGGAGTGGTCGGGTACCTGGACTTCGCTGGGGACGCCGACACCGCGATCGCCATCCGCACCGCGATGGTCCGCAACGGGGTGGCTTACGTGCAGGCCGGTGGGGGCATCGTCGCCGACTCCGACCCGGCCGCCGAGGACGCCGAGTGCCTGAACAAGGCGGGTGCGGTGCTGGCCGCCATCGCCGCGGCGGACACCTTGCGGCTGGCGGTCGGGGAGCCCACCGGATCGCTGCGTGCCTGACGGCCCGGCGTCGCGCAGGGCGCTGTCGGCCACCATCGCGCTGCTGATCGCGGCGGCGGCGGCGCTTGGTGCGGCGGCGACGCTCGGCTGGGCCCGGGTCGGCTTCCAGGTTCCGCTGCGCGGGGTCGTCGAGGTCCAGGTGGACGGCTCCGAGGTGCTGCCCGCGCTGGCCCCGCTGGCCTTGCTTGCGCTCGCTGCGGTGGCGGCGGCGCTGGCCACCGGAGGCTGGGCGCGGCGGCTGCTCGGTGTGTTGCTGCTGGTCGCGGCGGTGCCGCCGGCCGTTGGGGTGCTGCGGGTGGCCGACGAGGGCTGGCTGGCCGGGGCCGCGGTGTCGGCGGCCGGGCTGCCCGCCCGGTCGGTCCCGGCCGGGACGGCCACGGTGCTGCCC
>JBOHFT010000344.1:0-2658 GCA_050699815.1 Pseudonocardiaceae bacterium | reverse complement strand
CGGTCGCGCTTGTCTTGGGTTACCGCTGTTCGATGTCGGGCTGCTAACGTCGAAAGAGTGAATACGGCGTAGCTCAGCCTGTTCTTACCTGGACTTCAAGCCGGATCCGGACGATAGGTAGTGACGGGGAGAGGTCAAGTCTTAACGGTCAATGACGCCCGCCACCCCGGACGGTCCGGCCATCGTGGGGGTATCGCAGCGCGGCGATGCACCGAGGCGGTGGCGGGCCGTTGTCGAACGCTTACCCAAGCGCCGATCTGGAGGCCGTCGCATGCGACCCCCAACCCTCGCTCGCGTTCCGCTGCCCGCCGCGCGCCACTGGGCGTGGGCTGTGCTGCGCTACGACCTGCCGGCTTCCCTGGTGGTGCTGCTGGTTGCGATACCGCTGTCGCTCGGGATCGCGGTGGCCTCGGGTGCACCGGTGATGGCCGGGCTCATTGCCGCGGCTGTCGGCGGGATCGTGGCCGGGCTGCTCGGCGGGTCACCCCTGCAGGTCAGCGGTCCCGCAGCCGGGCTCACCGTGGTGGTCGCCGACTTGATCGCGCGGTTCGGCTGGGGCGTCACGTGTGCCATCACCGTAGGCGCTGGCCTGCTGCAGGTGATCTTCGGTGTCAGCCGGGTGGCCAGGTCGGCGCTGGCGATCTCCCCGCCGGTGGTGCACGCGATGCTCGCCGGCATCGGGATCACGATCACTTTGGGTCAGCTGCATGTGCTGCTCGGGGGGACGGCCGGCACCGACGCGATCACGAACATCGTCGACCTGCCCGCCCAGCTCCTCGATCTTCACGATCACGCGGCGATGGCGGGCCTCGCGGTGATCGCCGTGCTGCTGATCTGGCCGCGGCTGCCCCGTCCGCTGCCGCACATCCCGGCGCCGCTGGTGGCTGTTGTCGGGGTGACCGCGCTGTCCACCGTGTTCGCCTCCGACGCCAAGCGGGTGGTGTTGCCCGGTTCGTTGCTGGATGCGGTGAGCCTGCCGGCCGTGCCGGGTGGCATGTGGGGCGGTGTGCTCACCGGTGTGCTCACCCTGGCGGTGATCGCCAGCGTGGAGAGCCTGCTGTCCGCGGTGGCGGTGGACAAGATGGGCAAGGGCACAAAGACCAACTTCGACCGGGAGCTGGTCGGCCAGGGTGCGGCGAACACCCTGTCTGGGATGTTAGGCGGCCTGCCGGTGACCGGCGTGATCGTCCGGAGCTCCACCAACGTCGCCGCGGGTGCGCGGACCAGGGCCTCGGCCGTGGCACACGGAGTCTGGGTGATCGTGTTCACGGCACTGCTCGTGGGGCTGATCGAGCTGATCCCGCTGGCCGTGCTCGCCGGGCTGCTGGTGGTGATCGGCCTGCGCCTGGTCAAGCACGCGCACCTGCGTTCGGCTCGTCGGCAGGGCGAGCTGGTGATCTACCTGGTCACGGTGACCGGCGTGGTGTTCCTGAACCTGCTGGAGGGCGTGCTCATCGGGTTGGGGCTCTCGCTGCTGATGCTGCTGCGGCAGGTCGTCTGGTCAGGAGTGCACGCTGAGAAGGTGCGGCCGGGATCCGATGACGAGCCGGCCGGCTGGCGGGTGGTGGTCGAGGGCACCCTGAGCTTCCTGTCCCTCCCCCGGCTGTCCCGGGTGCTGTCGCAGGTGCCGCGCGGCAGCCACGTCGTCGTGGAGATGGTGGTCGACTTCCTGGACCACGCCGCCTTCGACCACCTTGCCACCTGGCGGCGACAGCATGAGGCCAACGGCGGCACCGTCGTCGTGGACGAGGTGGGGCCGGCCCGGCGCAACGGCGGTGGCGGCAAGGGTCCCGCCCGGCGAATGGGGATGCCTGCTCTGCCGCGCGCCTTCTCACCGTGGTGGGTGTGGCAGGACCAGCGCGAGAACCACGACCACGGGGCATTGCAGCCGCTGTTCGCCGGGGTGCGGGAATACCACCGGCGGTCGGTGCCCGAGGTGCTGCCGCACCTGGAACAGCTGGTGGACGGGCAACGTCCGCGGGCCCTGTTCCTCACCTGCGCCGACTCGCGGGTGGTGCCGAACGTGATCACCAGCAGCGGCCCCGGCGACCTGTTCACGGTACGCAATCTCGGCAACCTGGTGCCGCCACCCGGGCACGGGTCCGAGACGTCGGTCGCCGCGTCGCTGGAGTACGCGGTGTACCACCTTGCGGTGCCGTCGATCATGGTCTGTGGGCATTCCGGCTGCGCAGCGATGTACGGGCTGCTCGACGGCGCGACCGTCGACGGCTCGCTGGGCCGGTGGCTGCGCTGGGGCCTGCCGAGCCTGCACGCGCTGCGTGACGGCCATCCGGTCGGCATTGCGGCTGCCCACGAGGGCCGCGACGAGGTGGATCAGCTCTCGATGGTCAACGTGGCCCGCCAGGTCGAGGTGATCGGCAGGCACCCCGCGGTCCGCGACGCCGTCACGGCAGGCCGGGTGGAGATAACGGGCCTGTTCCTGGATATCCGCACGGCCCGGCTACTGGTGCTCGACCACGACGCCGCGCGCTTCCTGCCGATGCCCGACGACCAGCTGCTCGCGGTGCAGCCACCCCTGGAGTCCTCGGCCGACGCCTCGTAAGCTCGCTGGCCGTGACCGGCGCTCTGGATTGGTTGGAGGATGCAGCGGCTGCGCGCCGGGCCGCCGGGTTGCGGCGCGTACTGCGGCCGCGGCCG
>JBOHFT010000343.1:0-2675 GCA_050699815.1 Pseudonocardiaceae bacterium | reverse complement strand
CGCCTATGTCATCTACACCTCCGGCTCCACCGGCACCCCCAAAGCCGTGATGATCACCCATACCGGTGTTTCCGGTTTGGTTGCAACGCAGATCGATCGGTTGGGCTTGGGCGCTGGTAGTCGGGTGTTGCAGTTCGCCTCACTCAGTTTTGATGCGTCGTTCTGGGAGCTGTGCATGGGTCTGTTGTCGGGGGCGGCATTGGTGGTCGCCCCGGCAGAGCAGGTGCTGCCGGGAGCGCCGCTGATCGCGCTGGCCTTTGATCAGCGGGTGACACATATCACAGTGCCGCCGTCGGTGCTAGCAGTGCTGCCGACCGAGAACAGCCTGCCCCAGGTAACCACGCTGGTCGTGGCTGGTGAGGCGTGTCCACCTGAGTTGGTCGCGGCCTGGTCGGTGGGCCGATGGATGGTCAATGCCTATGGTCCGACTGAGGCCACGGTGTGCGCCACCATGAGCAACCCACTCTCGGAGGCGATGCCGCTGCTTCCGCCGATTGGTCGGCCGATCAGGAATACGCGGGTGTTCGTGCTGGATGCCGGTTTGTGTCTGGTGCCGCCGGGTGTGGTGGGTGAGTTGTATGTGGCGGGTGTGGGGTTGGCGCGAGGCTATCTACACCGTGCGGGGTTGACGGCGGGGCGGTTCGTGGCGTGTCCGTTCGGTGGTCCGGGTGAGCGGATGTATCGGACGGGTGATCTGGTCCGGTGGAACACCGGGGGTGATCTGGAGTTCGTGGGCCGGGCTGATGAGCAGGTGAAGGTGCGGGGGTTCCGGATCGAGCCGGGGGAGATCGAGACCGTTCTCCGGCGGCATCCGCGGGTGACCCAAGCGGTGGTCCTCGCCCGACAGGACCAGCCCGGGGACACGCAGCTGGTCGCGTATGTGGCAGCGGCCCAGGGCGAGGGGTGTCGGCCAGAGGCACTGCGGGAGTGGGTGCGGGTTGAGTTGCCGGAGTACATGGTGCCCGCGGTGGTGGTGGTGCTGGATTCCCTGCCGGTGACCCGGAACGGGAAACTGGATCGTGCCGCGTTACCGGCACCACGGTTCGGGCTGGTCGAGGGGGGTCGGGCGCCGCGCACACCGCAGGAACAGATCCTCGCCGAGTTGTTCGCGGAGGTGTTGGACCTGCCGGTGGTGGGTGTGGAGGACGACTTCTTCGATCTGGGTGGGCACTCACTGCTGGCCACCCGGTTGATCGCCCGGATCCGCGCCGCCCTGGGGGCGGAGCTGTCTATCCGGGCACTGTTCGAGGCCCCGACCGTGGCGGGTTTGGCCGGGGTGTTGGACCAGTCGGGGCGGGCGCGGTTAGCGCTGACCCGAGGGGAGCAGCGCCCGGAGCGGGTGCCGTTGTCGTTCGCGCAGCGCCGGTTGTGGTTTCTGCACCAGATGGAGGGTCCGAGTGCCACCTACAACATCCCGCTGGCGCTGCGCCTGTCTGGTGAGCTGGACCGGGAGGCGTTGCGGGCCGCGCTGGCCGACGTCATGGGGCGGCATGAGAGCCTGCGCACCATTTTCCCCCAACACGAGGGTGTGGCTTATCAGCGGGTCCTCGATCCTGGATCAGCCCGCCCGGCACTGCACCTCACCGAGACCACCAGCACCGATCTGTCCCGGACGGTGACGGCGGCGGCCCGCTACGAGTTCGATCTGGGCGGTGAGATACCACTGCGGGCGGAATTGATGGTGCTGGGGCCCGACGAGCAGGTGCTGGTGCTGGTGGTGCATCACATCGCGGGGGACGGGTGGTCACTGGGGCCGCTCTCGCGGGATGTGGCTCTCGCGTACGCGGCCCGGTGCCGGGGCCAGGCACCGGGCTGGGCGCCGTTGCCGGTGCAGTATGTCGATTACACGCTGTGGCAACACCAGTTGTTGGGTGACCGGGCCGATCCGGACAGCCTGTTCGCCACCCAGGTGGCGTACTGGACTCAGGCGCTGGCCGGCCTGCCCGACCAGGTGACGTTGCCCACCGACCGGTCCCGCCCCCCGGTGGCGTCCTACCGCGGTGAGTACCTCAGCGTGGGGATCGAACCCGCTCTGCACCAGCGATTGCGGGAGTTGGCCCGCCGCGGCGGGGCGAGCCTGTTCATGGTCTTGCAGGCCGGGTTGGCCGCTCTGCTGTCCAAACTGGGTGCCGGCGGTGACATCCCCATCGGATCCCCCATCGCCGGACGCACCGACCAGGCCCTGGACGACCTGGTGGGGTTCTTCGTCAACACCCTGGTGCTGCGCACCGACACCACCGGCAACCCCAGCTTCCGGAACCTGATCCGCCGGGTCCGGGAGACCGCGCTGGCCGCCTACACCCACCAGGACGTGCCCTTCGAATACCTCGTCGAGGTCCTCAACCCCACCCGCTCCCTCGCGCATCACCCCCTGTTCCAGATCATGCTCGCGGTCCAGAACACCCCCCGCCCCGAGTTCACCCTGCCCGGACTGGACACCCGCATCCAGCCCGCCTCGACCGGGACCGCCAAAGTCGACCTGTCTATCTACCTCTGGGAACACCACGACCCCGACGGAACCCCCCAGGGTCTGCACGGGGTCATCGAGTACGCCACCGACCTGTTCGACCAGCCCACCATCCACACCCTGTTCACCCGCTGGACACGCCTGCTCGAAACAGCAATCGCCGATCCCGACGCCCCGATCAACCGCACCGACCTCCTCACCCCCGACG
>JBOHFT010000342.1:0-2751 GCA_050699815.1 Pseudonocardiaceae bacterium | reverse complement strand
AAACCGCTACGAGCGGTTTCATACACCGGACCGGCACGCCGGTCACGGTCTACATCCCGCCGACCGGAGCCCGCCTACCCAAACCAGCCACGGCACGCCTCGTCGGGCTGGGGTGAAACCCCGTTAGGCATTAGCCTGGCAGAAAGCTCAACCGGACAGTGCGGACCGGGTTGTCGACATTGGTGTCCACCAGGCAGATCGACTGCCAGGTGCCCAGCGCGAGCTGCCCGCCGAGCACCGGGACGCTGGCGTAGGGCGCCAGCAGGGCGGGCAGCAGGTGGTGCCTGCCGTGCCCGGGAGAGCCGTGCTGGTGGCGCCATCGTCCGTCAGCGGGCAGCAGCTCACGCAGCGCGGCGAGCAGGTCGGTGTCGCTGCCCGCCCCGGTCTCGATCACCGCGAGCCCCGCGGTGGCATGCGGCACCCACACGTGCAGCAGGCCATCACTGGCGCCCGCTTCGTGGAGGAACGCCCGGCATTGCGCGGTGAGGTCACGCACCTGCTCGGACGAGCCGGTCTCGATGCGGAGTTCCCTGGTGTGCACCCGAAGACGATAACCGAGGCCCACTGGTACGAGGCGCGGTGGCGTCACCGCCGTGAACTCGGCACCACCGACGTCCCCGGTGGGCGAAACGTCCGTGGCGTCGAGTTCACGGGCCCCACCGGGGTGGGATGGCGATGGGCTGCGGAGGGCGCCGTCATCGGTCTGCCAAGGGGGCATCATGCAGGCATGGGGGTCGATAAGTTATGCCTGGCAGGTATAGAGCCCACTCTTCTTCTTTGGTGATAGGAGGGGTGATGCGACAGATCTGATCGGCGACTCTGTTGTCGTCGGTTTCCCACAGCAGCGCAGTCTTGTCGGCGCTGCCGGTGGCCAGGGTGCTCCCATCGTGGCTGAAGGCCACCGAGTGGACGGTGTTGGTGTGGCCGGTGAGGGTACTCCGCAGGCTGGGATGGTGGGGTCGCTGACATTCCACAGCCGCGCGACGTGGTAGTAGCTGGCGGTGGCCAGGGTGCGCCCGTCGGGGCTGAAGGCCACCGAGTGGACGGCGCCGGTGTTGCCGGGGAGGGGGCTCAGTTTGCTGAGACTTCGGTGCGGATCACTGACCTTCCACAATCGCACGGTGCTTTCGTTAGCGATGGCCAGGATGCGCCCGTTTGGACTGAAAGCCACTGCGCGGACGTTGCCGATGTGGCTGTTGATAGTGCTGAGCGGGCTGGGATGGCGGGGGTCGCTGACATCCCACAATCGCGCGGTGGTGTCTTTGCTGGCGGTGGCCAGGGTGTGCCCATCGGGGCTGAATGCCACCGAGTACACCGTGCTGGTATAGCCGGGGAGGGTGCCCAGGGGGCTGGGACGGTGGGGGTCGCGGACATCCCACAATCGCACAGTGCCGTCGGCGCTGGCCTCGCTGGCGGTGGCCAGAGTGCGCCTGTCGGGGCTGAAGGCCACCGAGTTGACGATGTTGGTGTGATCGGTCAGCTGGTGGCGTAGGGGGTGGCGAAGGTGCTGAGCAGACTGCCGCGCGCTTCCGTGGTGGGGGCAAGCCGGTAGGCGGCCAGGCTGAGTTGGGCGGCTAGGGCCGAGTCTGTCGCGCGCAGCGCCAGGGCCTGTCCCGCGACCTTCTGGGACACCGCGATCTTGCGCTGGTGCTCCGCAGCGCCCTGCTGGACGACGGCGATCCCCGCCGCGACCACAGCGAGGGCGAGCAGCACCGACAAGACGGTGACGGCGCGCCCTCGCCGGAAGCGGTCCCGGCGGATACTGGCGCGCAGGAAGGTGCGGGCTGTCGGGCTGAGTTCCACGTGGTCGGTGACCAGGTCGTGGGCCTAGATGCGGGCGCCGGTGTCGGCCACCGCGGCGGCGAGTTGGCCGCGTTCCCACAGCCGGACGGCTGGGCGGCGATCGTCGTTCCATTCGGTGGCGGCCTGTTCGACCGTACGGCGGGCCCGCAGCGCTGTCTTGTTCTTGTCGATCGCCTGGGCCAGTGGGGGCCAGGCGGACAGGAATGCCTCATGCGCCACTCCGACGACCACCACGTTGCCGGTGTCTTTGTCGGTGATCAGCAGCCGCCGTGCGACGAAGGCGTCCAGCTCTCGGGTCACCGGCTCGGGCAGGTCACCACGAGGGGCCCGCCACCGGGTGGGCTGGCCCTGTTCGTCCACGGTGACCAGCCGCAGCAACCCGGTGATGACCTCCTCGCGGCGCCGCCCGGTGGCTGTGGTCGCGTCGGCCAGGGCTGCGTCGGCCTGGCGGGCCAGGGCACCCTGGACCCCACCGAGCTGGTCGTAGCGTGCCGTGGAGAGCTGGCCGCCGCGGCTAACGCCGTCGGCGAGCTGGGCGAGGGTGAACGCCAGCAGCGGCAGGGCCTCCCCGCTGTCGGTGTCGTCGACCAGCCGGGTCACCAGATCGTCGTCGACTGCGATACCGGTCAGCTTGGCTGGGCCTTCGATCACGGCCTGCAGGGCGTCGCGGCGCAGCGGCCGCAGGGTGTGGGTGCGGGTCGGTAATACTGCCAGCTCGGGGTCGACCAGGAGCTGGTGCAGGAACTCCGGCCGCAGGGTGGCGACCACCTGCACCGGACCGCCCAGCGCTGGGCCCAGCAGCTGCGCGAACCGGGCCCGTTGCTTAGACGGTATGTGAGTTCGGGCTGGGGCCTCGCTCACATGTGATCGTGGGTTGCCGGCAGGAGCGGCCTGGCCGGTAGTGCCACAGATGTGGGAGGCCCCAGTGATTGGGAATCGTACGAGTGT
>JBOHFT010000341.1:0-2754 GCA_050699815.1 Pseudonocardiaceae bacterium | reverse complement strand
CTCCGGGCTGCTCCGTGACGCCCTGGCCGCCCACCTGGCCCGGCTGGCCGCCGAAACCGACGAACTGGCCCTGGACGCGACCGATGACTGGGGTCCCTCCGAGAACTGGACGGACTGGACGGACCGGGCCGACTGGGCGATCGGCGGGATCGTGCGGCGGGGTGAGATCTGGTTCGCCGCCACACTGGGCGGCGGCGACCGACCGGTGCTGGTCCTCACCCGCAACCCCGTCGCCGACCGGATCGACCGGGTGGTGGTGGCGGCCCTCACCCGGTCCCACCGGGGAGTCGTGTCGGAGTTGAAGCTGACAGTCGCGTAGGACGGCGTGCCGGCGGCACCTGGCCACCTTGACCCCACCCCGGATGGCTCGGGCCTGCCGGACCCTGCGCGCCACCGTCGGCTGCTGAGGCTGGCTCAGGGCGAGCCAGAACGCGGCTGCGAATGAGTCGGGTCCCTGTCGGTGGGGCTCGGTCATGAACACCATGCCGATGTTGGCCCGACCTGCTCAGAAACCAGGATGTTCATTGGGGTGTGGCCGCAGTAGCCGGCGAGGAAGCCGGCGACGGCCATCACCTCGGCCCGATCGGCGGTGTCGTCGGCCAGGACAAGTTCGCGGTGGTGCTGGTGGACATGGCCCTCTCCCTTCGGTCAGCCAGTCCGGAGTCGGACCGGCAGCCGGGGGAACGCCGTTGGGGAGCTGACGGTGCCGGTGTTATCCAGCGCCCCTGCTCGTGCTGAAGTCGTGCGGGTACCGGGGCCGGGCTGGGACGTCAGCTGATGCCACTGGCGGCGTCCCGCCCCCGGCGTTTCGGGGCAGCCGGCGGTCGCGATCGGAACGTGGTGTTATGGGGCAGCCTAGTTAGCGGGGGGAGGGCAGGCCCTCCCCCCGGCCCCCACCTGACGCAGCCGTTGTGATCCTGAGGTGGTCGGGCCGGCGAAGCCGGCCCTCGTGCGTGCAGGCTGTGTGCATGTCGACGGTGACGAACATCAACGAGGTGCTCGACGGTCATGTGAGCCTCGAGGTGCAGTGCGTGGATCGAATGCTGCTGAACGCCTACGTCCCGAACCTGCAAGTCGGTGGCCAAGTGGTGCGGTTCTTGTGTGACCACCTCGGCAACCCGGTGCCCTCGCCGGCGTTGTTCTCCCAGATCGGTGACCGGTTCGTGCGGGCGGTGAAGAAGTTCGCTGCGCAGCGTGACGTCCCGGTGCTGCGGCTGGCCAAGCCAGACCGCTCTCGATGGGATGACCGCAAGATCGATCACGTGAAGCCCTATGTCGACGCCGCTGAGGCGGCGGGCCGCTTCGGGGTGGTGGCGATCGTGTCGGCCCAGGAGTTCCAGTGGGTCTTCGGTGCCCGGAACCGCTCGGAAACCCCTGGGGTGGCATCGTTCGAGTTCACCAAGTCCTCACGACGGGTCGGGACCCTCTACTTCTACGTGCTCGATCCTGACTTCGGAGTGGGGTTCATCAAGATCTGCACCTACTTCCCCTATCCGGCCAAGGTCTGGGTCAACGGCCATGAGTGGGCCAAGCGCCAAGCAAGCCATGCCGGGATTGGTTTTCGCGCCCTGGCCAACGGGTTCGCGTCCTGCGAGGACCCCGAGGAGTTGGCGGCGATCTGTGAGCGGTTCGGGCCCGCAGACGTGCAGGGCTTCTTCGACCGATGGATCGCCCAGATCCCCACGCCCTTCACCGACGACGACCGCGCCGGCGGGTACTGGTGGGAGCTGTCGATGCGCCAAGTCGAAGTGTCCCGCACCCTGGTGCTCGATGACCCTCGCCGGGCGCGGCGGTTCTTCGAAGCCCTCGTCGCAGACAACATCGGGATCGGCCGGCCCGACGAGGTCGCCGTCGTCTTCGCCCGCCAGGTCCGCAAGACCACCCCCGGCCAGTTCCGGACCCGGGTGTTCGGGCCGGGCACCGAGGTGAAGATGGACTTCGCCTACAAGCACAGCCGCGTCAAGCAGTACCTCAAGGAAGGGAGAGCGCTGCGCATCGAGACCGTCATCAACAAGCCATCCGACATCGGGGTCCTGGCCCGTCTCGAGCACCTGCCCGAGCTGGTTGCCAAAGCCCGCGAGGTCAACGCCCGTCTACTGTCTGTCGAGCGTGCCGGCCAGAGCTGTGCCATTGGAGACGGTCTGTTCGACCGTCTCCACCAGCCCTACAACCGAGAGGGCCAACGAACCGGAGCGTTGCGCTTCGGGGATCCCCGCGCCATGGCCCTGGCCGGTGCGCTGTGCTGCATCGTCCACGCCGTCACCGGCCTCACGAACAAGAGCCTTCGCGGGCTTGTCGCCGGACTCCTCGGCAAGGACTACACCACCAACCAAATGAGCTACGACCTTCGCCGCCTCCGGCTCCACGGACTGATCGAACGGATCCCCGGCACCATCACCTACCGGCTCACCCCCCACGGGATCCGAACCGCGGTCTTCTATACCAAGCTGCGCGGCCGTCTGCTCGCACCGCTCCTCGACGCCGGCGACCAGCCACCGGCACCCGTCGAGCTTCGTCGCGCCCTGGCACAGATCGACCGCTCACTCACCACCTACATCACCGACGCCCGACTCGACACGGCCGCATGAACTCTTGTCACAAAATTCGGGGGCTCCGCCCCCAAGAGATCTAGACCTCGCGGGGAGGCTGGCAGCCATGGTGGACTACCGCAGTTATGAGCACCGCGACCTCCAGGAGGTTCTCGGTCTTTGCGCCGTCGAGGACTGGCCCGGCCTCTCGGCAGATCCCGATCGC
>JBOHFT010000340.1:0-2772 GCA_050699815.1 Pseudonocardiaceae bacterium | reverse complement strand
ACACCGCTTCACCATGCCCACTTGACAAACCGCCCTCCATATCAGGGGGCGGGGGACGCAGCAATGCGTCCCCCGCTACCCGGCGCTATGAGGAGCTCGGCGGGGTGCAGGGTGCGCTGGCCCGCCAAGCCGATGCGGCTCTCGCCGCAGCGACCGCAGCCAGCGGCCGGAGCCCTGCGGAGGTGATCACGGGGCTGATGCTGCTGATCACCGTCGATGAGCAGGGCCGGCCCACCCGACGGCGGGTGTCCCGAGACGTGCTGTCCACTCCAGTGATCGCCGAGCTGGACGCCTTCGTCACACGGCGCCTGGTGACCACCGACACTGACAACGGCAGCGTGGTCGTCGAGGTCGCGCACGAGGCGTTCCTGTCAGCCTGGCCCCCCATGGCGCAGGCAATCGGGGAGAACGTGTCAGCACTGCGAGCCCGGCGCGCAGTCGAGCAAGCCGCCACTGAATGGGACGGCGATGGTCGTCCACCGTCCCGTTTGTGGGAACGCGGGCAACTCGCCGCCGCCGTGACCGAAACCGGCGCCCACATCCGCGCCCACCACGTGGTCACTGACCGCGTCGAGCTCAACCCGACAGCGCGCGACTTCCTGCGCCGCAGCATCTACCGGGACCGTATCCGGCGGGGTCGCGCCGTCACGGTCTTGTCGGTATTGCTCGTCCTCGCCCTGGCAGCGGCCACTGTCGCGGTCGTTCAGCAGCGCACCGCCCAGCGGCAACGGGATGAGGCGGTGTCCCGGCGGGTCGCCGAACAGGCAACAGGGCTGCGCGCCGCAAACCCTGCCCTGGCCGCCCAACTCGGTCTGGCCGCCTTCCGGCTTGTCCCCACCACGGAAGCTCGCAGCAGTCTGCTCAGCACTTTTGCCAACCCCTACGCCACCCGGCTGACCGGCCACACCAGCGACGTCTATGAGGTGGCCGTCAGCCCCGACGGGCACACCCTGGCCACCGCCAGCGGCGACAAAACTGTGCAGCTGTGGGACCTCCGCGCCCCGCGCCAGCCCAGCCCCCTGGGTACCCTCACTGGCCACGACGGCTTCGTCCGCTCGGTGGCCTTCAACCCCGACGGGCACACCGTGGCCACCACCAGCGCTGACAGCAAGGCGCGGTTGTGGGATGTCAGCGACCCGCGCCAGCCCCGCTTGCTCAGTACCCTTACCGACCACGCCGGCGGCTGGTCGGTGGCCTTCAGCCCTGACCGGCGCACCCTGGCCACCACCAGCAGCGACAGCACAGCGCAGCTGTGGGATATCAGCGACCCGGGCCAGCCCAGCCCGCTGGGCACCGTAACCGGCAATGGCAGTGTCTGGTCGCTGGCCTTCAGCCCAGACGGCAAAACCCTTGGTATCGGCAGCGCCGACGACACCGCCCGGCTGTGGGACATTAGCGACCTGCGCCAGCTACACCCGCTGAGCACTCTTACCGGACACACCGCAGACGTCGCCTCGGTAGCCTTCAGCCTCGACGGCCGCACCCTGGCCACCGGCAGCGCCGACAAAACAGCACGGCTATGGGATATCAGCGACTCCCGCCAGCCCTACTTGCTGAGCACCCTCACCGGACACACCGTTGACATCCACTCGGTAGCCTTCAGCCCGGACGGCCGCACCCTGGCCACCGGCAGCGCCGACAGAACAGCACGGCTATGGGATATCAGCGATCCCCGCCAGCCCCGCCCACGGGGCACCCTCACTGGGCACACCAGAACCGTCATCTCGGTGGCCTTCAGCCCGGACGGCCGCACCCTGGCCACCGCCAGCCTCGACCACACCGCGCGGCTGTGGGACATCCCTGGACCCCTCGTCGCCGGACACACCGACGTCGTCTCCGCGGTGGCCTTCAGCCCGGACAAGCACACCCTGGCCACCACCGGCGTCGACAACGTCTACAAGGTCGACCGAACCGCGCGGCTGTGGGACATCAGCGACCCTCACCATCCCAGCCCGCTGGGTACTCTCCTTGGCCACACCAGCGGCGTCTCCGCGGTCGCCTTCAGCCCGGACGGTCGCACCCTGGCCACCGCCAGCTACGACAACAAGGCACGGTTGTGGGACATCAGCAATCCCCACGACCCCCAGCCACTGAGCATCCTCACCGGCCACAACAAGGGTGTCTATTCAGTGGCCTTCAGCGCCGACGGCCGCACGCTAGCCACCGCCAGTTTCGATTACACAGCTCAGTTGTGGGATGTCAGCGATCTGCACCATCCCGGACTGCTGGGCACTCTCACCGGCCACGGCGAAGGCGTCTACTCGGTGGCCTTCAGCCCAGACGGGCACACCCTGGCCACCACCAGCGCCGACAACACCGCACGGTTGTGGGATGTCCACGACCTGCGCCAGCCCAGCCTGCTCGCTACACTTACTGGTCACACCAACGAAGTCCGCTCGGTGGCCTTCAGCCCAGACGGGCACACGCTGGCCACCGCCAGCGATGACGGCAGCGGGCTATTATGGGAGATCAGTGACCTGCGCCAGCCCAGCCTGCTGGCAACCCTCACCGGCCACACCGGCACCGTCACCGGGGTGGTCTTCAGCCCGGACGGGCACACGCTTGCCACCGCCAGCGCCGACCACACCGCACGGTTGTGGGATGTCCACGACCTGCGCCAGCCCACTCTGCTGGCTGTCCTCACCAGCCACACCGGCACCGTCACCGGGGTGATCTTCAGCCCGGACGGGCACACGCTGGCCACCGCCAGCGCCGACCACACCGCACGGTTGTGGGAAACCAGTATCGACAACGTCGCCGCTCGAATCTGTA
>JBOHFT010000339.1:0-2787 GCA_050699815.1 Pseudonocardiaceae bacterium | reverse complement strand
GCTGTGGAGGGGGGCGCGGGGGGAGGGCAGGGCTACCAGCAAAGTCGCTCAACGTAGGGCCTGACCTGGCCTGACGCGAGGGTACTGGCGCTCCGGCCCCGCGGGTGGTAGATGTTCGGGCCATGTCGAGCCCCAAGGTGTCGCAGATGGTGGCGTACGCGCCGAGCGCTGGGGGTGTGCGCCAACGGCCTCGAGCATGGGATGTCCTGGCCCGGGCGCTCGCCCAGCGGCGCCCGGTCCGGGCTCGCTACCACGGCCATGAGCGTGTCGTGTGTCCCCATGTGCTGGGCTGGGCCGCCGGACGTGCCATGGTCGTCGTCTACCAGGCAGCGGGCACGACGAGCGCAGGCGTGCTCCCCGCCGAGGCGTCGCGGCGCTGGCGCACGATGTTCGTGGACGAGATCGAAGGCCCCGTCGTCGTCGATTGCGCCTGGCAGAGCGCGCCGAACTACGACGGCACCGCTCCGGTGGGCATGGACGTCGTCGAGGCCCGGCTACCAGCCCCCGCACACGCAGGCGAGCGCCCGGGTGGCTGACCCCGTGCTGGGCGCGCTGGCGGTGCGGCCGATCTCGGCGGTCGAGCGCGGCCGCTTCGACGACCTGTTGGAGCGCCACCACTGGCTCGGCAGCCACCTGGTGGGCGAGACGATGCGCTACGTCGCGGTCTCGCCGGGCGGCGAGTGGGCCGCGCTGGTGGGCTTCGGTGCCGCCGCGCTGAGCTGCCGCCCCCGCGACGACTTCATCGGCTGGAGCGACGACCAGCACTTCCGCCGGCTGCGCTACGTGACCAACAACCAGCGGTTCTGCGTGCTGCCGGCACTGCGGGCCCCCAACCTCGCCTCCAACGTGCTGGCCAAGGCGCTGGCCCGCCTGAGCGGGGATTTCGAGGCCCGCTGGGGGCACCCCGTCGTCATGGTCGAGACCTTCGTCGACCCCGAACGCCACCACGGCACCTGCTATGTCGCAGGGGGCTTCTCCATCCTCGGCCGCACGCTCGGCTATGGGCGCTCGGGAGGGCGCTACCACTACCACGGCAAGCCCAAGGTCGTCCTGGCCCGGCTGTTGCGCCGAGACGCGCGGCGCATCTTGACCACCGAGTTCGACCACCTTGCACTCACGACGAGGAGAGGGACCGTGATCGACCTGAACGCACTGGACTTCGACGGCGATCACGGCCTGCTCGGCGCGCTGGAGGCGGTCGTGGACCACCGCCGCCGGCGTGGTGTGCGCCACAGCCTCGCCTCCATCCTGGCCATCGCCACTGCGGCCACCCTGGCCGGCGCCCGCAGCGTGAGCGCCATCGGCGAGTACGCGGCGGACTGCCCCCAGGAGGTCCTGCGCCGCCTGGGAGCGAAGTACCACCCCGTGCGGCGTCGCTATGTCGCACCTCACCTCGATACCTTCCGCCGGGCGCTGGGGGCGATCGATGCGGCGGCGCTGGACCGGGCCGTGGGCGCGTGGCTGTTCGACCAGGCCCGCCGCGGGCGGGTAGGCGACGACGACCTGGTGCTGGCGCTCGACGGCAAGTCGCTGCGCGGTGCGCTGGGGGGCCAAGGCCGGGCGGTCCATCTGTTCTCGGCGATGGTGCACGGCTCAGGCGTCGTCGTCGGCCAGGAGGAGGTCGACGAGAAGTCGAACGAGATCACCGCCTTGCGCCCCCTGCTGGAGGGCCTCGACATCGCCGGCGCGCTCGTCACCGCCGACGCCCTGCACGCCCAGCGCGACCACGCCCGCTTCGTGGTCGACGAGAAGAAGGCCGACTATCTCTTCCAGGTCAAGGAGAACCAGCCGAAGCTGCTCGCTGCGATCAAGGCGGTCGGCGAGGCCGACCTATCGCCCGAGCACGAGAGCACCAGCCGTGGCCACGGCCGCACCGAGCACCGCTACGTCCGGGTCGGCGACGTACCCGAGGGCGTCGACTTCCCGCACGCGGCCCAGGTGGTCGTCGTCTACCGCGAGCGCGCCGACCTCGCCGACGTCCTGGCCTCGGCCGAGACCTCCTACTACGTGACCAGTGTCGCCAAGGGCAGGGCCGGGGCCGAGCGCCTCGGGGCCCACGTCCGCGGCCACTGGGGCATCGAGGTGCGCCGGGATAAACCGGCATGAGGAAAGGGATGAGAACGCCTGACATCGAAGGAGTAGCGACCCACGATGGCCCCGAGTCATGCGTCTGCGTCCGCGAGGACGTCGGCGAAGCGTTGACAGGGGTACGTGCAGGCCGGGCTAATGAGCCGCGAAATCACCTACTTCGGGGTGCCGACGCCGTCTCGATGAGCGGAAGGCAACATCGCCGGCAGCGCTATCGCGAGCTGTCGGCGGACCCCGCGCGGTCTGAGAACCTGTGCATGTACGGAGTCCTCATGCGCGAGAACCGGGAGGTCCCACGCTCGCCCGTCCCGTTGATCACGGGGCGGGCCGCTCAGGAAAGGCTGAGGCCGCAAGCCTGAGATGAACGAACGTGGGAAGTCGGACAGCCCCGTAGTACCTGCGAAGCCGCCGAACAACGCCGCAGATGCGGTCGCGGAGGTGGTGGAGGAAAGGGGGCTGGCCAAGGGGAACACGGACAGCACAACACGCCCCGGACGCAGTGCCGGGCCAGGTGTGACAAACGGGCTGGACCGTGTGCGTGAAGTAGCACGAAGGGACAAGGACGCACGGTTCACGGCGCTGCTGCACCACGTCGACCTGCACCGCCTCCGAGCGGCCTACCGGGCGATCCGCCCCCAGGCCGCGCCGGGGGTGGACGGGGTGACGTGGGCAACCTACGGGCAGGACCTGGAGGCCAAC
>JBOHFT010000338.1:0-2801 GCA_050699815.1 Pseudonocardiaceae bacterium | reverse complement strand
GGCCGGGACGGCGCGCCGCCCCCGGCGCCGCGTCATGGCCACCGCCGGCGCGTGCGTCGCCGCGCTGGTGGCCGTCGCCGGGCTGCTGGTGTTCCGCCCGGACAGCTCGCCGCTGCCCGTCCTGGGCGATCCCCGGACGGCTGATCCCTGCGCGCTGACCGACGCTGGCGCCGTCAGCCGGTTCGGCAACGGCACGACCACCTATGAGTCGGCCTACGGCAACTTCAATCGATGTGACGTCATCGTGACATTGGGCGGTGGCAGTCGAGTCCTGGTCACAGTGGAGCTCGACAAGCCGGGGCCACCTGAGGGAACGAGCGAGAAAGTGGGAGCGCTTCGCGTCTTCCGGGAGCCCCGGAACGGCAACCGCTGCAACCGGACGGTGGTGCTGGCCGACCAGAATCGGGTCTCGATCACCGCCGAACTGCGGCCCGGGCGCGAGCCCCGTTCGGCGGACCTGTGTGCCATGGCCGACGCCGCCACTGGCCACGTGGTCGCCGTGCTCGGCCGGGGTGCGATTCCCCGGCGGGCGGCGCCGGCCGACGCTGCGTCGCTGGCCCGGATGGACGCCTGCCCGCTGCTGGACTCCACCGCCGTCACCCGGGTGCTCGGTGCCGATGCCAGCGCTGCGGAGGCGGGCTTCGGGGATTGGGAGTGCCGCTGGAGCAGCGACACCAGCAAGCTGTCGGTGCTGCTGGCCTTCGATCGAAACGATCCGTTGAACTCGAGCGACGGGCGCCACCTGAAGTTCGGCGGTCACGACGTCTACATCGCGCCGGAAGCCGACGAGGCTGACTGTCTCGCGCAGGTGGTCTACCGGAGTGGCTTCGACGCGAACGGGGAGCCGGCGGACGAACTGCTGAAGATCGTCGTCAGGGGCCCGCAGACCCCGGACCAGCTGTGCGGACCGGCCACCGAGCTGGCCGCGGCCGCGGCGGCTAAACTGCCGTTGCCCCGCTGAGCCGAGGCGGATCCCACGGAGGCCAGCGTGGACGAGGCGGACAGCCAGCCGCTCCCGGCAGCGCACGACAGCCTGGCCCTGGGGGTGCCGCCCTCGGCACCCGGCACGATCTTCGCGCTCGCCATCGCGGGCGGCATCGTGATCAAGCCGCGGCAGGGGCGCACCATCCTGTTCGGGCGCAACCGGCCGGAGGTGCACGTCTGTGTGGGTGAGGACGACCGGCAGGTGAGCCGCCAGCACGGCCTGCTGACGCATCACCGGGGTCAGTGGCGGGTCGGCAACACCGGGCGGCGCCCGCTGCGGCTGCCGGGTTCCCGGATGCTGTTCCCCGACGAGGAGCCGGTCCCGCTGGCCGAGGGGTACACGCCGCTTTTCGTGCAGGGCTCCAGCGGGCGGGAGCACCTCCTCGAGCTGTACGTGACGGGACCCGGCGGGCAGCGTCCGTCGTCGCGGCACGGCGATCCCACCCAGCTGCCGAGGACATGGCGGCTGCAGAAAGACGAGCGGCTTGCCCTGATCGTGCTGGGTCAGCGGTACCTGCTGCACGAGGCACACCCGCACCCGCTGTCATGGCGGCAAGCGGCCGACCAGCTCGCCGAGCTGCAGCCCGGGTCCGGATGGACGGCCAAGCGGGTCGAGCACATGATCGTCTCAGTCCGGGCCCGGCTGTCCCAGGAGGGCGTCGCCGGCCTGATCCGGGAGGAGGTCGGCGAACCGGTCGGCAATGCGCTGAACGACAACCTGCTGAAAGAACTCGTGCAGTCAACCACCCTCGTGCCGCCGGACCTGGCCATCCTCGATAACTGTCCCGTGCCGTGAGCCGTGCGTTGGGTTCCGCAGCGGAAAACCATGGCCCGTGGCCGACTGAAACGGTCACGGGCCCGGTCCGTTTTACTGGGATCGTAGCACTCTTGCGCCCAATATGAATCCGGCATCGCCAGCCGGATCGCGCCAATGACCCAGCATACCGGAAAAAACCAGTCAACAATGAACAAACCCCACTTCCCCTTCATCGCAGTGGAGATCATGAGGGTCCCGAAGAGCACGCTCCATACCAAGAGCCCCAGGAGCACGCATATCGGGAACGCAAGATTGTCATTGGCGGCCGGCCGGGCCAGCTGAACCGCCGTCATTCCTAACACAAGCTGCCGTCCCTCCTACCGAAAGCGGCTGGCGTGCCTGGCCCAAGTTTGTACCGGAACACCTCGGGACCCCTCCCGGGAAGGTACGAGCATTGGCCGGGACCAGTCCCCATGGTCTGGGCCTAATCTCACGAACGTCGGCACAAACGGGGAAAGAGCGGCTACGCCACGGTGACCACGGCCAGCACCCGCTGGAGCTGTCCCGGCCGTGAGCGCAGCGCAAGGAGAGAGCCAACATGAGCAACGTACGTGCACGAAAGCACCCTGAACTGTGATGATTGAACCGGGAGAGGGGGCTGACGGCACGGCGCAGCCTCAGCTGGCGGACCCCAGGCGCACCACGGAACTGCTCGTGCGGGCCCGCAATGGGGAAATGGCAGCCTGGGACGACATCCTCCAACGGTACGGCCCGCTCGTGTCCGCAACGGTGCGGTCGTTTCGGCTGCAGGACGCCGACGCCCGGGACGCGATACAGATGACCTGGCTGCGGCTGGCCGAAAACGCCGGGCAAGTGCAGTTCCCCGAGCGTCTGGGCAGATGGCTGGCGACCACCGCCCGCCGCGAATGCCTGCACATCCTGCGCCAGGCCAAGCCTGGCCCGTATCTCACTGGCGCGGCGCCAGAAACTGCCGCCGACCCCTCGCCGGGCCCCGAGCAGCGCGCCGTCGACGCGGACACCACACAGACGTTGTGGCGGC
>JBOHFT010000337.1:0-2845 GCA_050699815.1 Pseudonocardiaceae bacterium | reverse complement strand
AGCGGTGGCGGCCCTCCTGCTGCCACCACCGGCCGATCGTGGCGACCGCGAAGCTGGCGGTGTCGTGGTCCACCCCGACATTCACCCAGCCGCTGTTCTGGGCGATGTCGTAGACCCCGTAGGGGATGGCCTTGCCCTCGGCCAGGTGCGGGGAAGTCGTGGACATTGACCTCTTCGGGCTGTCCCGTGGGCTGGTATTCCCGTCCGTCGTTGGCGAACTCGGATAGCTCTTTTTCTTGGTGTCCACTGAGATCACCGGATCCCCGGCGTCCATATGCGCGTTGACCTGGTCGGCGAGGCAGCGGAACTGCGCGTCGCGGTCGGGATGCTGTGCGCCTTCCCGGGTTTTGCGGTTGGCCCGCAGCCGCAAAACCTGCGTTCCGCATGTCAGGTGAGGCTTTTGGGCCGAATTTCTCGGTCGGGACTTGTGGGTGGGTGGGTGTAGGCGTCTGTGGGGATATCGAGCAGGTCGAGGAGTTGGTGTTGGAGGGGTGTGGGGGCGGGTTGGATGACCGTCAGGGTGTGGCTTTCATGGGTGACGTGGGTGCGGGTGAGGGGTTCGAGGATCTCGAGCACGCGGGCGGCGGTGGGGGTCTTGCAGGTCCGGTCTTCGTGGTAGAGGGGGAGGTGGCGGATCCCGGCGGCGGTCATGGCTTGGCGTAGTTGGCGTTCGATGAGGGCGTGGACGAGGAGCGCGGTGTATAGGCAGAACGCGAACGCGTCGATGCGGGTGTCGCTTTTGAGTTCGACGGGGGCGGCGTGGAGGACGCCTTTGAGGGTCGCGTGGCGGCGCTCCAGGTGGGGTTGGCCCTTGTAGGCTGCCAGCAGTTCGGCGGGGGTCAGGTCGTGGTCGTTGGTGATGAGCGGGAAACAGCCGTCAGAGGCGGCGTCGTGGGCGACCCGGCCGGCGTCGATGGTCCAGGACAGTCGGAAGTGGTGGCGGTCCACGCGTCGGTAGCGGGTGTTGCGGCCGGGCCGGCCGCGGCCTTCTTGACGGTATTCGGGGGTGATGTCGTCGTGCACGTCGACATGGGCCCAGCGGCCGGCTCCTGCGCCGTCGAGGGCGGCGCGGGCGGCGTCTTGGACCGCGGTGAGCTTGGTCAGCTTGCAGCGGGGGGACGCCAGCTTGGCTTGCAACGCGGCCAGCGCCGCGGTGGCGGCGTCGATGCGGGCGGCGCGGGCGGCGGCGTCGTGAGCGCGTTTGGCCGACGAGCGTACCCACACGATGCGGTGGCCATCTTGGGAGGGCGCCGGTGCGGGGGTCGCCCACCAGATTTCGGGCGGGTCGGCGGCGTGCTTGCCAGGCCTGCGGGCGACCTCGGTCCAGGCGATCGGCCCGCTGGCCAGCCACGCCCGCCCGCTGGCGTCCTCCTTGCGAGAGCGGGGCAGCACGGTGACGAACCTCCCGCCGCGCGTGTGGATGTGGGCCATGTTGTCCCGGGTCGCCAGCTTGCAGTCCGCCACGTACAAGAAGTCGGCGCGCCCGAGCATGGCAGCCAGGGCGTCCCAGGTGGCGATGTGCGTGGTGGAGTCCTCGGTGTTGCCGTCCGCCAGCCGGTAGGTGATCGGCACCGCCCCGTCGGCGGCGGTGGTCAGGACCCACACGAGCTGTTTGAGGTCGGGCCGGTGGTCTTTGCTGTGGCCCCGAGCCGGCCGAGCCGGCGTCTGCCCGCCGCGGGGGGACCCGTCGGCGGCGTGGTAGGCGCCGTAGAGCGTCAGTGATGTCGAGTCGTTGTGCAGCTCGCAGCAGTCGATCCCGTAGGCGCGCACCGCGGCCAGGCCCAGCGCGGTGACAAGGCTGGCGCGGTCGGCGGTGAACAGCTCGTCGAGGGCGCGGCCGACCCGGTCGTCGTTGAGCAGGCCCACCTGGGCGGCGTCGAGGCCCAGCAGCGCCGGGTCCCAACCAGTGGCCCAGGCGCCCAGCCCGTAGAGGGGTTGGCGGCCTAACGCGAGGTTGGCTACCAGCACCGTGATCACCCGGTCGGCCGCAAGCGCACAGCGGGCGTCGGGAGGGTCCAGGTAGCGGGCCACCAGGTCGGCGAAGCCCAGCCGGTCCCCCACCGCGTTGACGACCGGCAGGCCACCGACGCGTTCGGCGCGTGCCTGGATGCGCTGCGGGTCCACCCACGCGCGCCGTCTGGCGGCTGGTGTGCTCGTATCCGTTGCGCTCATGTCTACAGTCTACTACTGTAGAGACGTGGGTTGGTGGATCTGCCACCATGGACGATCAGGAGGTGGCCGCCACGCCCGAGCCGACGGCAGCCGAACGCCGCGCCCAGCAGGCCATCGCTGCCCGCCTGGCCGACGCCGGGTTCGCCCTGCCCGGCACGCTGACCGAACGCAGCATGCGCTGCGGCAAACCGACCTGCCGCTGCGCCGCCGACCCGCCTCAACTACACGGCCCCTACCACCAGTGGACCCGCAAGATCGACGGCAAGACCCTCACCCGCAACCTCACCGACGACCAACTCACCCGCTACGGCCCCTGGCTGGCTGACGCCCAGCGGCTACGCGCCCTGCTCGCCGAACTCGAAGAACTCACCCTACGCATCGCCCAACGCACCGAAGGCTGGAACCGATAAATCACCCTAAAGCCCGCCACTCACGTGCGGAACGTAGGGCAAAACCCATGGCTTTGAGCAGTTTGGCCACGGTGCGGCAGCCGACCTGATGGCCCTGCTTGCCCAGCTCATCAGCCAGCGTCCGCGTCGACTTCGGCGTCCAGCACAGCGCCGATTCAGGGTCTCCGCGCGTGGCCGGGTCTACCAGCCGTTTCAGCGTGGCGACCAGCTCCGGGTCGGTGGCGGTCAGCCGTTTGCGTCCCCCGCCGGGACGCCGTGTCCGC
>JBOHFT010000336.1:0-2856 GCA_050699815.1 Pseudonocardiaceae bacterium | reverse complement strand
CGGAGTCGCGGCGCAACTACGCCGAGCCGTTGACTTTATGGACCTGGTCGAAGGTGGTGCGCCGGGTCGCCCTGGCGGCCGGGGTGCCCCGGTTCTCCACCCACACGATGCGGCATCTGTGTTTGACCGATCTGGCCCGGTCGGGCTGGGAGTTGCATGCGATCGCCACCTTCGCCGGTCATGGGAGTACCGACTCCACGCTGCGGTATATCCACCTGTCCGGTCGCGAGCTGTCGGAGAAGCTCAGCCACGGGATGGCGCAGATCCACGCGTGGCGTGTCAGCATGCTCACCGATCCCGCTGGTGGCGGCGCTGTGGCTGGCACCGGCACGTGAACGCCGTCTCGCGGGCCGTTCCCGCCGCGGTGAGCGGGCCGTCGGGGTGGACGGCTGGGCTCGATGCCAGTGGCTATGACCGGCGGGCGGAGCTGACCGGCCCGGAGGCACACGCGCTCGCTGAGCGTGGCGTGGCGGGGCTGCGTCGCAGCCGCGCTCGCGGCGCGCCGCCTGGTGATTCGCGGTGGGTCGTGCTCGCCCGGCTGGTCGAACCTCTCGACGCGGCGCGGGCAGCGCTGCACCATGACGATGTCGCTGGCTGCCGGCGGCCCAGCCGCGATGCGGCCGGGCTGATCCTGGCGCACTGCGCGCAGACCGGCCGGTCCTACTGGGCCTGGACGTCGTGGGAGTGGGTGCAGCTGTTCGGTTCTAGCGCCGAGCAGTTCGTTGCGGCCAGGGCGGTGCTGCCGGAGACGGCAGTGCGTCCGTTCGTTATCGCGTTGGGCTGGCTGATCAGCGGATTCAACGACTTTCAGCACCTGGGCACGTTCAACCGGCTGCACCTGGCGCGGCTGGTGTTCGGTGCCGGCGCGGTCGAGGAGTCGCTGCACCGCTACGGTGAGGTTCTCGGCCGGTGGGGCTACCGCGGCACCCATACTCAGCCGCGGTGGCGTGGAGCGTTCAGCCAGGCGCTGCTGATCAACCGCAGCCCCCGGCTGGAGGATTTGAGCACTGCGGCGTTTGAGCGGCTGCGGGCGCACCCGGCGACCCCCGCCCACCACGAGCCGGTGCTCTACGCGCTGCAGCGCGCCGTCGCTGCGCTGGGCCACTGTGATCCCCCGGTGCGTAGCGGTTACCACGGCGCGGCGGTCATCGCCGGGGCGGACGCGAGGTGGATAGCGTGGGTTGAGCGCTGGTATGCCACCTCGACGCTGACCCCGAAGGTCCGCTCCACCATCCGGACCCTGATGGCCAAGGCCGGGCGGTGGCTGGCCGCCGAACACCCCGAGATCACCGAGCCGGGCCAGTGGACGCGCCAGGTCTGCGCCGCCTGGGTCGCGGCGGTGGATCGGATGTGTGTCGGGGACTACGTGCAGCGCCGCGATGCGCTCGGCGTCCGTGCCGGCGCCCCGATCTCCCCGCGCACCAAGGCCTACATCCTCGTGTCGACCCGCACGTTCTTCCGCGACGGCCAGGAATGGGAGTGGTTCCCCCGCCGGTTCGACCCGTCCGGCGCGCTGGCCGTGCCCCGAAGCGTGGCCGCGCTGATCGGCACCAACCCACGGGTGATCGCCGACGAGGTGTGGGCCAAGCTGCTGTGGGCCGGGCTGAACCTGGCCGGGACCGACCTGCCCGGCACCTCCGCGGGCACCTACTACCCGATGGAACTAATCCGCGCGGTCACGCTGACCTGGCTGTTCTCCGGGCTGCGCAGCGATGAGATCACCCGGCTGCGGGTGGGTTGCATCCGCTGGCAGCACGACGGCACGCCGATCCCCGGTGACGCCCGCGACGTCCTGGCCGAGGACGCCGTCTGCCTGCTCGACGTGCCCGTCCACAAGACCGGGACCGCGTTCACCAAACCGGTCGACCCGCTGCTGGGCCAGGCCATCGACGCCTGGCAGGCCCTGCGGCCCGCCCAGCCCACGCGGCCTGACCGCAAAACCGGCGAACACGTCGACATGCTGTTCTCCGTCCGCGCCCAGCCGGTCGCCAAGAACTACATCAACCGCACAATCATCCCGGCGTTGTGTCGCAAGGCCGGCGTTCCGGCCGCCGACGTGCGCGGCAACATCACCAGCCACCGGGCCCGATCCACCATCGCCAGCCAGCTCTACAACGCCAAGGAACCGATGACACTGTTCGAGCTGCAGGCCTGGCTCGGGCACCGGACACCGAGCACCACCCAGCACTACGCCAAGATCACCCCGAATACGCTGACCAGGGCCTACACCGACGCCGGCTACTTCGCCCGCAACATCCGCACCATCGAAGTGCTCCTCGACCGCGACGCCGTTGCCTCCGGCGCTGCCGCGGCCGGCGAGCCATGGCAGCACTACGACCTGGGCCACGGCTGGTGCACCTACAGTTTCTTCGAGCAGTGCCCGCACCGGATGGCCTGCGCACGCTGCGACTTCTACACCCCCAAGGGCTCCACCAAGGCCCAACTCCTTGAGGCCAAAGACAACTTGCAGCGAATGCTCGCCTCCATCCCACTCACCGATGACGAACGCGCCGCGGTCGACGACGGACAAGCCGCCCTCGACGGCCTCCTCAGCCGCCTCACCGACATCCCCACACCCGCCGGCCCCACCCCACGCGAGATCGGAGTCCCACCGACCGCGACCCAGCTCCCGATCGTGGCCGTTAACCAGGGCAAAAAAACATAAACTGGACAAATCTGATTCCACAGAATCACGATGAACGAGTAGCCATACACCGCGTCGAGCCTGGCGAGCTCGTCCAGGGGCAGGGCGCGCTGGTCGGGGTGCAGGGTGCGGCGGCGCCGGGAGCGGGGGTCGGCCGAGACCTGCCCGGCGTCGATGTCCAGGCGGACCCGGCGGATCAGGAGCCGGGTCGC
>JBOHFT010000335.1:0-2859 GCA_050699815.1 Pseudonocardiaceae bacterium | reverse complement strand
CACCAAGACCTTGGACGCGCACACCAAGACCTTGGACGCGCACACCAAGACCTTGGACGAGCACACCAAGACCTTGGACGCGCACACCAAGACCTTGGACGCGCACGGTCGGGACCTGGCCGACATCAAGGCCACCCTCGCGACGATCACGAGCACCCTCGGCGAGATCCTCACCGCGGTCCGCCCGAGCGAGTAACTCCCTCAACCCGGCTCGATGGCTCCCATCAGGCAGTCTCGGCCAGGTCGACAGTAGGCGAACCGCTGGGCGCCCCGTCGGCCATCAAGATCGGGGTGCCCCCCGGTTGGCAGTATCTGCATGCATGGCTGCAGCCCCGGTAGGGGTTGAGTGTCCAGTCGAAGGGCATGCGGGAGGCGCCCGGTACCTTGTCGAGGATCGAGCGGGCCCGCACCTCGTAGAAGGTCAATCCGCGGAACTCCGGGGTGTCGAAGGTGCGCGTGATGACGTCGCCCACCCCGAACAAACCGAGCAGAGAGGGACACCCAGCCGATGAGTGCACCCGCCCGATGAGTGCCACTAGCCGCAGCAGCGGCAGGCACCACTACCGGGGCGACGCTGAGCCGGCCGGGCCGAGACACGGTCACGGCCACGGCCCGGCGCCACCGGCCTCTCGCCGGGTACGGATGCTGCTGGTCGCGGTCCTGGTGCCGGTGGCGCTGGCCACCCTGGTCGGGTTGTGGCTGACCTGGCCGGGTGACCCGCCCCGCGGCGGTGTCGACATCGGGTTCGGGCAGCGGCCGGTGCACGGCGAGGTGCTTGCGGCGATCTCCACCCCCTGCACGAGCGGCGGCGGGGCCAATAGGTGCATCTCGCTCGACGTGCAGCTCACCGATGGCGACTCACCGGGTCTGACGATCCAGCAGGTGCTGCCCGACGAGCCGAGCACGCCGCGGTTCTCCGTCGGCGACCAGGTCGTGCTCGCTTACACCGGCGGAAATCCCTCCGAATCAGGCTCTTACCAGGTTCAGGACTTCCAGCGCGGCACCTCGATGCTGTGGCTGGTCGCGTTGTTCGCCGCCGCGGTGCTGCTGTTTGGCCGGTGGAAAGGCCTCGCCTCGCTGATCGCGCTCGGCTTCAGCTTCCTGGTGCTGGTGGTCTACCTGTTCCCGGCGATCCTGACCGGCGGGGACCCGGTGATCGTCGGCGTGCTGGCCGCCAGCGTGATCATGTTTGGCGTGCTGTATCTCACCCACGGCATCTGCGCCCGGACCTCCTGCGCAGTGCTGGGCACAGTGCTGAGCCTGGCCCTGATCGGCGTGCTGGGTACCGCTTTCTCCGCGGCCACCCAGCTGACCGGGCTGGACGACGACACCGGCAACCTCATCAGAGTGCTCGGCCACGGGATCGACGCCCGCGGGCTGCTGCTCGCCGGAATAATCATCGGTGCCCTGGGCGTGCTCGACGATGTCACGGTCACCCAGACCAGTGCGGTGTGGGAACTACGCCGGGCCAATCCCGAATTGGGCGCCCGGGCGCTCTATACCTCCGCGTTGCGGATCGGACGGGACCACATCTCCTCGGCGGTGAACACCCTGGCGCTGGCCTACACCGGTGCTGCGTTGCCCGTGCTGCTGGCCTTCTCGCTGGCAGGGCAGAGCTTCGGCACGCTGATCACCACCCAAGATATCGCCCAGGAGGTGGTGCGCACCCTGGTCGGCAGCATCGGCCTGGTCGCCGCCGTCCCGGTCACCACGGCGATCGCCGCAGTCGTCGCCCGGCGCGACGAGGTCGAGGCCACCGCGTAGCGGGTTGATTCGGCGTAGCGGGTTGATTCGGCGCCAGGAATGAACCCACGGTGAACAACGGACGAAGATCACTATATCGGGGGTGGATTCCCTCACTCGCAGTACTTTGAGGCTAGTGATTTCACCATTTCAGGTGACACGATTGCCGCGTGGCAGATCGACGCGACAGCGGCGAGGTACTGGATGCCGAGCTGGCCCACCGGGTCGAGACCGAGGGCCGGATGGCTACCGCGCTGGTCGAGCTGGAGAACCATCCCGGGCACCGGCTGCTCTGCGCCATTACCCCGACCGGGCGGACCGCCGAGCGCTGGGCCTCGGCCCGCGGCATCCTCGTCGGCCTGTGGCAGGACTTCGGGACCTACCAGGCCGTGGTGGCCGCCGCGCGCACCGTCCGGGCCCGGCGGGCCCGGCCCGGCGACCGGGAGCTCGCCGAGCTGCGCCACCTGCTCGTGGAGCCCTCGATCGAGGTCGCGAGGACGGTGGTCGCGCTGCCCGAACGCTGGCTGATCGGGGCGGCCGAACACGTCGAGACAATCACCGTAGAGCAGCTCAGCGTCCGGATGGACACCTCCTTCGGGCAGGTCAGCGAGGTGGTGGTGGCCTGCGATGCACTGCACCAGGCGTTTCTCACCGGGCTGGCCCCGCTGGCCAAGCGCGTCCTGGCGGCCCGGGAGCTGGCCGGGGATCTCGCCCAGGACGGCAGCGACCCGGCCGCGGCCGCTGTCGCGACACTCGCGGCGAGGATCGACGACATGAGCCGGGCCTGCGCTACCGACCCGCTGTCGCTCGCGGGACGGCCGGCCGCGGAGGTGCTGGCCGCACTCGACACCGAGGTCGCCGCGGTGTCGGCGCGGCTCGCCGAACTGGCGGCGGTCCGGGACGGCTGGGACGGCCTGCTGGCGGAGCTGACGGCGACCCTGCAGGAGATCGACACGCTCCGGGGGCAGGAGGAGCAGGCCAGGCGGCGCGCGCAGGAGCTGATCGCCGACCCGGGCCTGGCCGCGCCACCCGACCGGCTAGCGGTACTCCGCAGCAGGCTGGCCGCGTTGACCGGCCCGGCAGGGTGGCCGGCCCGCGCCGCGGGCCTGGCGGGGC
>JBOHFT010000334.1:0-2880 GCA_050699815.1 Pseudonocardiaceae bacterium | reverse complement strand
GCCGGTGACCCCGACCAGGCACGCTGGCACTGGCGCGAAGCGCTCACCCGCTACACCGACCTCGGGATCCCCGAAGCCGACGACGTCCGCGCCCACCTGGCCGCGCTCGATCACCCGGCGGATGACGAGACTGATCGGGCGGTTGAATGCCTCCAGGAATATCCCCGCGCTCTCTGACCGGGCTTGATCAGTAGGTCTCGCGTCGGTGGCCGGGGTTGAGGTTGCGGCAGTCGAGTGGCGCTCACGTGACGGCGAGCATGATTGTCTCTGTCGGGATGACCCGGTGGCGCGTCGTTGAGCCGACCAGCGCCCTGGACAACGCGGCCCGGGATGCAGTGGAAGTGGAAGCAGCGGTAGCCGGGTTGGTCGCCCGGCGCACCGTCGTGTTGGTCTCGCACGACTCTGAGCAGGTGCAGCGGCTGTGCGGTCACATCATCGATCTCCACGTGGAGTGAACCCGGATCTGCGCGACAGTGACACCCACGCCGTGGATCATCGCGGAGAACAGGGTGACCTGGCCGTCCATCTTGTCCGGCTCGATCGTGATGCGGACGTGTACCTGTCCCGTCAGCCTTTGGCCGTAGGTGCCGGCCGCGACTCGTCTGGACCCGACCGCGGCCAAGCGGTGCTCCGGAGCACGCGGACGCGTTTGATGGAGTGCTCACCCCTGACAGAGAAACGGCCCCCGTGACGGGGGCCGTTGGGCTCAGGCTGCTCACCTGAGCGGGGTACCCGATTATGGTACCCCAACGGTTTCCGCGTCAAATAGCGTACACCCAGGAGGGCCCGTGGAGCGGGTGAAGGCATACGTGGACGGCTTCAATCTTTACCACGGTCTCAAGGCCAGGCACGGTCGCAAGTACCTCTGGTTGGACCTGCACGCGCTGGCTGTCCGCCTCCTCAAGCCTTCCCAGCACCTCGTCGAGGTGGAGTACTTCACGGCGCGGGTCCGGAATCAGCCGGAGTCAGAGCAGCGCCAGGCGGCGTACCTAGACGCCCTCGCCGCCCACTGTCCGCTGGTCAAGGTGGTCCAGGGCGTTTCCAGGAGAAGATCCACGAGTGCTGGTCATGTGGCGGTCGGTGGGTGTCGTATGAGGAGAAGGAGACCGACGTCAGCATCGCGGTGCAATTGGTCGAAGACGGTGTGCAGGGTATGTTCGATACCGCTCTGCTGATCTCTGCGGACAGCGATCTGTGCCCCGCCGTGCGGAGCCTCAAGCGGGTCAGCCCCGGCAAGCGCGTCATCGCAGTGTTCCCGCCCCGGAGACACAGCGAGGATCTGCGGAAGGCCGCCGACGGCATGATCAAGATTAACGATGTGAGCATCCGGAACTCCCAGCTGCCTCCAACCGTGGTCAATGCCATCGGCATCACGCTTTCCCGCCCGAAGTACTGGGCCTGACGCGGCAGGGAACATGCCTGACACATCAAGCGCCGGATACCGCGACGGGGTCGAGGCATTATCCTCCGCGGGGTCGGCGCGCCATGGTCGTGGCGGCAGAGGAGGAGCGTGTCAGAGCAATCGGGCCCGGGTGGGCAAGCTGATCCAGTTATACGGCAGGCTCTCAGCTAGCCGCGGGGTCGAAGTCGTCGTTCTTGACGCCGCCGACGAATAGTGATGACATTCCCCGTCGAGCCATGGCGGACATCCGGGAGGCGCACAATTGGCCTGGCTCGCACAGTGCCAACGGTCAGGGGCATTGGGGTGGGGTGCCGCGGTCGGGGCCGATCTCGGCCCATTCGTCCGGTGTCGCGCCTCGTTTGATGACCTCGCACAGCCGCCGCTCGGCCTGGGACTCCCGCACGGTCCAGAGGAATACGCGACCGTCACCACCGGCGCTCGCCACGGTGGTGCCGTCGGGACTGAACGCCACCTTGTTGACGGCGAGGATATGCCGATCGAGGTTGGCCGACACGGTTCTGCTGGCCACGTCAATCAGCCGAGCCGTGGCGTCGTTACTTGCGGTGGCCATGGTCGTGCCATCCGGGCTGAAGACGATGCTGCGCACGGCGGAGCTGAAGCCGGGAACCGACCCGGCAAGCTGCCGGGTCGAGGTGTCCCACAGCTGCACTACACCGTCGAAGCCCCCGGAGGCGAGCAGCCGGCCATCAGGGCTGTAAGCGAGGGTGTACACCACCTGGGGGTGTCCTGCCAGGTCTGCGCGCACTGTGCGGTCCGCCCTGTTCCACAGCCGGATCCGGCCGTCGCCGAGACCCCCGGCGATGGTCGCGCCGTCCGGCGTGAAGGCCAGCGACCACACCGCCTGATTGTCGGCGGGTAGCCGGCCGATTTCCTGGCCGGTGGCCGCGTCCCAGATCACCGGCTCGGGCTCGGGCAGATTCGTTTGGTCGAGGTTTGGCTTGTTGGGACCGGCGGCGGTCATTATTGCACCATCGGGGCTGAACTTCACTTCCTGGAATGAAGTCGTGTCCGATGCGGTCAGGACGGCCTGCTGCATCCCGGTAGCCGGATTCCACAGCCGTACGGTGCCGTCGTCACTTGCGGAGGCAAAGAGCTTGCCGTCCGGCCGGAAGGCAACACCAGTGACCGCATCGGTGTGCCCACTGAGCTCATGCAGCAAATCACGCAGCTTGACGTCCCAGAGCCGGACTGCATGGTCGGCCGTACCGCGACGCTGCACAACGTCGGACAGGGGCCGATTATGCACCGGTCGTCGCCGTCCCGCTCGACGCATCGGCGCTGTGTGCTCGCCGTGTGACAGCTAGTCACGGGCGCCGAACTCGTCGTTCTTGACGCCGCCGACGAACACCGCCCAGGTGGGCTGGCCGATGACGAGGGCGGGGCCGTCGGGGTGGTGGCTGTGCCGGACCGCGATCCGGCCGGTGACGTCGGGCAGGGCCCCGGCCTCGACGCAGTTC
>JBOHFT010000333.1:0-2903 GCA_050699815.1 Pseudonocardiaceae bacterium | reverse complement strand
TAGGGGGTCCGCACGCCGCCGTGGTCAGCGCCCAGGTGCGCAATAGCGTCATCGGTCGCGTGCGGTGTTGTTGCCGCGGTGCCTTCCTGCCCGCACAGCCGGCACCACCATCGGGTCCTGTCCACGCTGGCCATGGCCTCGAACTCGACTACCTGATCCACGGGGAAACAGACGGTGACGGTGGTCATCTGGTGTGGTCCTTCCCTGGAGCTCGCCGGTGAGCACGGCGTGCCGCAGTGTCAGGTAGGCCGCGATCCACGGGTCGTCGCTGTCGAGGATGCCGGCGATCGGTGCCGTGCCGGCAGACGGGTTCCGCTCGGTCACCGGGCGCTGGGTCATGCTCGCGGCCCGGCGTCGCAGTCCTCGCCCGGGCCGACGCGCCAGACCGGGCCGGCCAACGGCGCCGGATGCCCGCACTGCCCGGCGAAGTAACCCGCCACCTCACCCTCGCCGTCATCGTGCGCGGCCTGCCCGCCGGGATCCGGGACACCGAAAGCGCTGCTACTCAAACCGGCGTCCGGCGGGACCTGGCGCATCATCGCGCGGCCTGCCGATCGGCGGCGGCGCCCCAGACGTTCGCCTCGCTCACACACTCCTGGCACAGGACATGCTCCCGATCACACCCCGGCAAGCAAGACGCGGACACCAGCGCCACCAGCTCGCCGCACAGCGTCAAGCAGCACCGGCCCCGGTGCCCCGCGCTCACCGTGTCATCAGCCAGCAACAGGTGGATGCCGCCCTCAGGTTCCTCACTCACCGGGCGCCCCCAGCGCGCGAGCACTCCGGGCAGAGCTGGCCGGGGTCCGGGCGGCTCGCCGGGCAGCGCCACGGCGTCCAGGTGCTCGGTGAGCTGGTCACACAGCCGCCGCACCACCTCCACCGGCAGGATCCCGCAATAGCGGAACCACGTGAGCCGCAGATTCGTCAGGATCAGCTCGACGTAGGTGTCCTCCTCGCCGGCCGGGTCAAGCAGCCGGCTCTCCAACCGCACCTCCGCTTCGTGGTCCTCCCAGCGGACAGGGGCCTGCTCATGGACCCGCACCCCGTCCTCGGTCACGAGGCAGTGCCCCGGCGAGCACCACGCCGGGTGCTGCTCGTCGCACCGCTCGCGCTGCGAATACTGCGTCTTGGTTACGTCGATCACGCCGACAACTCCTCGCTGCTGTGGTGCTCGCCACGCATGATCTGTGCCGGTGCGTCTCGCGGCCGGGTATCCTGACTGGTAGCCCAAGTGTCCCATTAATGGGACACTCCAGGCAAGGGAGGGTCCGTGACCGCCGATGAGGCACTGGATGCGCTGCTTGGTGACCAGCGCACTGGCGACACGACCGCCGACCTGTTCGCGGGCCTCAAGGAGGCCATGCGCCGACGCGAGCGCAACACCGAGCACGGCGGCACCGTCATCGCCGCGCTCATCGAGCAGGGCATGTCTTATCGCGACATCGAGCAGGCGACCGGGATACCGCGCACCACCGCCCAACGCTGGGCAGTCCCACCGAAGCGTCACGGCGAGACAGACGCTTGACAGAGCCCAGCAGTCGGCCCTCCGCGCGCTAGCCTGCGGAGGTACCGGTTCTTGTCCTCCTCTGCCGGTCGCGTGGTCGAGATCGGGCTTTGCGGGCTTGGTGGGCTCTTCATCGCCGCTGCCGCCTGCCTTCTCATTGGCCGCGTCTTATTCGGGTATGACAGCTTAATGGGTTATACAATAACCCAGTTAGAAAAAATACTGAGCCGGTTGATATGGCTTCTGATTCTCTGTTACGCTGCATTGAGTTTCGCTCGGAAGCGACTGAACTCGCCGGGGTTGGCGGATGTTGTGGCCATGGACACTCGCCCTCCCGTGCTGCACCTTCGCGCTTTCCGGCTGGAATCACAACCCTTTGCCTACGTGCCGCGGAAGGAAATGCGGCGCTACACTCAGCGGGAGGTCATGAACGAGCCCGCGGTGACCTTCGAGCAGTACTTCGGCGCGGAGTTCGTCAAGCAATTCGGCCCCTTCATCGCACTCGGCGATCCCCTCGATTCGGTTCCTCCAGAGGGCGCGGCACGTAGCTACGTCCCAGACGAAGACTGGCAGCGGCACTTCTCCACGCACGCGGCTGCCGCAGCGGCGATCGTGATTGACGGCAGTCTTTCGAACAGTGTGTACTGGGAACTGAGCGAAGTCACCCGCAACGGCTGACAGTGCAAACTATTCTTCTTCACTTGCTCAGCATCACCGCAGACCGACCGGACTTTCTTCCGAATCATGGAGGCAATACGGCGCCCGGACAAAGATCTTCGACCAATAGATTGGGAACAGCTCACCGCAGGACTGAAGGACGTAGGACTGCATATACCACCGGCGGAACCCGGCCCTCGGAGCGTAATCGCTTTCGATGTAGCCAGCCGCACGGAGGTCCTGATACGCGGGGCCCAAAAACCGGAGGAGTTTGTCGCCGCACTACGGACGCGTCTGCGCTAACGGCGATACAACCGTTGTCAACGTTTGTCTAGTAGTAAGCAACGTAGGCGTTCCTTGCCAACCTGCGTCGTAGGTCTCGACGCTCACCCCGCACGGGCGCGGGTGATCAGCGCCACCATGCCTGACGTGGCTGGCCGATTTCGACCTGTCTACCGCGGAGAGGAAACCTCCGGTTTTCCCTCGGGTGAGCGGCAGTCCCCCCAGTGCATCGAGCAGCACAGCCTGCCTTCACGGCCTGCCCCGGGTGGATGGTGGTGATGTTGCTCATGAGGCTTCACCCGGGCTACACAGTGTGTGTCACCTGAACGGAGTCGTGTGGACCAGCCCCCTGGGCCACACCTACCACCGGCGACCACCCCCGATCCTCGAACCACTACCCGACCCCATCCCCCGCGACCGGCCCCCCTACCCGCTCACGACCCCAACGACGACATCCCAC
>JBOHFT010000332.1:0-2912 GCA_050699815.1 Pseudonocardiaceae bacterium | reverse complement strand
GCCTACAGCAATATCACATCCGACAACTCGGGTCAGGTAATGGCCGCCATCATTGTGGTATAGACCTCCAGGACCGATCTGTCGCTGTTCTTCGAAGGAACAGGAGGAGTGGCCAGGTGAGGGGCTGCAAATCTATGGGCTTGGGCACAGATGACGTTGCGCTTTCGCTCCGGTTCGACGCGGTCAGCTAGTCTTATGCCCGTAACTTCGGCACCGTTATATCAGGCCCTGCCCTCCGCCCGAACAGGGACTTGGGGTGTATGCGTTGGTGGGACCCCGCATTGCGAAGGCGATGCCGACCCGGGGCTGCGGGCGATCGGGTGATCACCGTGCTCCTTGGTGGCGGTCAGGTCTGCGCATGCGTGGATGTGGAGCCGGCGCCGGTCGCTGACGATCTGCAGGTCGGTGGGGGTGAAGATCTGCCGGGTCATGATTGGCCTGGATTGATCGGTTCGGTGTAGGCCATGATCCATTGGCGCACGCGTGAGCGTACTGGCTGGTCGACATCGAGCGCCTCGGTGCGGGCAAAGAGGACGGTCGCCTCGACAAGCCCGGCTCGCAGCAACGCCGCGGCGAAGTCGTAGTCCTTCTCCCGGCCGGCGACCAGTTTGGCGATGACCAGGTCGTGACGTTCCAGGCACAGGCCTCTGCCTGGAACGGTAGCCGGCGTGTCGAGAACCTCCAGGCGATCATGCCAGCCAGCGGGCATGACGGCGGTTGTGATGCTGACTCCTTGCCCGTAGATACCGAACGTCTCGTGGAATTGCGCGAGTTCGCCGATTGCGCCGTCCACGCGATTGGACTTGACCTCGTCTTCGTCGTCGAAGAAGGCGAGGTCTGCTTCGATGGAGCCGATCGCTTCATCGGGCAGTGCCGTGTCGGGGAACGATCCGGGTATCGACTGGCTGCCCAGGACGACGACGTTGGGGTCGTCGGCGATTTGGGAGGCGGCGCGCAGCAAGTGCTCGAGCTGCTCGCGGTTCATCGAGCTAAGGACTCCG
Organism: Pseudonocardiaceae bacterium; assembly: GCA_050699815.1. Lineage (GTDB taxonomy): Bacteria > Actinomycetota > Actinomycetes > Mycobacteriales > Pseudonocardiaceae. Next base: position 1,911 of record JBOHFT010000332.1, on the reverse strand, counting down.
CCCGGGACCGGAACGCGTCGAGTACGCGCGAGCGCTCCTGTTCGCTGAGGACTCCGGCGAAGGGAGAGTTCTGCCGCAGTTCGATGGCTGCGGGCGATTTGGAGCACAGCACATCGAGAAGGTCATCGAGACGACCGTTGAGCAGACGAGCCCACTCACGCATCCGTCGGGCGGCCACACCTCGGGGGTGGGCTACGGACTGACGCTCCAGGTTCTGTGCTGCTCTGCGCAAGACGCCGTCCGGGTCAGCGACGAGCTTGCCTGCCACGGCTTGATGCAGCCACAGGCTCTGCAACGCCTCGCGGGTCATCCGGGACGAGCGGTGCTGCATGGCCTCAAGGTCGCCGCGACGGATGCGCCGATGTGTCCCTGCCGTGGAGTAACGAAGGGCCCCGCTGTCGCACAGGTCCACCACATGCTGACGGGAGGTGCCAAGCATCCGCGCTGCCTGCCCGGTCGTCAGAAGCTCATCCGGCGTGTGCAACATGGTGGTCGTGGAGTTGGTCACGACTCGAAGTCGTAGCACAAACACAAAAAACACAACCCATTACTGCTGTGGCCGTGAGTGCCAACGGCCGTATCGGCGCATTGGGGGTCACGCGATTGGTCGGCGCGGGGGTGAGGTGGTGTGGGTGGGTCGTGACGGCGGCGCGTGGGCGTTTCATGAGGAGTGCGGGCTTGGCCCTGCCGCCGCTCGGCGGCCCGCCGGGTCCGCCGAGCCTGCCGGCGGGGGTCCGCTGCGCGCGCCGATGCCCGGCACGGTCGCCGTTGTCCAGGTCGCGGTCGGCGACCGGGTGGCCGCGGGGCAGCCGCTGCTGGTCATCGAGGCGATGAAGATGGCGCATCCGATCGTGGCGCCTGTGGCCGGGACCGTCGCCGCGCTGCACGTGGCCGTGGGCCAGCAGGTGCGCATGGACGAGCCGTTGGCGCGGGTCACGCCGCCGTGACGGCGTTCCGGCTCGACGGGCTGCCCCAGCGGGTCACGATCTATGAGGTCGGGCCCCGCGACGGGCTGCAGAACGAGCCGTCGGTCGTGCCGACGGCGGTGAAGGCCGAGTTCGTCGCCCGTCTGGTGGACGCCGGCCTGCGGGTGGTCGAGACGACGAGCTTCGTGCGTCCCGAGCGGGTGCCGCAGCTGGCCGACGCCGACGAGCTGCTCGCGGCCGTGAGCCGGGATCATCGGGTGGCTGGGGTGCGTTTTCCGGTGCTGGTGGCCAACCTGCGGGGGCTGGAGCGGGCGCTGGCGGCGGGGGCGGCCGAGATCGCGGTGTTCGCCAGCGCGACCGAGTCGTTCGCGCGGCGCAACCTGGGCCGGTCGGTGGCCGAGTCGCTGGCGATGTTCGCGCCGGTGGTGGCGCGGGCGCTGGGCGAGGGTCTGGGGGTGCGGGCGTATCTGTCGATGTGCTTCGGGGATCCGTGGGAGGGGCCGGTGCCCGTCGGGCGGGTCGTCGACGTCGGGGTGCGCCTGCTGGAGCTGGGCTGCGCCGAGTTGAGTTTGGGCGACACGGTCGGGGTCGGCACCGCCGGGCATGTGGCCGCGCTGGTGGAGGCGTTCGCCGCGCGTGGGGTGGGTCCCGGCCGCCTGGCCGCGCATTTCCATGACACCTATGGGCAGGCGCTGGCCAACACGCTGGCCGCGCTGCGCCGCGGTGTGGCGGTGATCGACGCGTCAGCGGGTGGGATCGGCGGCTGCTGTTGCCGGCTGGATTGTCTGCACATGGTGTGGCGGGATTGGGTGAGCGCGCTCGGCCACCGGCAACCTCGCGACCGAGGACCTCGTGTGGCTGTTGCACGGCCTGGGCATCCCGACCGGCGTCGACCTCGACCGTCTCGTCGCCACCAGCGCGTGGATGGCCGCCCACCTCGGCCGTCCCAGCCCCTCCCGCGTCGTCCAAGCCCTCACCCGCAACC
>JBOHFT010000331.1:0-2913 GCA_050699815.1 Pseudonocardiaceae bacterium | reverse complement strand
AACTAGTTTCTGTCTTAGAAGCCTGATTGCTCTGATTTGTCACGGAGTTCGGCCGCGCGAAGACGGCGCCGCCGAGGCGCGGCGGCCGCCGGTTTTCGGGGAAACACGCGAGCGCTCGGGCGATTTCTCATCGCTCGCCCGGGCCGCGTGCCGCTGCAGTTGGGCGAGGTCCAGCGCCGTCGCGATCCACGTGTCGACCAGTGACCGGAGGCGCTGATAGGTGCTCACCTGCTGACGCACCGTCGCCAGGTCCTCGCGCCGCACGAACTCACTGTGACTCTTCCCCTGCCACGTGAAGCTCACCTGGTAGTAGGGCCCGTGCTTCTGGGGTGGGGCCGCCTTGCACCGGCAGCCCGGCGTGCCGCAGACGTTGTACTGCGCCGAGAGGCTCCCCGGTCGAAGCGCCCCCAGCGCGGCGAGCGCGGTCTTGATCCGGGCGATCCGGGCTTCGAGCACCTGCCGGCGCGGGGGCATGGCCAGGCCCATCGTACCGCAAACGGCTTGCCTCTCAAAGCCGATAGCATTATAATGCTCTCGGCAGTCACTCAGTCACCCGAAGGAGGCCGCCCATGCGCCCGGGGCCCGCCCGCCAAGTCAGCTTTGCCGATGTCGAGCTCGCCGCCCAGGCCCTGCCCCTGGACCCGCTCTTGGAGACGATCGCCACCTTCCTGGACACGCACGGCGAGTGCGTCGCGCTGGTGCACCAGGATTTGGTGCGCGGGCTCAAGCAGCCCGGCACCGGCCGGACGGGGCTCAGCGCCGTGCAGGCGCTGCGCGCCTTTGCCCTGCAGCGCATCAAGCACTGGGACCTGCGCGAGCTGCGCGCGCGCATCGCCGACGGATTGACCTTGCGCCGCTTCACCACCTTCGATGGGCAGGCCGTGCCCAGTCATACCGCCTTTCACCGCGCCTTCACCCGGCTCACCCCCGGCACCGTCCGCGCCCTCAACGACGCCGTGGTGCGCGCCGCGATCACGCTGGACCTGGACGACGGCACGCGGCTGCGCGTGGACACCACCGTGGTCGCCACCGACATCCACCATCCCACCGACAGCACGCTGCTGTGGGACGGGGTCCGCGTGCTCACGCGCCTGGTCGGGCAGCTCGGCGCGCTGCTGCCCGCCGCGACGCACGGGTTCGTCAATCACTCCCGCCGCGCCCGCCGCCGGATGCAGGAGATCAGTCGCCTGACGCCCGCGCAGCGGCCCCGCCAGCAGCAGCGCAAGTACCGCGATCTGCTCGCCGTCACCACCACGGTCCTCACTCAGGCCCGGGCCGCCGCGCGCGCCGCCCGCACCCTGCCGCTGCCGAACCCGCTCGCGGCCGCGACCGTGCAGGGCCTGAGTGCGGAGATCGAGCGCGTCGGCGACCTCACCGACCGGGTCATCGCCCAGACGCAGCGCCGCGTCCTGCAGGGGGAGGCGGTGCCCGCGGCTGAGAAACTCTTGTCGATCTTTGAACCCCACACCGATCTGATCGTGCGCGGCAAGGCGCGCACCCCGGCCGAGTTTGGTCACAAGGTCTTCTTGGCCGAGAGCGGGGCGGGCCTCATCAGCGACTACCAGATCCTCACCGGCAATCCCGCCGATGAAGATCACGTCGGCCCATCCTTGGAGCGGCACCGGGCCCTGTTCAACACCGTGCCCACCCTGTACGCGGGCGACCGCGGCTTCCACACCCCCGCCAATGCGACGGCGATCACCGCGGCCGGCGTGCGCACGGAGTGTCTCCCGCAACGCGGCGGCCACAAGACGGCGGAGCGCACGACGTACGAGAAGACACCGGCGTTCAAGCGGGGGCAACGGTTCCGCGCGGGGATCGAGGGCCGCATCTCCGTCCTGTTCCGCGGGCGTGGCATGAAGCGCTGCCTGCTCACGGGCCTCGCGCGCTTCGAAGTCTTCGTCGGGCTCGCGGTGCTCGCCAACAATCTGTTGCGCATCGCGGACCTGTTGAAGCACCCGCCGCGCCGCCGGCGCCGCACCGCCTAGCCCCGTCCCGCTCCCATGCGTCGCGCCACCCGCCGTGCGGCGACGTGTCTCTGGACAGGGGCGCGGCGTGACACCCGACCTTGCGTCACGCCCCTTCGGCGCCTGTGTGACACGGCACACGCCTCGCGGGGCCCCGGCAGGCCGAGAAATATCGGCAGGAGACCTCGGCCTCCGGAGTTTCGTGACAGAAACTAGACTAGAATGCGGTTCATGTCCAGATCGTCCGAAACCCGTTCCCGTTCAAAGCTCGAGTCACGCCGACTCGGCGGCGACCTGCCACTGTCTTTGCGCACTCCAAGCTTCAAGGGCCTCGGGCCCGCCTCTGAAGCCAGCTCTCACGCTATGCGAGGGAATCGCTCGAAGAACACGGAGCCCGAAAGGCTGCTTCGAAGCGAACTGCGTTCTCGAGGCCTCCGTTACGTTTCTGACGTGACGGCAACGGTTTGGCCTACGCAGGGCGCCTTGAACGAGCCAGGCTATGCGCCCCTGTCCGGCACGATAGGATCCGGAATGCCTAACCCGCATTATTCACGAACGCATGCTCCGCGTCGTAGGGTCCCCCTCATTCACTCAGCCCTCGCCTCGCCGCTCGAAGCGAGCGTCTCGGCTCGAAGTGCGGCCCTCTCCCCCTCGACGGGGGAGAGGGATCCACACCGACTTCCTCTCCCTCCTGAGGGAGAGGGCCGGGGTGAGGGTGGGGGCCCGTTCACGCATAATCCGCGCTAAGCTCGCCGACGCCATGACGGAGACACCGTTCGGGGTCCTGGTCGGGCAGCTGGCGCAGTCGGCTCCGCGCTTCCCCGCCGTCACCTGCGACGAGGTGACGATCTCGCGGGCCGAGCTGGAGGCTCGGACGAACCGGCTGGCCCGCGCCTACCGCGTGCTCGGCGTGACGCCCGACTCGCTCGTGACCATCGGCCTGCCG
>JBOHFT010000330.1:0-2918 GCA_050699815.1 Pseudonocardiaceae bacterium | reverse complement strand
GTCCTCTTCGTCGGCCGAGCCCAGGAGAAGACCCGTGTCTATCGGACCGAGAAGCGGGTCAACCCGGTGACCGGGAAGGCCTACCCGTGGATCGTGACCACCACGGCGTTGCCGAACCACTTCTACTTCTACGGCTTCGACGCCGACTTCGGCCCGTTCTTCATCAAGTTCTGCACCTACTTCCCCTATACCGCCAAGGTGTGCATCAACGGCCACCACTGGGCCCAGCAACAAGCGGCCAGGGCTGGTCTGGTGTTCGAGCGGATGGACAACGCGTTCGCCTCCTGTGAGGACCCGGCGGCCCTGGGGGCCATCTGCGACCGGCTCGGCCCTGATGAGATCGACGCCTTCGTCCGCAAGTGGCTGGCCATCCTCCCCCATCCCTTCACCCCCGCCGACCGTGCCGCCGGCTACCGCTATGACATCTCGGTCCTGCAAGCCGAGTTCTCCCTCACCCAGGTGCTTGACCGGCCCCTGGCGGGGCGGGTGTTCTTCGAGGACGTCATCCGCAACAACCTCGACGCCGGCCGACCGGACCAGGTCAGCCTCACCTTCGCACGCCGGATCCCCAAGCCGACGCTGGCCCGGTTCAGGTTCCGGACCCGCGTCCTGACCGAAGGGGTGATCCCCTCGGTCCATGTCGACTACAAGCACTCCCGGATCAAGCAGTACTTCAAACAGGAGATCGCCCTTCGCACCGAGACGACCATCAACGACACCCGCGACTTCGGGATCGGCAAGCGGCTGCCCAACCTGCCCGCTCTACGGCAGATCGGCTTTCCCGCCAACCGGCGCCTCCTCCAGGTGCAACGAACCAGCAGCGACCCCGTCCTCGGAGCCGACATCTACAACCGCGTCTGCCAACCCGTCCACGTCGACGGCCAGCGGGCCCCCGCCCTGCGCTTCGACCATCCCGTGACCCAGGCCCTGTTCGCCGCGCTCGTTGTCTGCCACCTGCTGCCCACCGGGTTCGCCAACCGCGACCTGCGAGGCTTCCTCGCACCCCTGCTCGGCCTTCGGGTCGAGTCCATGACCCCGGGCCGCATGACCTACCACCTGCGCCGACTGCGCCTGCACGGGCTCATCGAGCGGATCCCCCACACCCACCGCTACAACGTCACCGACTTCGGTCTCGGCGCCGCCGTCGTCTTGCACCGCGCCCACGCCCGCTTCACCGCCACCGCCCTGGCCGAGCTGGTCGCGATCGACGGCGGTGCTCACCCGGACGGCAAGCTCAAACGTGCCGTCGCCAGCCTCGACCGAGAACTCGACCGGATTGCCAAGCAGTCCGGCATCACCCTTCGTCCGGCTGCCTGAGACCGACTCGGCTCCTGATGAGTCGACCTCAAACTTGACTCACCGACAACAGAACGTGAAGGTCTAGCTTCCTAGCTTCCTAGCTTCCTAGAGCAGGCCGGGAAAGACGGGTAGGTTGCGGCGGTGGCCCGGGCCCGGCGCACCAGCACCCGGTGGCGGGACCTCATGGTTCCCCGGACGGTCCTGGGGATCGCCGTGCTCATCCTGGCCCTGGCCGTGGGGGCGGCGGCCAGCGGCGTGGCCTTCTACGCCTACTACGAGTTCAAACGCGACACCACCGAGGCGCGGGTGGCGACCTTCCTCGACGGGTTCGACGAGCGATTCGAGGCGGCGACCAAGATCATCGAGGCGACCAAGACCAACGGGGTGGCCGAGATCCAAAAGGAGCTGGAGCCGCTGCGGCGGCTGCGGGCCGAGGGTGAAACGCTCGAGGCGCTGGTGGAGAAGCTGCGCCCGTCGCTGTTCTTCGTGAGCACCCTGGACGAGTCCGGGCAGCCGTCGGTGGGCACCGCCTTCGCCGTCGCCTCCGACGCCGAGCAGACCCTCGCCCTCACCTCCTACGCCACCGTGCGGGCCGCCACCCGCAGCCCCGGGCCGGCGCTCACCGTCCGCCTCGACGGCGAGGAGGTGAAGGCCCAGATCTGGACGTGGCAGGAGGACAAGGACCTCGCCCTGCTGGTGGTGGCCAAGGGCAGCGTCCCGGCGCTGGCCCTGGCCCCGGAGGACCCGCCGGTGGGAACCGGTGAGCGGGTCTTCGCCGTCTCGGCTCTGGGCGCCGCCGGGGGCGCCATCAGCCAGGGATTCGTGGCCGACATGTCGGCGGCCGGGATCCAGCACGACGCCGCCGTCGGGCCGGCTTTCCAGGGCGGTCCCCTGGTCAACTCGGCCGGCGCCGTGCTCGCCGTGTCGTCCCGGGCCTACGCGCCGCTGGGCTTCCCGTCCGACTCAGTGCTGTTCGCACCCTTGGTGCGCACGGCGTGCGAGAAGGTACTGAAGTGCCCGTCGGGCCAGGTCGGGGGGCCGGGCGCCCGCCGCTGAACTGCCGGCGCAGCGGTGAATCAGCACGGGAGGCAATAGCTCCCACCATGTCCGCTTGGGGCCGGTGGTCGCTCAAGGAGGTTTCCTGACCCTCCGATAGCGCGAGCGATGACCCGCTTCGCCCTTTACCTCGCCGCCCTGTCCGTCGCCCTCCTGCCCGGCGCCAGCTTGTTGGCGGGTGTGACCCCCGCCGCCGCCGATGCCGCCTGTGACGAGGCGCTGATGGTCGCCGGCGTCAACGACCTACGAGCCTCCCGGGGACTGCCGACCCTGATCGTCGACGCCCGGCTCACCGACATGGCCCGCACCTGGTCGGGCCTCATGGCCACCACCGGTGTCCTGTCGCACAACCCGGCCCTGACCACGCTGGCGCCGGTGCTGTGGAAGACGCTGGCCGAGAACGTCGGGGTAGGCCAGTCGGCCACCGTCGTCCAGAACGCCCTGGTGGCCAGCACCACCCACCTGACCAACATGGTCGACAGCCGCTTCAACGCCATCGGTGTCGGCATCGTCGTCTCGGGCGGCAACCTCTGGGCCACCCAGGTCTTCATGCAGGCTCCGGC
>JBOHFT010000329.1:0-2984 GCA_050699815.1 Pseudonocardiaceae bacterium | reverse complement strand
TGGTGGTGAACAGTGGGTCGTCGGGTGTTGCGGCGCGTTCGGCGAGCCAGGCGCGCAGGTGGTCACCGTGCCCGGAGCCAGCGGCGTGATCGGGTCCTTGTGGTCTTTGCCGTGGCAGGCGACGTAGGCGCCCGTGCCTAGGTGCAGGTCCTTGCAGGTCAGGCCGGTGAGTTCGGAGGCGCGCAGCCCGGTCTGGATGGCCAGCAGGATCCAGGCGTGGTCGCGGCGGCCGGGCCGGGTGGCCTGGGCGAGGGCGGCGAGCAGGGCGTCTGTCTCGGCGTCGGTGAGGAACGTGACGATCGTGTGGTCGGTTCGTTTGGGAGGGATCGCCAGGACCCGGGCGATGTCGGCGGCGTGCTCGGGATGGCGCAGGGCCGCGAAGCCGAACAGGGAGTGGATCGCGGCCAGCCGGGCGTTGCGGGTGCGGATGCTGTTGCCCCGCTCGCGCTCGAGGTGGTCGAGGAACGCGCTGATCGTCGGGGCATCCAGGTCGGCGATGTCCAGGCGCCACGGTGAGGTCCCGGTGCGCTGGGCGGTGAAGCCGAGCAGGAGTCGCAGGGTGTCGCGGTAGGCGGCGATGGTGTGCGGCCTGGCCCGGCGCTGGCGGGCCAGGCGCTCGGTGAAGAAGCCCTGCACAGTGGCGGAGATGGCGGTCACCGGGGTTCTCCGGGTCCGGGGCCGAGGCGGTGGGCGGCCTCGGCGAGCAGTTCGGGTGTGGCGTGGAGGTACCAGTAGGTGTCGGCGGGGTCGGTATGGCCGAGGTAGGCCGACAGCAGCGGTATCCGCGAGGCGATGTCACCGCCGTCGCGGCACCAGTCCAGCACGGTGGCGACGGCGAAGGAGTGCCGCAGATCGTGCGGCCGTGGGCGGCAGCCTCCGGAGCGCCCGGCCAGTCCAGCGCGGCGGGCCAGCCGGGCGAAGGTGACGCCGACGTTGCAATACAGCAGCCGGGTTCCCGCGCCCGACACCAGCAGTGCCGGGCTGCCACGGCGGGGGAACCGCTGGTGGCGGAGCCTGCGGTAGTCCAGCAGGGCCGCGACCGTGGTGGGGTGCAGCGGCAGCAGCCGGTGCTTGCCGAGTTTGGCGTGGCGCACCAGCAGCAGCCCACGTCCCGGGTCGAAGTCCTCGTCGTCCAGCGCGACCACCTCACCGCCGCGCATGCCGGTGACCGCCATCAGACCGATCAGCGTCTTGATGGTCGCTCGGCGTAGCGGCGTCTTGAGCCGATCCGCCTGGGTGAGCAGCGCCGCGATGTCAGCGCCGGAATACAGGTAGGGCACCGCGCGGCGGGTCCGGCCTGGCAGCAGGCCGGCCGAGGGGACCTCGGCAGAGGGGTCGAGGGTGCACAGGTAGGCGGCGAAGCCGCGGACCACGGTCATCCGCATGCGCAGCCAGCCCGGGCTTCCGCCGACCGGCAAGGTGGCCCAGGCCAGCGCGTTCGCCGTGGTGATGGTGGCGGCTGAGGTCTCCTCCAGGTAGGTGATGAACTGAGCCAGCAGCCTTGCGTCGCGCTCCAGCGTGAACCCCAAGCCGCGCCGCAGGTCCAGGTAGCCGGCCAGGCCTCAGGTAGCCCGGTCATGCCGCACCCGGCCACGAGCGGGCCAGCGCGCGCAGCACGTCGATGCTGACCTTGGTGTATGCCGCTGTGGTGTGGCCTCACCGGTGCCGCAGTACCTGGCCGATCTCAGCCAGGGACCCGCCTTGGGCGAGCATCGCCGTTGCGGCGCTGTGCCGCAGCCGGTGCGCGTAGATCGTGCCCAGCCCGGCCCGCCGGGCTGCGGCGGCCACCGCCCGGGTGACCCCGCCCGAGGTCAGACCCCGGTGCGGTGCCTTGATCCGGATGAACACGCCGCGGTCCAGGGCGGTGGCTGGGCGGCCATCTCGCAGGTATGCCGCGACAACCTCGCCCGCGTCAGCCGGCAAGGGGAGCTGGTCGCGGCGGTTTCCCTTGCCCCGGATGGTGATCTCGCCGCCCCGCCAGTTGATGTCGTCCAGGCGCAGCCCGGCGACCTCCCCCGAGCGCAGGCCCATCCGCGCCAGCAGCGTCAGCATCGCCAGATCACGGCGCCCGGCCGTGGTCTGTCCGTCGCAGGATGCCAGCAGGGCATCCACCTGGGGTGGTTCCAGCGGCTGGGGCAGCCCCGGGCGACGGTTGGCGACCTTGGGCACTGCCTGGTCCAGCGGCCCGCCCGTCAGGCCCTCCAGGTGCCAGAACCGCAGCAGCGACCGCAGCACGGTCGCCAGCCGCTGAGCGGTCTTCGGTGCCAGCCGCCGGGACTGCGCGGGCGTGTCATTACAGCTGTGTAAGCCACGGATGGACCAAGATCGGCCGTTGTGATCACCACTCGGCCGGGAAGGGAACCATCTGTGAGTCAGGACACCAGTGTCGATGATCGTGATGTTGAGGCGTCTCGGCGGTTGGCGGAGGCGTTGGATCCGTCGGTGATCGATGCGTTGTTGGCCGATGCGCAGGCGACGGGTACGCCGATCGATGGTGTTGATGGGTTGTTGAACCGGATGACCAAGGCGGTGATCGAGCGGGTCTTAGTCGCTGAGATGACTCATGAGCTCGGTTATGAGCGTGGTGATCCTGCGGGTGCGGGGTCGGGGAATTCCCGTAACGGTTACACCGCGAAGACGATCTCGACGCCGAACGGGCCGGTCACGGTGAGCGTGCCACGGGATCGTAATGGTGTTTTCGAGCCCAAGATCGTGCCTAAGCATGCCCGACGGCTGGGTCAGATCGATGAGATGATCCTGTCGTTGTATTCCCGGGGGATGACGACTCGTGATATCGAGGCGCATCTGCGTGAGGTGTACGGGGTGACCGCGTCGCGGGAGTTGATCTCGAATGTGACCGATGTGGTGGCTGATGAGATCGAGCTGTGGCGTAACCGGCCGGTTGATGAGGTGTATCCGATCGTCTATGTGGACGGGCTGCGGATCAAGGTCCGGGATCAGGGTGCGGTGACGGTCAAGGTCGC
>JBOHFT010000328.1:0-2985 GCA_050699815.1 Pseudonocardiaceae bacterium | reverse complement strand
AGTACTAACGGGGCTCCGCCCCAGCCCGACGAGGCATGCCGTGGTCCGGCTGGAGGTGGGGGCTCCGGTTGGGCGGTGTGACGGTGCCCTGCCGGGCCCGTGATGGACCGCTCGCTGGCGGTGGTTGGCTGCTGTGAGCCGCCCGCCCGACCGGAGCCGACCATGACGCTACCGCGCACTGTTGCTGATGTCCTCACCGATCATGTGGTGTTCGAGGTGGAGTGCATCGATCGGATGTATTGCAATGTCTACGTGCCGCAGCTGCAGCACGCGGGCGGGTTGCTGGGCTATATCCAGCGGCAGCTCGGGTTACCCATCGCGTCGACCGCGCCGCTGGGGAAGATCACTGACGCGTTCAGCGCGGCGATGCGCCGCTTCGCCCGCGACCACTTGGTTCCGTGGGTGGACTTCGTCAAGGGCCAGCGCAAGGACGACGTCATGCAGGAGCACCTCGCGCGGTTTACCGGTGAGGAAGGGGTGCTGTTCATCGGCCGGGCGCAGGAGAAGACCAGCTTGTTCCGCACCGAGCGGCGCCGCGACGCCAACGGCGATTCTTACCCGTGGATCGTGCGCACCACCGGGGTGGTCAATCAGTTCTACGTCTATGCCGTCGATGCGGACTTCGGGCCGTTTTTCCTCAAGTTCTGCTCCTACTTCCCCTACAACGCCAAGCTGTGCCTCAACGGTCACGAAGGGGCCAAGCGGCAGGCCGCGAAGGCCGGGATCGCCTTCACCGCCCTGGACAACGGGTTCGCCACCTGCCAGGACCCGGGCGCGGTCCAGGCGATCTGCGATCGGCTGGGTCCTGAGCAGATCGACGCGCTGCTGCGCAAATGGCTCGCCCGCTTGCCGCACCCGTTCACCGCCGCGGACCGGCAGGCGGGCTACCGCTACGACATCTCCATCTGGCAGGCCGAGTTCTCCCTGACCCAGGTCCTGGACAAGCCGATCTCGGGGCGGGTGTTCTTCGAGCACGTCATCCGCGACAACCTCGACGCCGGCCGCCCCGACCAGGTCTGCCTGATCTTCGACCGCAGGCTGATGCGCACCGGACCGCGGCGCACCCCGGGCCGGTTCCGGACCCGGGTGATCACCGAGGGGGTCACGCCGAGCCTGCACATCGACTACAAGCACACCGCGGTCAAGCAGTACCACAAGGAAGGGCGCGCATTACGCACCGAGACGACGATCAACGACACCGGTGACTTCGGGATCGGGAAACGGCTGACTAATCTGCCCGCGCTGCGGGAGATCGGCTTTTCCGCCAACCGGCGCCTGCTGGGCGCCCAACGACTCAGCCACAACCCGATCCGGGCCGCCGAAGCGTTCACCGCCGTGCACGAGCCGATCATCCGCGACGACGGACACCGCATCGCCGGACTCCGCATGGGCGACCGGCGGGCGCACGCGCTGCTCCAAGCGCTGCTGATGTTCCGGCTGCAGCCCAACGGTTTCCTCAACCGCGACCTGCGCGGCGTTCTCGCCGGCCTGCTCGGCAGACACCCTAGTGAGATCACCGCCGGCCAGATCAGCTACGACCTACGGCGGCTGCGCGCGCACGGACTCATCGCCCGCATCCCAAAAACCCACCGCTACCGCATCACCGAAACCGGGCTGCACCACGCGATGCTGATCACCCACGTCCACACCAGACTGCTCCAACCAGCACTAGCCCAGCTCACCGACCCCGCCCCACCCTCCCCCAGCACGCTACGCACCGCCGCCCGCAACTACCAGCGCGCCCTCGACCAACTCACCCACCAAGCCGGACTCGCCGCATGAACCTCCAAACCTGACTCGATCTTGCCGACTTCGTCGGCCTCAGCAAGCTAGACCGTGGCCGTGGGGTCGGTGGATCGTTTGCCCTGATGGTGCTGCGGGTGTGGTGTCGGCGGGGGGTTGGTGGTTGGGGTGCCGGTTGAGTTCTTGAGTGATGCGGAGGCGGCTGCCTTCGGTCGCTACGACGGGGCACCCTCGCGGGCGGAGCTGGAGAGGTTCTTCTTCCTGGATGATGCGGACAGGGCGCTGGTCGGCCAGCGGCGTGGTGATCAGAATCTTCTTGGGTTCAGCCTGCAGTCGTTTGTATTTCTTGCGGATCCAGCGCACCAGGTAGGAGTTGATGCGCGTCAGGAGCGGATACAGTGCGGAACGGTAGAACGCACCGTAGTACTGCATCCATCCTCGCACGACCGGGTTGATGCGCCGGGCGAGAGCTTGGAAGGTGTGGCCAGTGCGGGTGTGCAGCCGCCAGGACCGCACCTCCGCACTGATCCTCTTCAGAGCATCCTTGCTGATCGCGGGCAGGAAAGCGCTAAAGCTCTTTCCCTGTTTGTCCCGCGCGCGACGCTGCCGGAACGTGAACCCCAAGAACGTGAATGACGTGTGCTCATGCGAGCCCCGCCGCTTCCCGTCCTTACAGTAGACGATCTTCGTCTTGTCGGGATGCAGCCGCAACCCGACCTGCTCCATCCGGTCGGCGATCGCCGCCACCACGGTGCGGGCCTGAGCCTCGCTGGTGGCGTGTACCACCGCATCGTCGACGTAGCGCTCGAACGCGATGCCGGGGAACTCGGAATCATCGTCCTGCTCTACGCCCAGCGTCTAAGCCGGATCGTCCGGCTGACCATCGACGACGTGATCCGCGACGGCGACCAGGTCCTGCTGCGCCTGGGCCAACCGCCATCACCGGTCCCGACCACGTTCGCGCAGCTCCTGCTCACCTGGATCAGCGAACGGGACAACATGAACACCGCCACCAACCCAAACTCCCGGTGGTTGTTTCCCGGCCGCCGCGCAGGACAGCCGATGTGCCCCGCAAGCCTCGGCGCCTTGATCAACAAGCTCGGTGTTCCCACCGGCACCGGCCGCACGGCCGCCATCCGTCAGCACGTACTGGAGATGCCAGCACCCGTCGTCGCCGATGCCCTCAGCTACCACCCTGCTACCGCAGCCAGGATCGCCACCCAGGCTGGGGTCGCCTGGAGC
>JBOHFT010000327.1:0-3011 GCA_050699815.1 Pseudonocardiaceae bacterium | reverse complement strand
ACGGTGCGGACGCGTTGGCCCTCGTCGCGGAGCACCACCCGGACGTGGTGCTGGTCGACGTCGAGATGCCCGGACCCGGCGCTCGGGCGACGGTCAGCAGCCTGCGCCAGGAGCACCCAGACACCCAGGTCATCGTGCTCACCATGCACGACAAACCTGAGCTGGTCTGGGAACTACTGGACCAGGGCGCCGCGGCCTACCTGGTCAAGACAATCGCACGCCACGAGCTCATCGCGGCGGTGCGCTCAGTGGTGACCAGCCCGGGCAACATCCTGCTGTCGGTATCCCGCCGCACAATCAGCCAGCTGGACAAGCCACCCCCAGACGTCGTGCTATCCGCCCGCGAGCTGGAGGTCCTGGAGCTCGCCGCACTCGCCATGAGCAACGCCCAGATCGGCAAGCAGCTGATCATCGCCGAGGGCACAGTCAAGCGCCACCTGACCAACATCTACGCCAAACTCGGCGCGGTCTCCCGGGTCGATGCGATCAGGAAGGCAACCACCGCCCGCCTGATTCCCGGCATCAGCTCCTGAGCCGGTGACCGGGCGGGTACCGTCTGCTGCTGTGCCCGCCCCCGCCACCACGGTTGCGAACGTCCCCGTGGTTCCGAACATCACCGTGCCTGACGTCGGGGCGCTGCTCGCCGCGGCGGTGCACGCGCTGGGTGGAGCCGACCGGCCGGGTCAGATTCTGATGGCCGACGCGGTGGACCGGGCGATCCGCACTGGCGAGCACCTCGCGGTGCAGGCCGGCACCGGCACCGGCAAGTCGCTGGCCTACCTGGTCCCGGCGATCCGGCACGCCGTCGCCGCGGACACCACCGTGGTCGTCTCCACCGCGACCATCGCGCTGCAGCGCCAGCTCGTGGACCGCGACCTGCCCCGGCTGGCCGCTGCCCTGAAACCGCTGCTCGGTGACGCGCCGAGCTTCGCGATCCTCAAGGGGCGGCGCAACTACCTGTGCCTGCACCGGCGCAACACCGGCCCGCCCGACGAGGGTGAGGACTTGTTCGACGCTGCTTCGGCGTCGTCCCCGACGTCGAAGCTGGGTCGCCAGATTACTCGGCTGCACGAATGGTCGGCGCAGACCAAGACGGGTGACCGCGACGAGCTGGTGCCCGGCGTGATCGAGCAGGCCTGGCGGCAGGTGTCGGTCAGCGCCCGGGAATGCCTTGGCCTGTCCCGCTGCCCGGTCGGGATGGAGTGCTTCGCCGAGCAGGCCCGGGCCCGGGCCGGACGTGCCGCGGTGGTGGTCACCAACCATGCGCTGCTCGCCATTGACGCGATGGGCGAGCATCAGGTATTGCCCGACCACGACGTCGTGATCATCGACGAGGCGCATGATCTGGTCGACCGGGTCACCAGCGCGGCCACCGAGGAGCTCACCGCGGCGATGGTCGAGACCGCGGCCCGGCGCTGCGGCCGGCTGATCGACCAGCAGATCGCCGACGAGCTGGCCGCTGCGGGTGACGGGCTCGCGCTGGTGCTCGGTGACGCACCGGTACAGCGCTGGGACACCCTCAGTGAGATGGTGACCGGGGCGCTCACCGCGGTGCGCGACACCGCCCACCGCTGCACCACAGCGCTGGGCACCGAACGCCGCGAGGACCCGGACGCCGCCGCGGGCCGCCGGGCCGCGCTGGCCGCGCTGGAGCAGGTGCACTCTGCGGCGGCCCGGGTGCTCGTGGCCTTCCCCGATGAGGAAGCCAGCCGCCGCGACGTGGTCTGGCTGGCCGAGGAGACCGTGCGGGGGCGGGTGCTGAGGGTGGCGCCGCTGTCCGTCGCCGGGCTGCTGCGGCAGCGGCTGTTCGCCGAGCGCACGGTGGTGCTCACCTCGGCCACTCTCACCCTGGGCGGGGCGTTTGACGCGCTGGCCACGCAATGGGGCCTGCCCCCGCAGCGGCCATCCCCAGCACCCGCCGTCGGAACAGCCACCCGGCGGCCGCCGCCGGCCGACGGGGACGATGGCCCGGCCTGGACCGGGCTCGATGCGGGCTCCCCCTTCGAGTTCCGCCGGGCCGGGATCCTCTACACCGCCGCGCACCTGCCCGCACCCGGCCGTGACGGGCTAGCGCCGGCCTACCTCGACGAGCTGGCCACGCTGATCACCGCGGCGGGCGGGCGCACGCTGGGCCTGTTCTCCTCGATGCGGGCCGCCAAGCAGGCCACCGAGGCACTGCGGTCCCGGGTGGACGTGCCGCTGCTGTGCCAGGGCGACGACGCGACCGGCCTGCTGGTGACGCAATTCGCGCAGGACGAGCCGACCTGCCTGTTCGGCACGCTGTCGCTGTGGCAGGGAGTCGACGTGCCCGGCCGGTCGTTGTCTTTGGTGGTGGTCGACCGCATCCCGTTCCCCCGCCCGGACGACCCATTGAGCTCGGCGCGGCAGCGCGCGGTGGCCGCCCGCGGCGGCAACGGGTTTCTCACGGTGGCGGCCACCCACGCCGCGCTGCTGCTCGCGCAGGGTGCCGGTCGGCTGCTTCGCTCGACCGACGACCGCGGCGTGGTGGCGATCCTGGACCCCAGGCTCGCCACTGCCCGCTACGGCAGTTTCCTGCGCGCGTCGCTGCCGCCGTTCTGGCCCACCACGGATGCCGCCGTAGCGCGGGCCGCGCTACGGCGGCTCGTGAGTGCGTAACAGTGTTATAGCACTTAATGCCACTCACGAGCGCCGCGCGGCCCACTGCGCGGCGCAGGTGACGGTGCCGGGTGCCACCTCGGTGAACCCGGCGTCGCGCACCGCGAGCACACCGCGCGCCCGCCAGGCCCGGTCCGGCCGCTCCCCCGCCGCCAGGTCGGCCCACTGTTGTGCCGACGCGGTGCGCACCGCGCAGCGGTAGCCGTCGGCCGCCCAGCGGTCCAGCTCGGCGGCTCGGCCGTGGCCGGCCAGCAGTGCCGCGAGCAGCATGCTGGCGTGCCCGACCTGGGCGGCGGCCTTTCCCGTGGTCATCGCAGGCTGTGGCGTGAGCCAGAGCACGGGGACCCCGTCCGGGGGCGGGCCCGGATCGTCGG
>JBOHFT010000326.1:0-3047 GCA_050699815.1 Pseudonocardiaceae bacterium | reverse complement strand
GGGTGGAGCTGGCGGGGGTGACGCCGGTGCCCGCCGGGGCACCCCGGCCCGTGCTGGCCAAGCAGACGGTGCTCAACCTGATCCCAGCGCTGCGGCGGCGCCGCCGGCAAGCCCGAGGGGCTGGCGATCACCGGGCCCGGCGCGCTGGTGGGTGCGGTGGACAACGACGGGCTCGACGACGCGCCAGGCGAGTCGGTGCTGCTGCGGCTGGGGCAGGCACCCCGCCACTGACACCGTCGCGGTGCTGGTGGCCGGCCCGGGGGAGCTGACGCAGGTTTAGCACAGCGGAGTGCGTGGTATGGGTCTGCCTGACGCCAGCGCCGACCAGATGATACGGGTCGCCGCTGGCGGGTAAATCTGGCCCGACCGCGAGGTGACGAGAGAAGGCATCAGCAATGACCATGTGCGCTGACGAGGCTGTCACACGTACCGACGAGACGTACTGGGTGGACGACAACGCTGCTCAGCCGGTGCTGCTACTCGACGAAGCAACCGAGGCAATCACTGAGGCGCTTCATCGGGTCCGCTCCGGATCGGTGCTTCACCACCGCGACCTGGCCGCCGCCGGAGTCGCGCTGGGGGACTTGTTCGGCGGGCTGGGCCAGCTGGCGGACCTGCTGACCATCTCGGTGGGCAAGTACACCGAGACCGGACCACTGCACGCCGCGCGGCTGGAGGACCGGTTGGAAACCTTGCGCGCAATGACGCTGTCCGCCCAGCAGGCCGCCGAGGGGCTGCGGCTGGAAACCGCGGCAACCCGTCCGACCAGCGGCCACGCCACGATCCCACTCCCGGCGTAAGTCCCCTGAGATGCCGTGCCGGAACCAGCGATACAATCTGGGCCCGGCGCTGACGGGGCCCGCCCGAATGCCTCTGCCTGTGCCCGCACCGGGGATACCTGATGGCGACTTGTGGGCACCCGCCTCCCGGTAAAGCGAGCGATCGATCTCCACCAGGTCAAAGCGTGCCAGCAGATCCGTCACCGCGGCCTGGGCCAGGTCAGCACGGACCGCGAGCCGGCGCAACTCGGTCTCCAGCAGCGCTGCTGGCGGTGGTGGTTCCGTCCGGGGCGGGTAAGTCCTCGCTGCTGGCTGCGGGGCTGATCCCGGCCCTGGCTGGGGGCCTTGCCGGGCTCGCAAGCCTGGCCGGTGGTGGCTGTCACTCCCGGCGCGCACCCGCTGGCTGCCCTCGCCACCGGGGTGGCCGAGCAGACCGGGGCCTAGGCGGCCGCCTCGGCTGGCGATCCGCAGCGCTTCGCCGCATGGCTCACCGCCACGGTGGCTGCCCAGAGCGGGAGCAGGGACACACCTCGGGCTCAGCGCGGGTGGTGCTGATCGTGGATCAGTTCGAGGAGACCTCCACTGAGCGCCGGGCTGAGGCCGAGCGTCAGGCGTTCATCGCCGCGCTGGGTGCTGCGGCGCAGTGCGCAGCGGCGTTGGTCGTGCTGGGGGTGCGGGCGGATTTCTACGGTCAGTGCTTGGCCTACCCGGCGCTCTTGACCGCGCTGCAGGGCCCGGTGGCGGTGGGGCCGATGAGGGGGACCGGCACTGGTGACCTCGCGTAATCAAGTGTCGCGTATTCGGTGGTGACGTTGTTCCTTGGATGGGCGCGTTATGGCCTCAGCTACGTGGTGGTCGTGGGGATAGTGCGGGCAGGGAGATTCTGGCTACCAGCAATTCAGTGAAGACCATGAAGCAAGACCATGAAGCCTGGTCCACCGGTGGCAAGGCCAGCCCGTGCAGGGCACGGACTACGGCGGCGTTCTCGGTGACGTGTGGCCGGGTCAAGGTCAGGCTGGACAGTCCAGACAGGGCGAGCAGCACCGCCGCCGACGACCCGCCAACCAGCGTGATCAGCCGGCTGGGCCCGTCCCAGCTGGCGTCGCGGACCCGGTGGGAGGCGATGGCGGTGAACACGGCGAGCGGCACGGTCGAGGCCAGTACCACCAGCGCCAGCAGGCGCGCCGGGCCTGGGTGGTGGGTGTAGAAGTCGACCAGCTGGGGGGTCGGGGCGCAGTACTGGCATGTTCCGTTGATCGAGTGGTCTGTATTTCAGCCCTTGCGGCGGTTCACGTCGTCAGCGGCACCACGATCGAGGGAGCCATGATTGTGCCAGTCAGGTGTGGACTCGGCGAACGAACTTCGCCCACGGCTTAGGTGTAGGTCGCCGGGGGGTGAGGGTATGGGGTGAAGCCGGCAATGGAGGATCTTGGGTCTGGTCGGGTCGGGTGGAAGGGCTGCTCGTGACGTGCAGTCCTAAAACCGGACATCAGAATCGGCGCCGCGTAGCTCGGCCCCGTCCACCAGCTTCGTCACCGTTGCCACCCAGACCACATCGGCGGCCTGTCACATGCACAGGAGAATCACCGCCGACACCGTCTGATCACGTCCGGATCAAGATCCGAGTCGGCCACGCGAATACACGCGCTGAGACGACCGGGCGGGGTCCTGCCCGCCCGGGACGAGATTTTCGCACGCGGGCACCGCATCCAGCCAACGCCGTCTCGGCGTAGCATAACGTTATGGACACCATGTCGGCAGCGCAGGTTGCGCGCGAGTTCGGCACGAACACGCCGCGCCTGCTGCGTGCGGTCCACCGACTCGGGCTCCACCCGCAGCGAACTGAGAGCGGGGCACTGCGGCTCACCGGCGAGGATGCGAAGCGGTTAGCAGACGAGCTCGGGGTCACGATCCGGGTCACGGGCCTGCGGCGCAGCCAGGTGATGGCGCTCGCCGCGCTCGCCCGCGCACCGCTGGGGTTGCGGTCCGCCAGGGCCGTCGCGCGGGCCGCCGAACTGTCACCTACGGCGGCGAGCCGGGCACTGCGCGAGCTTGTCGACATCGGCCTGGCCGAGACGAGGCAGGTGACCCTTGCCGAGGGACGTGCCCGTACCACCGAGGTCAGCTACGCCAACCACACGCATCCACGCTGGCCCGAGCTTGCTCCGTTGCTCGCTCGCGTCCACCCCCGCCGGATCCAACGGCACAGCCAACAGCGCGTCCCGGCCCGGCTCGCACACGTGTTCTGGAACGCACCGGTACGCCCGA
>JBOHFT010000325.1:0-3071 GCA_050699815.1 Pseudonocardiaceae bacterium | reverse complement strand
GAGAATGCTGGCTCCATTTGGCCCCACTGTGATGGCTTGATTTGGCCCCACCCGAACCTCGTCAGATCACTTTACGTAGTTTCTGGTGTTGCGGTCTGGTTGTCTGATCGGCTCCTTTCGTGAGGCTTTGTGGGTCGCGACGTCAGCAGCCAGCAGGTCGAGGATCACGGGCCGGCTCGTGCCGAGCGGGACCTGGGGGAGCGGGATTGTCGAGCCCCAGCGTTGAGACGGCCACGCGGACGCACGCACTGACAGACGCCAGCCTCAGCCAGCCATCGGGCGGCCCCCTGACCCGCCCCTCCGGAGGACCGTTTATGTTTATTTCATGCCCCCAGCCGCCGGCTCGACCGCTCGCCGTGAGCCAACCTCGAACGCATACACCTCTTGCCATCAAGCCCCTCAACATGATTAGATTATACAACTACCCGACCTGCCCGGCACCTAATAATTTTACAATCTTACAGCGGGCGCGCGTTCTCGCGCCCAGCCACTGCCCTTCGACACAAAGGGGCGCGTGGACACTTTGGGACAGTTCGTTTTGGTCAACAGGCCGCCCCCCTCACACTGCGAGCTGCCCAGCCCACGCCTTGAGACGCCCTCCGACAGGCTCATAACCGGTTTGCTTTCTTTGCGGTGCGGGCAGAGCGCAACCGGTAAGAGTCGCCGCCGGTCTCGATGATAATGGCGTTGAAGGTCAACCGGTCCACGACGGCGGCGGCCAGACGGGGATCGGCGAACGTCTGGCCCCATTCACTGAACGGAGCATTCGTGGCGATGGCGATAGACGCGCGCTCCTCACGTTCGGTGATGACTTGGAACAGCAGCTCCGCGCCGCGGTCGTCCAGATGCAGATACCCCAGCTCGTCGACCAACAGCAGGTCCAGACGGGCGCAGCGGGCGATGGCGCGGGACAGGACGCGCTCGTCGGCGGCCTCGACCAGCTCGTTGACCAGCCCAGCCGCGGTCGTGTAGCGCACCGAGCGGCCCTGCTCGCAGGCGGCCACCCCCGCACCGATCAGCAGATGCGACTTGCCAGTGCCAGGCCCGCCGAGCAGGACCACCGGCGTGGCCGCCTCGATCCAGCCACAAGCGGCCAGCGTGGCCACGGTGGCCGGGTTGACAGTGGGCGCGGCCGACAGGTCAAAGCCGTCGAGGCGTTTCATGCGTGGGAAACGCGCCTCGTGGATGCGTCGGGCGCGCCGCCGCCCAGCGCGGGCGTCGACCTCGGCGGACAGCACCTCGGCGAGGAACCCGCGATGGGTCAGCCCCTCACGGGCCGCCGCGTCAGCGGCCACGCCAGCCTCAGCGCGCACGGTCGGCAGCGCCAACACGCGAGCGGCCGCGTCGATCGCGGCCTGAGCCGCCGCCTCGGTCAACGTCGCCGGGCCGGTCACCGCGCGTCTCCGGCGGCCTGGGCTGGCAGGGCCGGGACCTGGAGCAGGTCGTCGTAGCCGCCGAGGCTGGGCGCCGGCCGGTCGCAGCCAGCCAGGCCAGCCTCGATCGGGATCACCCTCGCCAACGGCGCGTCGACCGCGCGGCGGGCCTCGATAGCGACCAGCGCCGGATCCGCCGACCCGGCGGCCAGCGCGCCCTCGATGCCGGCGACGACTTCCTCGGCGGCCATACGCCGGTGCAGCCACAGCACGTCGATCAGCGCGCGGGCGCCTTCGGCGTCGCCCAGCCTGCGTCGCGCGGCGTCCCAAAACCGCTGATGCGCGTCGGTGAAACTACCAGCCTGCCGGGCCTGGGCCAACGTCACCGAGCCGGCCAGCGCGCCCGGCTTGCGCATCAAGATCTCCAGATAATGATCCAACTCCAACGTCTGGCTGCCCTTGTGCAGACTGCGCGCGTGGCAGGCCACGACCGTCCCGGCGTGCACGGCCTCCACACGCCGGGCGCCGAGCCGGACCACCACCTCACGGCGGGCCAGCCGTACGGGCACCGAATACCAGCTCTGCGCCACACACACCCGCGCCTTGGCGTCAGCCTTGGCCACATACTCCTTGGCCGCGTCGAACGGCGCCTCGGGCAGCGGATGCAACCAGGCGGCCTCGGCCGCGAACGCCTCACCCACCGACTCGGCGCGACGGCCGATATGCCGAGCATCGTCGGCGGCGTCCGCCGCCGCGCACAGCCGGTTGAGCTCGTCCAGGTCAGCGACCTCGGGGACCGGGACGAGATGGGAGCGGCGGAACCGGCCGACCTCGCCCTCCACACCACCCTTCTCATGCGCTCCCTTCTGGCCGGGCTCACAGAAGAACGAGTCGAACCCGTAACGCGTCCCGCAACGGATGAGCCGCTCGTTCTCCACCCGATCGCGGCCGATCAGGATGCGGGTGACCGCGTTCTTGAGGTTGTCATAGCGGGCCCGCGCGGGCACCCCACCGAAATGGGCGAACGCCAGCACATGCCCCTCAAAGAACGCCTCCTGCGCCTGATGAGCAAAAATCACATGAAACGCCCGCCCCGAATGAGACAAACGCATCGCGAACATCCACAACCGCATCAACACCCCAGCCACAGTGGCATACAACTCGCCAAAATCGACCTCGGCCTCCTCACCCGGGCCGTGCACCTGGGGGACCGTCACATCACGAAGCGAACCGCCCAACTCAGACTTGATCTCGGCGACCCTGGCCCGCACCGTCGACTCAGCGACCCGGGCGCCGCACTCGTCACGCAGCCGCTGATACACCCGACGGGCCGTATGCCGCTGCTTACGCGGCGCCTCCAAATCCTCAGTCAGCCACTTGCGGACTGTGGCCTCGTACGGGCCCAACGCTGACGACACGCGCTCAGGAGCCTTGCGCCGCGGCGGGACCGCGCACTCCAGCGCCTCGCGGACCGTGCGCCGGTGCACCCCGTGACGCCGCGCCAGCTCACGGATGCTGGCCCCCTCATCACGACGCTCCTTGCGGATAACCTCATACAGCTCCACCTTCGACACCCCTTCTGCCCCTTTGGTCGCGATCCTGACAGATCACGCACCGTAAGGCCTAGGGTTCGAAGGTGGGGCCATTTCAAACCATCACTCGGCCTCTACTGGGGCCAAATCAGACCATCATTCCCAC
>JBOHFT010000324.1:0-3079 GCA_050699815.1 Pseudonocardiaceae bacterium | reverse complement strand
CGCTCGGGGTCAGGTTCACCAGCAGGACACCAGTGGAGGTGAGGTCGGCCCAGTGGGCGGGGTGCGCGGCAGCGTTGGAGGCGTCGAAGACGACGTCGATCTAAAATCGAGCGTGTCCTCCCGCTAGCCTTTGGCCGGGGCGGGAGGGTGCTCATAGTGGTCTCGCGGGTCACTCGCAGGCGCTGCCGTCACCATCACGACTGATCCGGACATCTGTGGTCCGGCCGGGTTATCCGTCCCCGACGGCCGGTGACCAGCAGTGCCTGACCTGATCTGACCCGCTGCACCCCACCCTGCCCTCGATCCCCCGCCGCACTTGCTCCGCGTGGGAGGAGTCAACGTGGAGCGCCCGCAGTGAAGCGAGGACGAACGACGTTGACGCCGACGAGCGGGGTAAGACCCTCAACGGGGAGAGGGCCGGGCACCGGAACCTGACCAGCAACTCGAGCACCGGGTCAGCCGCTCAGGACGGCCAGTGACCAGCACCAGCCAGCGAGCTCACGGGCGATGGCGGTGTTGGCCACCACGGCCCGCTTGTGCCGGGCATCGAAGGCCGCCCACCGGGCGTGCAAGCGCCGGTTGGCCTGCTCGCCGCGGTTCCGTGCTGCGGGTGTGGCCTGCTGCTGTCGGCGGCCATCGTCGTGATCGCGCCATCGAGGCGATCGCGGCGGGCCACGGTAGACAGCAGGGTGTCGTAGGCGATGTCGAAGGCCAGCTGCAACCCGGGCAGCGTGAAGCGCTGCGAGCGCAGCCAGCGATCGTGCACCCCGGTCCAAGATTTGCCCTGGTAGTAGACGATCCCCTGACGCAACAACAGCTTCGAGAGCCGGTGCCGCGCCGACATCAGATCCCCCCGGACATCCTCCCGGGCCCGCACCAGATCCCGGGCCGCTTCCTGCTCCACACTCGGCACGGCCACCGCGACGATCTCCCCCAGATGCAACAACCGGGCCAGATGCCGGGCATCACGGACATCAGTCTTGACCCGATCCCCCACCGGACGCTGCAACCTCGACGGCGCCGCCACCAGACACCCAATGCCTTCCGCAGCCAGGAACCGAGCCAACCCGAACCCGGTCGGACCGGCCTCATACGTCACCACCACCGGCCCTGGCAGCGACCTGATCCAGGCCCCGATCTCGCCATGATCGGGAGTTAGACGGCGCTCGAACAGCTCACCGGTCTGCCCATCCAGGCCACACGCGACCACCGACCGCGCGTGCACATCCAGCCCAGCACTCGTACGATTCCCCATCACTGGGGCCTCCCACATCTGTGGCACTACCGGCCAGGACCCGCTCCTGTCGGCAACCCACGATCACATGTGAGCGAGGCCCCAGCCCGAACTCACATACCGTCTACACCGACGCCACCGCCGACCTCACCCACGCCGTCACCGAGTTCTTCGACCACGTCTACGTCATGGACGACAACCCCCAACGCCGCGCCGCCCGACTCGGCCTCCTCGCCACGATCACCGAACTCGGCGAACACACCCTCGCCTGGGAACACCTGCATACCTGACCCGACCCCAAGGAGCGCTTTGGTGGAGGGGTCTCAGTCGAAGATCGTCGGGCGCTCCACCGCGGTCTCGACCGCGTCCAGTGCGCGCTGCACCAACCGCCGCCGCCACGCCTGCTCGGCCGGCGGCGGCAGGTCCGGGTCGCCCGACGGGTAGGGGATTCCTCGACCCGGCACGATGCGCGGCGCGCCGACCTGCTCCGCGATCGTCACGAGGTTGGTGATCAGGGCGGTGGGGATACCGGCCCGCTCCAGCTCCTTGGCAAGCGTTGACCCGCAACGCGTCCCGGTGCCTCAAGTGGCGGTCAGGATCGCCGCCTGCACGCCGGCCTTGCGCAGCTCCGCGGCCCACTCGACGCCGAAGCGCCGCGCGGTGGCCACCGACGTGCCGTTGCCCACCGTGACCATGAACTCGTCGTGCAGTCGGCCGATCGCGCCCTCGCGCTCCAGCGTGCGGGCGGCGTCCAGCGGCAGTAGCCGGTTCGGGTCGGCATTGGCGGCGGTGGTCGCGAAGCCGCCGGCCACCGACTCCCAGACACCGGAGGCCAGCGCGTCGACTCCCTTGATCTGGTAGCGCAGCCAGCGGGTAGCGCGAGCCGACTCGAGCCGGTCCGGGTTCCCGATGGGCACCACGGCAGCCTCGGTCACCAGCGCGACAGTCGCGCTGGCCGCCTTGTCAACCGGCGCCGCCGGCTCCACCGCGTCGAACCCGCCGACGGGGATCTCAGTGCTCTCCCGGTCACCGCCGAGCCTGTCCAGCACGAGCTCGACCGCGCGGTGTGCTGCGCGATGCTCTACCAGACGACCGATCCGGGCGGCCCGAACCACCCGGCCGTCGGCCGCGGTCAGCGTCGCGCCGGTGGCCAGTTTCGCGATCGCGGCGGCGACTCGCTGCAATGTTGGACGCATCTCCCGGGCGGTGGCGCCCGCGGCCACGACTGGCGTGGCACCCGCGTCGGTGATGCCCGGGTTGTCCGGGTGCATCGTGGCCAGCGCCGGCAGCCCAGCTGCTGCGGCGGCGGCGACCAGCCGGGCGCACGCCAGCCCGTAGCGCCCACTGCCGAAGGCGGGCCCGGCGACCAGCAGTTCGGCACCGGCCGCACGGGCCATCCCGAGCAGCTCCTGCGCGACGGCGGCATTGGAGGCCGCGTAATCATCACCGCAGACGATGGTGGCCACGATCTGGTACTCGTCGCCGAGCAACTGGGCCAGCAACCGCCCGGGACCGACCGTCCCTTCACGCACTCGGGGGCCGATACCTGCGGCATCCTCGCCACCGAGCCCTGCATAGAACTGGTTGACGTAGTGCACGATGCGCATCAGGTTGTATCTCCCCACTGCTGCTCGGATCGGCAGGTCAGCCGCCCGGCGCCCAGCGGGCTCAGGGCGCTCAGGATCGCGGCGGTTGGGACCTCGACCGCGGAGGTCGCCTCCGCGTCGGCGATGCCCAGCCGAGTGCCCCCGAACGCCCGCTCGACCGCCGGCAACCGCACCCGCTGATCGTAATTGCCGGTACTGACCACCGCACCTCGTCGCGGGCCAGCCACCAGGGGTGGAC
>JBOHFT010000323.1:0-3080 GCA_050699815.1 Pseudonocardiaceae bacterium | reverse complement strand
CCGTGGTGACCGGCCGCCCTCGCTGTACAAACTGGGCATAGTCGGTAGATGTGTCTGTGTGGCTGGCCGTCGCGTTCGGCCAGCCACACAGACACATCTGATCAACTCTCCGGAGTAGTGCCGATCTGCGGGTTGATGGGCCGGATGCGGTTACGGTCGAACACTTTCCGGCCGCCACCGGTTCCGGGGTAGACCACCAGCCGCCGTCCTTCCAAAGCGGTGCGCACCATCGCGCGCCGGTCGATCACGGTGCTGTTGGCCCACTTGACAGCCACTGCCTCCGCAGTCATCACCGTGACTGGACTCTCGGGGTTACCCCCGGAGAGGCTGTCCCGTTCCGCCAGCAACGGGGCAAGATCATTGGCCAGTGGTTCGTTGGCGATGTCGAACTCCAGCATGGTGATCTGCCGCTTGCCGACACGTTGCATGAGCGCGGCCTGCAACCCCTTGATCGCGTTAATCTCGGTGTTGACCTGCTTGAGCCGTTCTGAGACCTCGGAGTGTGCGGCGCTGACTGCGGCGGCGAACTCCGGGTCTGACCACCGTGTGATCGTGAACGCCTGCAACTGCGCGTCGGCCGCCGCACCATCCACATACACCGCGCCGCATCCACGGTTCTGCTTGTTACACATGTACTGCGCACGCCTGGAACCGTCTGAGTAGGTGCCCTGGCCGCTCCGCCCGGACATCGGCTTGAAGCAGACACCGCACCGCAGGATGCCCGAGCCGACATAGCG
This sequence comes from Pseudonocardiaceae bacterium, assembly GCA_050699815.1. Taxonomy (GTDB): domain Bacteria; phylum Actinomycetota; class Actinomycetes; order Mycobacteriales; family Pseudonocardiaceae. The sequence goes on along the minus strand of JBOHFT010000323.1, from coordinate 2,343 downwards.
CTGTCCTGGGGCACGCCCACGCTTGCGACCGGCGAACAGCGCCCGCAACCGCAGAAACGTCTTTTCATCCAAGATCGGCGTACCGTCCATACGCCCGACGAGTTCCCCGTCGTGTTCGACCCGACCGGCCAGCGTGGCCCGTTTGAACGTCTCCCGCAGCGAGTTCAGTATCCACTCGTTCCCCATCGGCGTCAGCAGACCAGCGGTATTCCACTGCCTCACCAACCCGCCCAGAGAGCCCCCGCTCAGCAGCGCTTCCGCGCCATCTCGCAGTGCCTGCACCTCACGGGCCACCAACTCCACCGACACAGGCAGACGCTCACCCCCCGTGCCGCTCGGAACCGTCTCGATCCCGGGGAACCCGAACGTCCGGCCACGGTGGTGCGGGATGCCCTTAGCGCGCTGAGTCTCGAAACGTCGCTTGATCCGCCGCGACGTGTCATCACTGGACCGCGCGGCGTGAACTACCTCGATCCGCAGGATGAACCGGTCGTCAGGGTCGGCAAGATCCCGCTCACCGTGCGCTGAGGCGACCCGGAAACCCCGCTCGCCCAGCTCGATCAGCGTTTCCAAGTCACGTGGCTGGCGGAACAACCTGTCCGTATGCCACACCACGATGCCGTCCGATTCGCCGGACTCGACTCGCTCCAGTAGCCGTTCCCAGCCGGGGCGACGCACCCGGCTGTTCCATGCGCTCAGCCCGTCAGAGAGCTCGATGCCCAGCACGCCGCCGCGACGCTCGATCACCTTGCGGTTATCGGCGTGCTGAACATCGATCTTCTCTAGCTCGCCCGTCTCCGGGACCTTCGACAACCGCCCATACGAGTCGTACACGGGCGGCTGCCGAGTACCCTCACCTACCGTGACCTGCCGTTTGTTTCCCATGCCAACCACGGTAGGTCAATAAATCGGGTTTGGCATTGGTTGGTGCAGTCGTCCGTATCGCCCCCGGCGATTTCCAGGCCCGATTCCACGAAGGTCACGTCGAGGTCCAGCTCGTCGTCAGGGGTGGAGGGCGGTGTGGCATCCATGGGGGCGGTTTCTTTCTTGGCAGGGTTGGTGCTACGCGGGGTGGTCTGGCCAGGAGATCACGATCCGGGTGTGTCGTCTGTCGATCACGAGCTCGGTCGGGAGGTCGGTGCCGAGGGGTGCCGGGTGCACTGTCAGGCGCGGTCCTGGGCCGTGGCGGTGGTCCCGGTCCCAGATCCGCATCTGTTCGGCGAACCGGTCGGCGGCCTCGGCCGCGTTCGAGCCGTGGGCGTAGGCACCGAACTCTCTCGTAGTTCCGTCGGTGTCCACCGGCCGTAGCTTGGCGCAGTAGGCAAGGCTGTCTCCCCGGCCGGTCAGTGCTGGAGTGGTCGTGGGCCAAGTCGAGGTCGGGGACACCAGTCCGCGATCGACGGCGTCGCGCTTCGCTGAGAGGAGGCAGAAGTCCGGCAGCCTGGCCAGCCACAGGTCCAGGTCGCTGAAATTCTCTCCCTTGCGGATCGTGACGCCAGACCAGGCCTGCGCCCTCGGTGTCGACAGCACCTCTCCGAGCGCCGCAGTGTCGACCTGCTGGCCCGCGTCCAGGCACAGGCGGACCTCGTCGCCGTGCAGGCGGATCGACCAGCCCCGGTATTCACCGAGACCCTGCATCGGCACGAACCCGCACATCATGGGGCCACGGCCGACCAGGTGCCCGTCGGCGTGCTCCAGTATCCAGGACCGGTTGAGCCCCTTGGTCCGCAGCGGGACCACCAGCCGCCCGCCGTCGGCGAGCTGTTCCACCCACGCCGGTGGGATGCCCCAGGTACCGACCGTGACGATGATCCGGTCAAACGGGCCGTGCTCCGGCGCGCCGAACTCCCCGTCCCCGCAGACGACGCGCACATCGCGGTAGCCCGCTGTCGCCAGGCAGGACAGGGCGCGGTCCGCGATCTCCTGGTCGATGTCGATCGTGGTCACCGAGCCGCGCGGCCCGGCCAGCTCCTGGAGCAGCGCGGAGTTGTAGCCACCGGACCCGATCTCCAGAACCCGCTGCCCCGGCCTCACCTGGAGCTGACCCAGCATCATCGCGATGACCGATGGTGCCGACACCGCACTGATGCCGACACCGCGCTCGTTGCGTTTGGTGACGATGGAGTCCATGGAGTACGCCTGCTCCAGCGGCACCCCCGGCGCGAACAGGTGCCGGGGCACGGTCCGCAGCACGGCCTCGACCTCGCGCGGCGGCACCAGGCCCAGCCGTTGGCGCCGCACGATGACCTCATCAACCATGGCGTCACGCAGCTGCCCGGCGTCCTGATCCGAGTGCACGCCCCCGCGGGTGGTGTAGGTAGGCACCGAGCTGAGTGTAGTCGC
>JBOHFT010000322.1:0-3090 GCA_050699815.1 Pseudonocardiaceae bacterium | reverse complement strand
CTGCTGTCGTCTGTGCCGGTGCCGCGCTGAGGATGCCGGTTCCGACCTGGCGGCTGCCGGCGTTGGCGGCGCTGGCGGCCGTGGTGATCGTGGTGGCGCCGGGCTCGGGCGTGGCGCTCGCTGTGGCGCTGAACGTCGTGCTGCTCGCCGTCGCGGTGGCCGATTGGGCGTTCGCGCTCAAGCCGGCTGACCTTGACGTGGAGCGTGAGGTCCCTCAAGCGCTCACCCTGGGCGGTGACGGCGAGGTCGTCTGGCGGGTCGCCAACCCGAGCGGGCGGCGTCTGCGGGTGCGGCTGGCCGACGAGCTGCCGCCGTCCCTGCGCGCGTCTGACCGTCGCGCTCGGCTGGTCGTGCCGGCTGGTGGGCGGGCGGTGGCGCGGGCGGTGATCCGGCCGTCGCGGCGGGGACGCTTCGACCTCGCCGAGGTCGTGGTGCGGGTCGAGGGGCCGTTGGGGTTGGCGGCGCGCCAGGGGCGCAGAGATCTGCCGGTGACGGTGCGGGTGTACCCGCCGTTCCGCTCGCGCCGAGAGGCGCAGCTGCGGATCTCGCGGGCGCGGATCCTGGAGGTCGGGCTGCGCTCGGCGAGGGGGCGGGGTGGTGGGACCGAGTTCGACTCGCTGCGCGAGTACACGGTGGATGATGAGTTCCGGCGGATGGACTGGGCCGCCACGGCGCGCGCGGGCAGGCCGATCGTGCGGACCTACCAGGCGGAGCGCAACCAGACGGTCCTGCTGCTGCTCGATGTCGGCCGGACGATGGCCGGCCTAGTGGGGGGAGGGCCGGCCGATGGGCCGGCGGTGGGTGGGGATCTTCCAAGGGTGCCTCGGTTGGATCATGCGCTCGACGCCTGTCTGTGCCTGACCGCTGTGGGCAGCGGGCTGGGGGACCGGGTGGGGCTGGTCGCGTTCGCGGACCGGGTCGTGGCGGTCGTGCCGCCTGGCAGCCGGCGTGACCAGCTGAGACGGGTCACCGCCGCGCTGTACGCGTTGGAGCCTGCGCTGGTCGAGAGCGACTATCGCGGCGCGTTCGCCGTGACCCTGACGCGTTACCGGCGGCGCAGCCTGTTCGTGGTTTTGACTGAGCTGGCCGAGGCTCCCGTGGTCCAGGCGCTGCTGCCGGCCCTGCCGCTGCTGGCCCGCCAGCACGTGGTGCTGATCGGCGCTGTCCGCGACCCCGACGTGGACCGTTGGGCCCGCGCGGTTGTCTCCGACCCCAGCGCCGCCTACCGCAAAGCCGCGGCCGTCGCCGCCCTCGACGAGCGTCGCCGCACCATCGCCGCGCTGCGCGCCCGCGGCGCCCTGGTCATCGACGCGCCCCCCGGCAAACTCGCCGGCGCCCTCGCCGACGCCTACCTCGACGTCAAAGCCACCGGCCGCCTGTAGACACTCACGCAAAAGCCTGCGGTCCCTCCCGGCGGTGACGTGGCCGGGAACCGGCTCACGGCGGCTGGGGCCACCGCACGGCCTGCATGCCGGAGGCGGGATTTGCAGTGCCGGACATTCCGGAGAGAGGTTGACGTGGCTCGTGTGGTGCGTGACCCTGTTGGCATTCCGCATGCTTCGTACAGGAGAGATGTACTATGCGCACCGCCTCTTCAGCCGTCGATGATCTCCTGGGAAACGAGGCCGATGGCGCCCTGGGGCGGGTGGGAGAGCGCTTCCCGCTTGGGCGTGGGATGCGCAGGTGCGACCTCGGCGGCGAGGCACCCAGTGGTCCGCAGACCCGTCCCTTCGGACTCCGTTACGTGATCCCCGTCGAGCGGGGCACCATCAAGGTCATCGATCTGTCGAGGGTGACGTACGATCCCGACGTGCAGATGTCACGGCTGGGCGGGAAGCTGTTTGTCCACGCGGGGACGAAGGAGGCCACGCAGAACCCCTACGACACCCGGGAGGATGACCAGATCTTCCCCGATACGGACCCCGACGAGGTGTACGACTGAGGGGCATACCGACTCGGGCGGGAGACCAGTGGTTTAACGGATGACGGTTTTGGTCCTGACTCATCAGTTCGACCCAACCGCGGACTTGGTGGTCGAAAAGCTGACGGCTCGGGGCGTGTGCGTGTTCCGCTGCGACGCGGCGGACTTTCCAGAGCGACTGGCATTGTCGTCGACTCTGGATATGGGCTGGACGGGCCAGTTGAGAACCGCCCGCCGTACGCTCGCGCTGGAGATGATCGGCGCGGTCTACTACCGCCGCCCGAGCAGATTTGCGTTCGCGGAGGGGATGTCGAGCACGGAACGCAAGTTCGCAGGTGCGGAGGCCCGGCTCGGCTTCGGGGGCGTGCTCGCGTCACTGCCGTGTGTATGGCTGAACCATCCTCATCGGACATCTGAGGCCGAGTACAAACCGTTGCAGCTGGCCACGGCGGCCAGGTGTGGGCTGTCGGTGCCTCGGACACTGATCACCAACGATCCGCAGAACGCTCAGGAGTTCGCGGCGGGCTGCCCGAACGGGGTGGTGTACAAGCCGCTGTCCGCTGGGCCGGGGGGTGAGCAGGGCCGGCCGATCGCGCTGTATACGAGCATCGTCCCCCCCGAGGACTACGGGCATGCGAGCATCGCCCGGACGGCACACCTGTTTCAGGAGTGGGTCCCCAAGCGCTGCGACGTCAGGGTGACGGCCGTTGGCGATGTCCTGTTCGCCGTCGAGATCCATGCGCAGCATTCATTCCGAGGCGCCGTGGACTGGCGTGCCGACTACCGCAGCCACGAGTACCGGGTCACCACGGTCCCCGAGGGCGTCCGCATGGCTATGGCGGCCCTGCTCGACTGTCTGGGGCTGCGGTTCGGCGCGTTTGACTTCATCGTGACGCCAAGCGGGGACTGGGTGTTCTTGGAGGTCAACCCCAACGGCCAGTGGGCCTGGCTGGAGCAGGCCACCCAGCTGCCGATCAGCTCCGCCATCGCCGATACCCTGGCGGAAGGCAGCGCCCGTGCCGGCTGAGCCAGCGCCGGAAGAGCAGGTCGATGGGCTGCTGCGTCGGCTCGTCGACGAGCTGGTACACCAGGGCGCTGTCCGCTCGCCGCAGTGGCGAGCGGCGTTCGAGCGTGTCCCTCGACACCTGTTCGTCCCGCGCTACTACCAG
>JBOHFT010000321.1:0-3100 GCA_050699815.1 Pseudonocardiaceae bacterium | reverse complement strand
GAGCGGGAGTATGCGGCCCGATGTGCATTTTGCAACAGCCTCCATGCCGCGCGGATCCAGCACGATCCACCCCACCACACCCAGAGGACCGCTGGCCTGACTGCAGAGCCCGGCACACGCGGCAGACTGGGGTCATGCCGCTCGTGCTGCTCATCGTCTTCATCGTGGTCCCGATCATCGAGCTGGCGGTGATCATCCAGGTCGGCCAGGCGCTCGGGCTGCTGCCGACCGTGCTGCTGCTGATCGCCGACTCGGTCATAGGCACGTGGCTGGTCCGGCGCGAGGGGCTGAAGGCGTGGCAGCGCTTCCGCGCCGCCCTGGATCAGGCGCGCATCCCCGCCGCGGAGGTCGTCGACGGCGCGCTCGTGATGCTCGGCGGGGCGCTGATGCTCACGCCGGGCTTCGTCACCGACATCTTCGGCCTGCTGCTCGTCATCCCTCCCTCCCGGGCGCTGGTCAACCGGATGATCCGCACCCGCGTGCGCTGGCGTTTCGGCATCCCCGGCATGGCGCCCCGCCACACAACGCCAAGCCCTGACACCCCCATCGAGGTCGAGGTGCTCGACGTCGAGCGCACCCAACCCCGCGACTGAACCTTTTCTCACATAGCTTCGTCATCGCAGCAAGATATGCGGTGATCTGTTGAGCGAACTGGTCGAAGTCAGCGTACCTGCGCGAGAAACCGCTCGTGGTAGGGCCGAAAGTCATAACCGCTTCTCAGCGCACTCCCCGAAATGAATGCGCGCCTGCTCGTCGCGACTGAGCACCACCATCCCCTCGCCGAGGATGCAAAACTGAGGCATCCCAGGCCTGGTGATGAGCACATCGTGACGATGTGGCTGGAACTGCCCATTCGCCCGGAAGTGCACACGTTCGGTCCCACCATGCGGCTTTCCGTCGTCGGCGACGGGAACCTGCACCCCAGGCAGGCAAGCGAGACACAACAGTTGCGCACCTCGTGCCAACGCCTGGCGGCAGCCCCTGCAACACGTTCGCACCGCTGCAACGGGTACCGCACGAACGGGTGGGATCCCTGCACCTTTAGCCCTCTACCAGGACGTTCGCCCTGAAGCGTCAGGAGGACTGGTGGCGGCACCACCCACGAGTGCATACCAAGAGCCGGTTGGGCTCTTGTCACGTTCCGGTGGGTGGCTGATCGCCGACATGCTTGGCAGCAGCCGTTTCCTGCCGATGCGTCTGTGCGCACGGGCTGTCGCACGATCAGGAGCAAGGGCTGCGGGCGCCCGGTGGGACGCTGGCAGACCCGCAGGCCCGACCGCGGCTCGCGCGGACCCGGTGCCGGTGGCCGCGCCTCGGCGAGGCCACCGGCGACATCCGCCGCTGCTGCCGGCCGGGTGGTCATTGACGGTCGGGCGGATGTAGCCGCCACCGCCCATCCGGCTCGCGAGCCAGCCGCCACCGCCGCTCATGCGCATTCCCATGACACACAGAGCATTATGCCGACTGCCGGATTATGCCGCGTGGGTGGTGAAAGGGCTGGTGGCGAGCGTGAGCGGCACGATGCGCGCGGCATAATCAGAGACTGTCGAGGAAGGCGAGCAGGTCGTCGGGGGCTTGGTAGCGCCCTGGCGGGCAGTCCGGAGGTGCGGTGCGGGCCAGTGCGCGTTCTTTGAGGGCCAGGTCGGCGTGCAGGTAGATCTGGGTCGTCTCGATGGACTCATGGCCCAGCCACAACGCGATCGTGGCGATGTCCACACCAGCCTGGAGCAGCTGCATGGCGCAGGTGTGGCGCAGCACATGCGGTGAGACATGCTTGGCCGCCAGCGACGGGCAGCGCTGGCCGGCGGTCGCGGCATGTTCGGCGACCAGACGCTCGACCGCGTCACGGCTGAGGGGACTGCCAGCACGGGTGGGAAACAGCGGGTCAGCGGGCTGACCGTCGCGCTCACGGGCCCAGACGCGGAGGACCTGTACGGTTTGGACGCTCAAAGGGGTGATGCGCTGTTTGCGCCCCTTGCCGTCACAGCGCGCGTACGCGCCGGTACCCAGGTGGAGGTCCTGGCAGGTGATCCTGGTCAGCTCGGAGACCCGCGGGCCGGTAGTGACCGCGACCAGCAGCAGCGCGTGGTCGCGTCGGCCACGCCAGGTGGCGCGGTCGGCCACGCCAGGTGGCGCGGTCGGGCGCGGCCAGCAGCGCGTCGACCTCGGCTGGGGACAGGAAGCAGACCACGGCCCGCTCGAACCGTTTGGCGGGGATGGCCAGCACGCGTTGGATGAGCGCGGCATGCTCGGGATGGCGCAGCGCGGCGAACCGGAATAGGCTGCGCACCGCGGCCAGACGAATGTTGCGGGTGCGGGGGCTGTTGCCCCGCGTGCTCTCCAAATCTTCGAGGAAGGCGCCGATCAGCGCCGCGTCCAGGTCGGACAGGTCCAGTCGCGAGGGCGCTTTGCCGGTCTGCTGCCCGGCGAAGCTCAGCAGCAGCCGGCAGGTGTCGCGGTAGGCGGCCACGGTGTGGGGGCTGGCGCCCAGCTGGCCGATCAGCCGTTGGGTGAAGAACGCCTGCAGCGTAGGAGCAAGCGTTGTCATTGCATCCCTCCGAAGACGCCCTCGACACGCTGGGCAGCCAAGGCGAGCAGCTCAGGGTCGCGGTCAGGTACCAGTAGGTGCCCGACGGGTCAACGTGGCCGAGCCATGTGGACAGCGCCGGCAGGCGGACGTCGATGTCGCCGCCATCGCGGAGCCAGCCAACCAGGGTGCGCACCGCGAAGGTGTGGCGCAGGTCGTGCAGCCGCGGCCGGCACCGACCCGAGCGGCGCTCCAGGCCGGCGTGGCTGACCAGCTGCCCGAATGTGTGCTGGACGTTTTTGGGCCCTCCTGTAGAAGTAGTAGGTCCGGGGCGGGTTGGGAGGCAAAAGTGGCTGGTCAGAGCGATGTCCGAGTGGCCAACAGGCGTGCCGCGTGACGCGCACGGCATGACCGAAGATCCGGGTCTATCCGACTAGCCCCGATCGAAGGGTCACACACCGTGCGCGTCACCACCGCATTTAACAAGCTTTTGCGCCTGCCCGAAACATCCGTGACGGCGGTCGAGTTCGTCCAGGACGGCGTAGTCGTGGATGTCCGCCTGCGTCGACGTCA
>JBOHFT010000320.1:0-3121 GCA_050699815.1 Pseudonocardiaceae bacterium | reverse complement strand
TGCAGTGGGCGGCCGCCCGTGCGGCCTACCAGCTGCAGGAACCGGGCCAGCGGTGGTAGCAGGTGCGACGTCAGTCGCGAGTACAGGGCGGGGATGACTTGCCGGTCCCTGCTGGACGACCACAGGATCAGGCGGTGGCCGTCGGAGACCAGCAACAGGTCATCGAGCAGCAGATCGCCTGGCTCGGGAGGCACGCCCAGCGGGATACGCTGCGGCGCGAGCCTGGTCGGTGGGGCCAGTGTCATGCCTTCCGAGACACGGGGACGCGCGACGACTTCGGTGACCAGCCCTGCGTCGTCGCAGTCCTGCCCAGCAACGTGAAGAAGCCCGGTGAACCGGCCCAGCGCCGTTCCGGCGGCTGGAAACCCGCCGGGGCACACGGCCAGCCGCAGCCGCCCAGCGGCCAGGTCTTCTGGGGTGGCGGTGATGACCCGGACACAGATCTCTGCCGTGCGGGGTGGCGAGAGGCCGGGCTGGCTGTCCGCCAGTTCGGTGATATCGGCGTCATCGAGCACGACCTCGACGCCGCCGTTCGCGGTGGCGCGGCCGAGCAGCGAGGCAAGCACCCTCGTCCGCCGGTCCGGCAGGTCAGCGGGGTCACGATCGGGGGAGACCGCGTCGAGGCTGAGGCTGATGGCCGGGTCGGTGACGTCGAGCAGCGGGACGTACCGGTGTGTGCCGTAGCGTTCCAGGAACCGTTGCTGGTAGCGGGTCAGCGGCCCCTGCCCGCAACCGGCCCGCCACAGCACGCCCGCTGCCGTGGCTGCCTCACCGGCCAGCGCGGCGGGCAGCACGACGTCCGCGTCAGCGGCGGTGTCGGCGGTCAGGGGCCGTTCACGGAAGCTGATCTGATCAGTCAGATTCCCGGCATCCCGCAGCTTGTCCAGCCGGACCGGATCACCGGGGCGGTACCAGTCGGCATCAGCCAGCAGCCTGCGCAGCCTGGCCAACGACGCCCGCAGCCGATGACCTGGGGCGAGCTTGCCAACCAGATGCCCGAGCGGGTCAACGGTGACGTCACCAGGCAGCAGGTCGGTCAGCAGGAACCCGTCCCGGACCAGTTCGGTGAGCATGGCGCGGACGACCGGTTCGGGAACCTGCCAGCGCCCGGCGACCCTCGCGTATATCTCACTGGCGGCCGCCCCGGTTGCGCACAGGCTCATGATGAGCGTGGTGGCCTCGGTAACCCGGACCGACACGTGCTGTGGCCCGGCGTCGCTGCTGGCCGGCCGCTCGTGTTCCAGGCGCGGGCCGCGACGACTGACCAGGTTGCACGTGGTGAGCGTCAGCGCTGACAACGCAGCCGGGTCGGCCAGGATCTGATCACGCACAGCCGCCAGCCACGCAGCACTCAGGTTGGTACGGGCCCGGTGCCCGGCACCCAGCCGCAAGCTCGAGGTCTCGCCCGGGCCGGTGAACCGGGCTAGGGCGACACCGGCGAAAACCCCGTGCGGGGTGGGTCGCCAACACCCCCGAATCTCGTAACCGCGGCGGGTGATCGCCATTCGACTGCGATCACGCCCAGGGAGGTCCGCCACGGAGCCGACCTGGCGGGAGGCCAGGAACATCCCTTCCACTAACAGCGCATCCGCCCCCGGGACTGTCTCCCGGGAGTCGGCCACGGGCAGCAACGGGATACCGGCCAGAACCGGAAAAGGCGAACAGACAGAGAAGGCGGAACGTGCCATGGGCCTCCTGCCGACGTGTCAGGTGGCCGGCCCTGCGGGGCACGAGTTCTCAATGGCCAGAACGGGTGCCCCGCGGTGGCCCCTTCAGCATTTGGTGGACTGGGTACAGCCGTTGTCTGTGCAGTCGCCGGAGCATGGATCGCCGCTCAAGTCCTCAGCGGGTTCCGCGCGCCGATCGAGAGTGAACAAGTCGGCGATCACGGCGTCGAGGGCGACAGCGGTATCGGGGGGCATGGCATTCTCCTTCCCTTCCGTTGATGGGTCTCAGTCATGGGGGGACAGAGTCCGGACGATCACGCGGACGTGACGCTTAGCGGCCGTCAGGAGCGTGCCGGTGCCCGGGGATGGGATTAAGGGACCGGATGGGTAGACCTCGATCTGCGTGGCCCGTGTTCGGCTGGTGTCCCAGGCGCGGATCCGCTCGGCGGTTCGGCTGGCCAACTCCTCGCCAGCAGGACCGTAAGCGCACACTCCCAGCTCGTACCAACTGGCCTCTTCTGCTGGGCGCTTGATCAGGTAGGCGAGGGTCTCGCCGTCCAGCAACGCCATACTCCCGTAGGCGAGCGCGGGAGCGACGAGCCCATGATCAGGAGAGCGGATCAGCAGTCGGCACAGGCCGTCCGGGGCGGCCAGGAAATAGTCCAGGTCCCCGAATCCCGTTCCCTTTTCCTGGCTGGTGACCATCACCCCCGTCCACCGCTGCACCGGAGTCCCACCAACAGCGCGGCGCAGCGCATCGGCGTCGGCGGGCTGCCCGTCGTCGACCCGCAGGATCAGCGTGCCGTCCTCATCCAGCCGGAGGTTGCGCTCGGGCTGGTGACCAGCGCCGCGCAGCGGAATGAATCCGTCGTTCTCCACGGAGACGCTTCGCCAGGACGCCCCGTGGCGTTCCAGGGCAACCAACCGGGTCAGGCCCCGGATACGCAGCGGGACGACAATCCGCCCGCCCGGGGCGAGCTGCTCCAGCCACGCCGGCGGGATGTCCCACGCGCCCGCGGTCACGATAATCCGGTCAAAAGGCGCGGCAGCCGGATAACCCTCCTCGCCGTCGCCGCAGATCACCCGCACCCCTGAATACCCGGCAGCGGTCAGGTTCCGCCGCGCGCCCTCGGCCACCTCAGCATCGATCTCAACCGTGGTCACCTCCCCCTGCAGGCCGGCAAGACAGGCCAGCAGCGCCGCGTTGTAACCGGTGCCGGCACCGATCTCCACCACTCGATGCCCCGGACGCACCTCCAACTGCTGCAGCATCCCGGCTACCGTCCCCGCCGACGACGCCGAGCTGACCGCCACGCCCTCAGAGTCCCGATGCGTCACGACATTGCCGTGGGAGTAGGCCTTCTCGATGGCGACGCCAGGCAGGAACACGTGTCGCGGCACGGTACGCATCGCATCCTCGACCGCAGCCGTACCAAACGGCTCCCACTCGCACA
>JBOHFT010000319.1:0-3122 GCA_050699815.1 Pseudonocardiaceae bacterium | reverse complement strand
TACGGCCCAGGCCCGATGCCCCCCAACTCGACGACCCGCACACCCACCAGCGGCCCCGACGGCGGTTGTGTCCGGCTCATGGGCTCAGCATGCCTCCTTGGGCAGGTGGGCGTTGACCTCACGGACCGCCCAGCCCTTCATGCGCCGCCTCTGAAGGACGTGGCCGGGCAGCCGCGCCGGATGGCATCCAGGCCGACAGCGACATCAGGGGCGACTGGGTCAGGGCGGAAGGCGGCGCGAGGATGCCCGGCAGAACGCCTCGATCTGCTGCTGGGTCTCGGCTGCGGCCGGAGACCCGCGGTAACGCGGGTCACTCAGTGCGGCGTGCACCCGCAGGGTGAGCGCGACGATGCTGGTACGGGCACGTTGGGCGGAGGGCAGCTCCAGCACTGGTCGCAGTGCCTCCCGTGCGCCGTCCAGCTCACCACGATGCGCGCGCGCGAGGGCGAGGTCAGCGCGTGAGCCGGCCTCGCACACGATCGACCGCTCAGTTTCCTCAGCGTGCTCGTAGGCGTCCACGGCCTGTGAGGCCTCGCGTTCCGCGCGCTCTTCCTCATCCGGCACCCACACCGTGGCGTCCGCCGCGTAGTACAGCTGCTTCGGCCGGTCGAACGTCAGCAGCCCGCCGAACTCGTCCAGCTCGTCAGGGACGGTCCGCTCCCTGGCGGCGTGTGCGTGCTCGATAGCCGCCTGCGACCCGTTCTCGTCACCGAGCGCCGCTCGTGCCCGTGCTTCCAAGGCCGGCAGCAGCACCGCCACCGTGCCGGTGACCCGCTGCGCCGTGCCGCTGCCGAGCTGGGCATAGCGCAGAGCCTCATGCGGCCACCCCGCCCAGTACGCAATGACGGACTGCTGTCCGCGGACCCACGCGCGCAGCCCGTCATGCCCGGCGTTGTCCGCGCACACGTAGGCCGTGCGCGCCTGGGTCATCGCCGCATGCGGGTCGGCCAGGTCATGGCATGCGTTGGCCAGCAGCCCACAGGTCACACCCGCCAGAAAGTACAGCTGGCGGGTCTGGGCTGGCCGTTGGCGGCCCTCCAGCAGCCGGAAGGCCACGTCCTGGACGCTGGTCAGATCACCCAGCAGTGTCGCTACTGGCTTGGTTTTGTAGGCGAGGGCGAGCCGGGCGACCTCATCGCGCAGCTGCTCCAGCGTCTCAGGACCCACGTTGCTGCCCTCCACGGCGGCGCAGAACCGCAGGGCTCTGCGTGCCGCCATTGCCATCTCACGTTCTGCCTCGAGCCCGTCGTCGGCCAGGCGCACCCGGCGGGCGCCGTCCAGGCTATCCAGATGGCCTGTGGCGGGTGGTGTGGGCGTGAACGCGGTGTTGCAGCGGACCAGCACCGCCCGCTCGTGGGGGTCGAGCCGGTCCAGCGTCGCGGGGGCGACCAGGCGCAGCGGGGTGGTGGCGTAGACGGCGGCCAGTCCGATGAGCTGGGCGGCCGTGGGGGCGCGGGCGCCGGGGGCGGGGAACTGCTCGAGCTTTGACAGCAGCGGCTGGTCCATGAAGGCGCCGGTGGCCCGTTGGCAGCGTTCGGCGGCTTGGGGTTGGCTCCAGCCGTGGGCCATGCGGTAGGCGGCCAGTTTGGAGCAGTTGCAGTGGTGGCGGATCTCCTCGGCGACCTCGTCGATGCCGCGCTGTTGCGCGGTCATCTGGTGACGGAGCCGGTTGAGATCTGCTTTTGTCCAGCTACCCATGTGCTGCATCCCCTCGCGTAGCCGCTGTCAGGTCGAGGTGTGCAGGGTTGCACCCCTATGATGCCCGGCGCAAGTTCTGGCCTGACATTGTTTGAGCCGGTTGCTGCCATGGCACAGGGACAGACCGGCGGGACCGGCACGTTCGCCCCGACGTGCTGTGGATGGAAAGCAGGTTGCCAGATCTGCTGACGGGATGATTGCCGTGCGTTTGGCTGTGCGTCACTACGCTGTTGACCGGTGAGAATTGATCGAAGGAGCGCAGATGATGGCCACCTGCACGAACTGGCGCCACAAAGCCGCCTGCCTGGACTGCGACCCGGAGCTCTTTTTCCCGTGGGGTCGACCGGTCCGGCCATCCAGCAGACCGAGCGCGCGAAGGGGGTGTGCGCTCAATGCCCCGTCGCCGCGCAGTGCCTCGCATGGGCGTTGGACACCGGCCAGGACGCCGGCGTGTGGGGCGGCCTGGGCGAAGACGAACGACGCACCCTGCGCCGCAGCCGACAGCGCCGCCGCGGCGCTCCACGGTCGCAGGGGGCGTGAGAGGCAGGAGCACCAGGGCCCACGCAGCCGGCGCGCCGCCGCCGGCTCGGTGGCAGCCGTCCCCGACCCGGTGGACGCGTTCGGCTCCCAGCCATCAGGACCCAGGCGGACGCCATCGCGTCGGCGGTCGTGACCGGGCTCCTGAACGTGGACCAGGGCGAGCTGGCCCAGGCATCAGGCCCCTGAGGACGCCGCGGCCTGTGTCAGCGACACCAGGACTACAGGCGACGACCTCGGCGGTCGGGCCGGCTGGTGTGGATCTCCCCGGGATCCACGCTCCCCTCTCCCGCTCCCACCGCCACCCAAGACGCCGCAGGCTCCCGCTCGCCCGCACGGGGGCCTGCGCGCGTCGCCCGACATGAGGTTGCCGCTCGCGGCTGTGCGGACGGGGTGGCCGCATACTACCTGCGCTCGTCGCGTCAGTCGCAGCCGGCCGATGCCGGCCGGCTTGGCGACCCGCACACCCACCAGCGGCCCCGACGGCGATTGTCTCTGGCTCATAGGCTCAGCATGCCCTTTGGAGGTGAACCGAGCAGGTGGGCGTTGACCTGGCGGACCAGGTCGGCGAGATCGGCGATCTCGACGACCTCAACACCTGCCTCCCGCAGCGTTTCAGCGCCCACGCAGTCGACGAAGACCGCCGGCTCACGCCAAGCGAAGACGACCCTCTCGATGCCGGCGGCCAGGATGAGTCCGGTGTAGCTGCGAGGCCGTGAGTCGCGGGCGCTGCAGGGCTCCAACGAGCTGTAGATCGTCACGCCCATCAGCCGCGTGCCCGTGATCTTGGCGAGGGCGGCCTCCTCGGCATGGTCGCGGGGATCACCCTCGCGTGAATGGCCCATGGCGAGCACCTCCCCGTCGCCGCTGAGGATGATCGCGCCGAC
>JBOHFT010000318.1:0-3149 GCA_050699815.1 Pseudonocardiaceae bacterium | reverse complement strand
TACACCGAAGGAGTAGCGATCCACGGTGACCCGAGTCATGCGTCGTCGTTCGCGAGGGCGGGGGCGAAGCGTTGACAGGGGCACGTGCGGGCTGGGCTACCCAGCCGCGAAATCAAGGAGTTCGGGGCGCCGACGCTGTGAAAGCAAGCGGAAGGCCAGACCGCTGGCGGCGTTATACGCGAGCCGTGGGCGGGCCCCGCGCGGTCGGAGAGCCTGTGCATGTACGGAATCTGGATGCGCGAGAACCGGGAGGTCCCACGATCGCCTGTCCCGCTGATCACGGGGTGGGCCGCTTGAGGGAAGGCTGAGGCCGTAAGCCTCCAGATGAGCGAGCGTGGGAAGTCTGAGGGCCCCGTAGCTCCCGCGAAGCCGCCGAAGGAGGCCGCGTCAGCGGTGGCGGAGGTGGTGGAGGGTGAGGGGGCTGGCCAAGGGGAGCACGGACAGCGCGACACGCCCCGGACGCAGTGCCGGTTCAGGCGTGCCAAACGGGCTGGGTGCGTGTGCGTGAGGTAGCGCGAAGGGACAAGCACGCACGGTTGGCGGCGCTGGGGCACCACGTCGACCTGTACCGCCTGAAAGCGGCTTACCGGGCGATTCGCCCACAGGCCGTCCCGGGAGCGGGGCGGGGTGACGTGGCAAGCCTACGGCCTCCGACCTGGAGGCCAACCTGCAGGACCTGCATGCCCGGGTGCACAGCGGACGCTACCGAGCGAAGCCGTCGCGTAGGGCGCTCATCCCGAAGGCGGACGGGCGGCTGCGGCCGCTGGGCATCGCCGCGTTGGAGGACAAGATCCGGGCTCCCTGTGGCCGAGGCTGGGTGAGATCCCAAAGGATGACGTTGCCCGTCTCGTCTACCGAGGCCAGTACCCGCCCATCGCCGCTGACCACGAACTGGCTCACCGGTCCCGGGTGGCCGGGGAGCACCGCATCGACATCCCGGTATGCGAGGTACTGATCCAAGAGGCTGCCCTGCGTTTCTGGGGTGTCGCTGGTCTGGAACGCGGCCACGTGGAGGAGGATCGAGGTTGACAGGTCGGTTCTGTTGCGTGCCTGCTCGGTGAGGAGGCGGGAGGTGGTGATCTGGTTCTGCTGGAACTCTCGGAAACGGAGGGTGGCGGCGATCAGCAGGAGGATCGTGACGGCGGCGGTCAGGGCTTGGAGGCGGTAGAGGGCGCGGCGGCTGCGGATGTGGCTGGCCTGGATGAAGCGGCGCTCGTGCTTGGGGATGTCGGCGGGGCGGTCCTTGCGCCACTGCTGCGCCTCGGCCAGCGGAAGGCCGCCCAGCAGCGCGCGGCGGTCTTGGCCGCTGGCCTCCCAGCGGGCCAGCGCGAGCCGCAGCTGCTCCTGCCAGCCGCGGAACGCGCGGTCGGCCTCGACCCAACCACGCAGCCGAGCCCACCCGCCGATCAGCGCCTCATGAGCCAGCTCAACAGTCTCCTCACCATCGGGAGCGCGGTCGGTCACCACCAGACGGGTCGCGGCCAGGCTCTGCGCCACCGCCCACCGCGCGTCGTCGAAATCGGCCCGGCGCGCGATCCGCTTGGTCGGGGCGGCGGCCTCGCCCGGACGGACGAGCTGGGTGAGCACCCGCCGGGCGGCCTCCCGCTCCGGCTCGCGCAGGTGACCCAGGTAAACCTGCTCGGCGTAACCGGCCAGGGCGCCAGGCACCCCGCCCAGCTCGACATAGGCGGCGTGGGTGAGCAGCCCCCGCTCCTGCCGCTCCCACAGCAGCGTCAGCGCGAACTCCAACAGCGCAAGGTTGCCCGGCTCAGCGCCGACGTCGTCGAGGATCCGCTCGACCAGCCCAGCCTCATACGTCGCGACACCCGCGGCCGGCCCTTCGATCACCCGCTGGAGCTGCGCTCCGGTCATCCGCCCGATGGGCAGCACCGCCTCACGCAGCCGCTCCGCCAGCCCGGAATGCTCAAGCGCCTGACCGAAGAAGTCCACGCGCAGCGTCAACAGCGCCCGGACAGCGGCGGGCCGGCCATCCCCAAGGGCGCCCAGCAGCACGTCGATGAACGCGCCAGCAGCGTCGGGCCCTCGCGTGAACAGCTCCTCGAACTGGTCGACGTGGACCTGTCCCGGTTTCGTGGATGGTTGTGATTTAGGCCAGGTCGGTCAGCGGGTGGTATCTCCTTTCATACTCCACGGGCGAGTAGTAGCCAAGGGCCGAGTGCCGTCGCTTCGGGTTGTAAAACCCCTCGATGTAGTCGAACACCGCCAAGCGCGCCTCGCCGTGGCCAGCCCACTTGGACCGGTCGATCAGCTCCGTCTCCAGCGTGGCGAAGAACGCCTCGCACAGCGCGTTGTCGTAGCAGTCGCCGACCGAGCCCATCGAGGCGGCCAGCCCAGCGTCGCGCAGCCGCGGCCCGAACGCGATCGAGGTGTACTGGCTGCCCTGGTCGGAGTGGTGGATCACACCCCGCGGCGGCCGCCGCCGGCGCACGGCCGCCTGCAACGCGGCCACGACCAGCTCGGCGCGCAGGTGGGGCTGCATAGACCAGCCGATCACCCGACGGCTGCACGCGTCCAAGACCACCGCCAGGCTCAGAAACCCCGCGGCGGTGGGCAGGTAGGTGATATCGGCGACCCACAGCTGGTTGGGCGCGGTGGTGGTGAAGTCGCGGTCCACCAGATCGGGGGCGGGCTTCGCGGCGGAGTCGCGAACGGTCGTCACCGGCCTGGTGGACCGCCTGTGGACACCTGCCAGCCCAGCGTGGCGCATCAGCCGGGCGACCCGCTTGCGGCCCACGCGGATGCCGTGGCCCAGGCGCAGCTCGGCGTGCACGCGTGGGGCTCCGTAGGTGCCGCGCGCGTCGGTGTGGATCTGTTTGATCCGTTCGGTCAGGGCTTGATCACGGTGGGCTCTGGCGCTGGGCTGGCGCCGTCGCCAGGCGTCCAAGCCGCTGGTGGAGACCTCCAGCAGCCGGCACATGACCGTGACCGGCCAGCGGGCTTGGTGTGCCAGCACGAACGCGAACACCGTCAGTGGGTCGCGTCGGTCTCCTTGGCGAACCAAGCCGCGGCTTTTTTCAAGTTATGCCGATGTCGGCATAACTTGAATTATGCCGATGTTCGGGTTATGCCGATGTTGTTGTGACGCTCCTGGTCAGGGCGGTGACTGGCCGGGATAGTTCGGCATAATC
>JBOHFT010000317.1:0-3173 GCA_050699815.1 Pseudonocardiaceae bacterium | reverse complement strand
GCTGCTTGTAGGGGCCAGACGACAGCAGTCTGCATCCAGAACGCGGAAACGGGGGCGGTATGGAGACGAGGGAGTTGCTGGCTGCTGCTCGGGGGGTGCGGGGTGCTGCGCATGGCACGCGGGTGACCTACTCCCCCAAGGTCTTCCTGCCGCTGACCATGCTGTGCCGGGATCGCTGCGGCTATTGCACGTTTGCGCACGCTCCCCGCGAGCTGCCGGCCGCCTACCTGGAACTGGACGAGATCCTGGCGATCGCGCGCCGGGGCGCGGAGCTGGGCTGTCACGAGGCGCTGTTCACCCTCGGCGAGCGCCCTGAGCTGCGCTACGCCGAGGCCGGGCGCTGGCTGGCCGGCCACGGGTACGGCAGCACAGTGGAGTACCTCGTCGCGGCCTGCCGCGAGGTGCTCGAGCAGACCGGGCTGCTCCCGCACGCCAACGCCGGTGCGTTGCGCTATGCCGAGCTGGCGGCGCTGCGCGAGGTGACCGCCAGCCAGGGGATGATGATTGAGTCGTTGCGGCCGGACCTGGCTGCCCACCGCGGTGCTCCGGACAAGCACCCGGATCGGCGGCTGGCCACCCTGCACGCCGCGGGTGAGCTGGCGATCCCGTTTACCACCGGGATCCTGGTCGGCATCGGCGAGACCGAGGCCGACCGCGTCACCGCACTCGGCGCGATCGCCCAGGCGCACCGCCGGTACGGGCACGTGCAGGAAGTGATCGTGCAGAACTTCCGGCCCAAGGCGGGCACCGCGATGCGACACGCCCAGCCCTGCCCGCCGCAGGAGCACCTGCGGGCCATCGCGCTGGCCCGGCTGCTGCTGCCGCCCGAGGTGCATGTGCAGGCCCCACCCAACCTCACCGACGACCCGGCAGGCTTGCTCGCCGCCGGCATCGACGACTGGGGCGGGGTCTCGCCGGTCACCGCGGATCACGTCAACCCCGAGCGGCCCTGGCCCGCCGTGGGCGCGCTGCGCACCGCCACTGAGGCGGCGGGGCACACCCTGGCACCCCGCCTGCCGATATACCCGGAATACGCCCTGGACCCGCAGCGGTGGCTGGACCAGGCGGTGCGCTTCGGGGTGCTGGACCGCGCCGACGCCGAGGGGCTCGGCCGCGACGACCCAGGCGCGGTGTTTCCCGAGGCCGCGCAGCAGGCCGCCAACGTCGGCGACGGCGCCGAGGTGGCCCTGACCGGGCGCCGCTCCACCGCCTGGTACTCCGGGGCCGGCCTCGCGCCGCCGGAGTTACTGCCCGCGCCGGCGCGGGCCACCGGTGCGGTGGGTAAGGTGCTCGACGGGGTCCGCGCCGGGCAGCGCCCCGGTCTCGACGAGCTGGTGACGCTGCTGCGGGCCCGGGGACCCGAGGTCGCCGCCGTGGCGGGGCTGGCCGACGAGCTGCGCGCAGCCACCGTCGGTGACACCGTCACCTACGTGGTCAATCGCAACATCAACTACACCAACGTGTGCACCTTCCGGTGCCGGTTCTGCGGGTTCTCCAAAGGCAAGCTGTCGCTGAACCTGCGCGGCGCGCCGTACCTGCTCGAGCTGCCCGAGATCGTGGCGCGGGTGCTGGCGGCGCAGCGCTGCGGCGCCACCGAGGTGTGCCTGCAGGGCGGGATCCATCCCAGCTTCGACGGCGAGTACTACCTCACGGTGTGCCGGGCCATCCACGAGGCCGCGCCCGGGATCCACATCCACGGCTTCACCGCGCTGGAGGTCACCGAAGGGGCCCGCCGGCTCGGCGAGCCCCTGGCCGGCTACCTCACCCGGCTGCGCGACGCGGGCCTGCGGTCGCTGCCGGGCACCGCCGCGGAGATCCTCGACGACGAGGTCCGCGCGGTGCTGTGCCCCGACAAGATCACCACCGCGGAGTGGCTGGAGGCGCACCGGGTCGCGCACTCGGTGGGGCTGCGGTCCAACGTCACGATGATGTTCGGGGCCATCGAGCAGCCCGTGCACTGGGCCCGGCACCTGCTGCGCGCCCGCGACCTGCAGGCGCAGACCGGCGGGTTCACCGAGTTCGTCGGGTTGCCCTTCGTGCATATGGCGACCCCGATGTACCTCAAGCGGGCCGCCCGGCGGGGACCGACCTGGCGGGAGGTGCTGCTGGTGCACGCGGTCGCCCGGATTGCGTTTCATGGGCTGATCGACCACGTGCAGGCGTCCTGGGTCAAGCTCGGCGCCTCCGGTGCCCGCCAGCTGCTGCAGGCCGGGGTGGACGACCTCGGCGGCACGCTGATGGACGAGAACATCAGCCGCGCGGCCGGCGCCAGCCACGGCCAGGGCCTGGACGAGGGCGGGTTCCGGGCGATCGTCGAGCCGCTCGGACGGCCCTTGGCGCAGCGCACCACCCTCTACGAGTCGGTGCCGGCCGTGCGGTCCTCACGGTGAGTCGGCCGGTGTGGGTGTGGGTTCCGTTGTGGGTGTGGGTTCCGGCGTGGGTGTGGGTTCCGGCGTGGGTGACGGCGTCGGTGTGGGTACCGGGGTGGGTGTGGGTGTCGGGGTAGTCGACGTTGTGGTGGGAGCAGGGGAGGTCGACCCGCTGGTCGTGGTCGGTGGCGCCGTGGTGCGCCCAGGGGCGACGGGACCGCCCCCAGCAGCCGGTGGGGCTGGGGGCGTCGTACGGACCACACCGTTGGAGCCCCGTGAGTTCTTGTCGCTGCCACGTCCGGTGTCCGATGCGGGGGTGGGGGTTGGGGACGCCGGGGCCCCGGGGCCCGCCGGAGGAGGAGGCTCGCTACGGGCGCTCACGAACGACACGGCCACCGCGCCCCCGGCCAGGACGAGGGCAAGCAGCCCAGCTACGGCGACCTGCCACACCCGCTGCGAGCTGCTGCGGCGCTGTTCACGGTCGGCAGGTTCGGTGCCCAAGGGGATGGCGGTCCGGGATGGCCGGTGCGGGACCTCCGCCTGAGACCACTCCGGGATGTTGGACTCCGGGAGCACCGCAGTCAGCTGGGCAAGCGCGTCCGGCGGGACGTCCACGCCGGCGGTGTCGGAGTCAGCAGTGCCAGCCGGAAGCCCGGATAGGGCGGCGCCGAGCGCGATCGCGGCCTTGGGGTCGGCGTCGACGGCGACCGGGCGGCCGAACTCGGCCGACACGAGCTGCGCAACAAGCGGCACCCGCGAGGACCCACCGACCAGCAGCACCACATCAAGATCCCCCGGACCCAC
>JBOHFT010000316.1:0-3194 GCA_050699815.1 Pseudonocardiaceae bacterium | reverse complement strand
CCGCCGCGCTCGACGCCGCAGCGGCGCAAGGGTGGCAGGTCGGCCCGGGTGGGCGGTTGTGGTGCTCAGCCTGCGGGCCGGTGCTGACATGCGAGATCGACGGCCACGAGTTCACCCCCTGGCGAGCGGTACTCGTCAGCATTGACAAGTTCCACGAGCGGCATGCCGGGACCGGGCACGCCGCCACGCCTGCCCAGGGCCACCCCGTCGTCGGCCGTGAATACCGGTACTGCCGCCGGTGCTGCCTGCACGAATCCCGCCCAGCCAGGGAGCTGACCAGCGCACGCCCCGGGCGGGGCAAGCCGACCACATCGCCGACGGAGTTGCTGGCCAGTGCCGGTACCGACGCGGACAGGGGGGTGGCGTGATGAGCGGGTTCCTGGCGCCGCTGGAACACGAGCCAGTCAGCGTGCACGCCCCGTTCATCACCTACCCGGGCGACCAGTACCGCTATGAGCCTGCCGAAGAGCGCCGGGCGGCGCTGCTGGCGGCCCTGGGCGGGGTGGCGCTGGGTGCCTATGACCAGCGCATCGTGTGCTGGCTGGCCGGGCAGGAACTGCCCACCGTGGCGGTAGTGGTCTCGCTGCTGCTGCGGGCCCGCCAGGCCGCCGTCCAGCAAGTCCACCGGGGTGGGGGTGAGTCCCGGTGAGCCAGACACCTGCTGTGGTGGTGATCGGGCTGGTGGTGCTGGCCGGGCTAGGTGTGCTGGCCGCGTTCCGCAGCGGCGCCCGGGGCGCCTACAAAGTCGCACGGCAAACCCAGGAGGTCACCCGGATGGGCGGCACCCTGACCCGGGCACTGGCCACCGCCACCGTGATCACCGGGATCCAGTGGGCGGTCGTGGCCCTCACGACCGACCCGCGCGCCTGGGCTGTGGCACTCGGGGTACCCGCGCTGTTCGCAGGGAGCGTGATCGCCCGACTGTTCTCCGTCACCGAGATCGTGCACGGCGGTAAAGGGGCCCAGCGATGACCACCCCGGCCGGGTATCGCGCACCAGGGGATGCCCGGCACATGCCACTGGCCCCAGGGCAGCAGCGCGTGGCGAGGGACCCCAACTTGCCCCCTGCCCACCACCGCACCACGACCCGGACCGAACCTGAGGGGAGAGCCGCGTGATGAACCCCGAACAACCCGGCCAGAACACCACCGTCACACCCGGCGAGGACCACACGCTGTCACAGCCTGGTGCCGAGCAGTCACCGCCTGATACCGCACAGCACCCGGGGCGGGAGGCGGTGGTGATCCCGTTCCCCACCCCAGTGGGTGGACAGCTGCCACCGGCACCGGAGGTGCTGGAAGGCGAACTGGTCAGCGAAGCGGAGTACGCCCGGCGGCCGATGCCGGAGGTGCTGCCCTTGTGGTTGCGCTCCCGGGAGACCGCGCTGGGCACACTGCGCTGGGCACTGGAATACGCCGGGCGGCACGTGGCCTTCCACGCCTGGCGCGCCCCGGCCTATGGGCTGGCGCTGTCCTGGTGGACCCTGCGCGGTGCCGCCCGGGCGATCGCGGCCGGGTTCGGGTGGGTGAGCGTGCGCGGCGAGTACCGGCCACTGATCACCGCGGCCCGGGACGCCAAACGGTGGGACCTGGTCCGGGACCTGATCACCGAACGCCGCGCACTGGCCCGCGTAAGGATGACGACCACGGCCTGGCTCACCGTGTCCGGAGGATCGGCCGGGGCCACGGGATTCCTCATCCTCGGGCCGGTATTCGGCTGGTGTGCCCTGACCGGAGCCGGGGTGAGCGCGCTATGGATCGGCCGCCCCCGCACTACCCCGGTGCTGCCACCAGGCCCAGCACTGCCAGTGGCACTGGAACTCTCCGCGGACATGCTCACCGACGCCCTGCGCGCCGCCGGGCTGGTCAAAACCGACGCCACACCCCAACTAGTCACCCCACCCCTGCGCGATGGCAACGGATGGGCCGTCACCCTCGACCTGCCCCGGGGAGGCGGGAAAACCGCCGCCGACGTGATCGCCAAACGCGACACCGTCGCCGCGGAACTCGGCGTGGATGAGATCCAGGTCATCATGTCCCGGGTCCGGGCCGCCGCCGGGGGCCACGCCGGGCGCGTGATGGTGTGGGTGGCTGATGATGACCCTTACCTGGGGGCCCCGAACCCTTCCCCGCTGGCCAGCATGAAGCAGTTCTCGGTGTGGGAGCCGATCCCGTTTGGCCAGGATGCCCGGGGGCGCCGGATCACGCTGGTGGTGATGTGGCAGTCGATGTTCTTCGGCGGGCTGCCCCGCCGGGGCAAGACCTTCGCCCAGCGCCTGGCCTCCGCAGCAGGCGTGCTCGATGCCTACGTGCGCCACTACGTCGCCGATGGCAAGGGCGGCGCGGACTGGCGACCCATGCGCGGGGTGGCCCACCGCCTGGTCATCGGCGCCGAAGACGAGGCCATCGAGGGGTTCCTGGCGATGCTCGATGAGCTGATCACGGAGATGGGGCGGCGGTTCGCGGTGCTGGGCACCTTGCCGACCTCGGTGTGCCCGGAGGGCAAGCTGACCCCGGAGATCAGCCGCCGCTACGGCATGCCGGTCATCTTCATCACCATCGACGAACTCCAGGAATACCTCTCCGCCATGCCCGGCCCAGTCAAGGACGAGACCGTGGAGAAACTCGCCCGGCTGGCACGGCGAGCCCCGGCCGCGGGGTTCATCCTCAACGCTGCTTCCCAGCGCCCCGATGCGGACAGTGTGCCCGCGAAACTCCGGGAGATCATCACCTACCGGTACTGCACCCAGGTCGTGGACCGCACCTCCTCCGACATGGTCCTGGGCAAAGGCAAGGCCGCCCAGGGCGCGGACGCCTCCATCCTGTCCGAAGACCACAAAGGCGTCGGGGTCCTGGTCACCGGACCCGGATCCTTCGAGATCGTCCGCTGCGACTACATGGACCTCCCCACCTTCGCCACCGTCTGCGCCCACGGGCGGGCACTGCGGGTCGCGGCAGGCACACTGACCGGGGACGCCGCCAGCGACACCGTCGCTGCCGCGGAGGCAGCTGGGGTGCAGATCCCGGCCGTGCTGGCCGATGTGCTCTACGCCATGCACGGGGTGGAACGCATGCACACCTCCACTCTGCTGGCCCGGCTGGTCAACACCGACGAGGATAGCTACGGGGACTACACCCCGGAGCGGCTCGCCGAGGAACTCGAACGCGCCGGGGTCACCCGCTCCGGACGGCAGG
>JBOHFT010000315.1:0-3204 GCA_050699815.1 Pseudonocardiaceae bacterium | reverse complement strand
GACTACGTCATCGGCGACCAGCCGTGGCTGGCGACGGACCCGACCCTGGACCCGTGGCAGGAGCCGGCAGACCTCGACGTCGTCCAGACCGGCGCATGGATCCTGCCCGACGTTCGCCCCCTCCCGGCCGACCTAGAAGCGTTCCTGGACGCCGGCACACCACCGGTGTACGTGGGCCTCGGCAGCATGCGCGCCCCGACGGACGCCGCCCAGGTGGCCATCGAAGCGATCCGCGCGCAGGGCCGCCGCGCACTCGTCTCCCACGGCTGGGCCGACCGGGTGGCCGACCTGGGCATCGGCACGGCACACGACGGTCCGACTCCGACCACCGAGTCCCTGTCAGCCGCGCTCAGGACGGCCCTGACCCCCCGAGACCAGCGCACGAGCGACCGCCGTGGCCGGCACGATCCGCACCGACGGGGCGACGGTGGCCGCGACGCTGCTGCTCGACGCGGTCAGCCGAGAAAGGCCGCCAGCGTCCACGTGAACCACGCGGGATCGTCGAGCCAGGGAAAGTGCCCGGCGCCGGGTACTCCGGGAAAGCCCACGAACACGGCGGCAACGTGCGAGAGGGCTTGACAAGAGGTGGACAATAAAAAATCGGCGGGTTCTCCATAATTCAATGGAGAACCCGCCGAACCTAACCTCAGTTTAAACGCTGTGAGGGGCCTGTGTCAACTCAGGGGTACGAAGAGGAATTGCGGTCCGAGCGGAGCTACGTGGCCGGGCTCTACGCGCGGCTCGACGCCGAGCGCGCGCGAGTGAAGGGCGAGTACAACGCGGCGTTGCGAGGAAACGGCGGGACACCCATGGAACGGGACGTCCAGGTGCGCGCGTCGGCCAAACAGGTGAAGCGGCTGGACGTCGCGGACAACGGGCTGTGTTTCGGCCGGTTGGACACCCTTTCGGGCGACCATTCGTACATCGGCCGGATCGGCCTTTTCGACGAGGAGAACGAGTACGAACCAGTGTTGCTGGATTGGCGGGCACCGGCGTCGCGCGCGTTCTACGTCGCCACCGCCGCGAACCCGGAGAACATGCGTCGGCGCCGCCAGTTCCACACGCGCGGGCGCCAGGTGGTCGATTTCACCGACGAGGTGCTCGGCCGCCCGGGCGGCGGCGAGCGGGGGGACGCGGCGCTGCTCGCGGCAGTCAACGCGCCGCGCGGTGACGGGATGCGTGACATCGTGGCGACGATCCAGGCCGAGCAGGACGAGATCATCCGGGTCGACCACCCGGGGGTGCTGGTGATCGAGGGCGGCCCGGGCACCGGGAAGACCGTGGTGGCGCTGCACCGCGTCGCGTACCTGCTCTACACCCAGCGGGAGCGGATCGAACGCCATGGCGTGCTCGTGGTCGGGCCCCACCCGGCGTTCCTGAACCACATTAGCCACGTTCTGCCGTCGCTGGGCGAGTCCGCCGTGGTGTTCATGACCCCAGGCGACCTCGTGCCCGGCCTCCACGTCACCGCCGAGGACACCCCGGAAGCCGCGCGGCTCAAGGGCTCGTGCAAGATCCTCGACGTGCTCGCGGCGGCGGTCGCCGACCGGCAGCGGCTGCCGGAGCATCCGCTGCCGATCGAACTGGCGGACGTCACGGTGCGGATCGACGCCGAGACCGCGGAGTGGGCCAGGGAGGAGGCGCGCGCGAGCGGGCTGCCGCACAACGAGGCCCGCGCGGTGTTCAGTGAGATCGTCACGTGGGTGCTCACCGAACGGGCGATAGCCCGGATCGGCCGGGGCTGGCTGACCCGGGCGGACCGCGAAGCATGGGAGCAGCTGCGGGCGGACCTGCTCAAGGAGCTCGCGGACGACGACAAGTTCACCGCCGCGCTCGACGAACTCTGGCCGATACTGACGCCGGAAACACTGTTGGCACCGCTGTACACGTCCCCCGAACGGCTGCGGGCGGCCGGTGCGGACCCGGCGTTGTCGCGCGCCGACGGCGCCGCCTGGACGGTGTCGGACGTGCCGCTGCTCGACGAACTGGTCGACCTGCTGGGTCGCGACAAGTCGGCCGACCAAGCCGCCGAGCAGGAACGCAAGGCCGAAGCCGAGTACGCCGCCGGCGTACTGGACAGCCTCATCAGCCGCGAGGACCTGATGGACGACGAGGACCACCTGCTCGCCCAGGACATGGTCTACGCCGAGGACCTGGCCGACCGGTTCCTTAAGCGCGACACCCGTGAACTCGTCGAACGCGCCGCCGCGGACCGGGACTGGACCTACCGGCACGTCGTGGTCGACGAGGCCCAGGAACTGTCCGAAATGGACTGGCGGGTGCTGATGCGGCACTGCCCCGGCCGATCCTTCACCGTGGTCGGCGACCTCGCCCAACGCCGGTCGGAGGCCGGAGCGACATCGTGGGACGCGATGCTGGAGCCGTATGTGCCCAGCCGCTGGGTCTACCGGTCGCTGTCGGTGAACTACCGCACCCCGGCGGAGATCATGACCGTCGCCGCCGCGCTGCTCGCCGAGTTCGCACCCGGGGTCCAGCCACCGGAGTCGGTCCGCGCGTGCGGCGTCCAGCCATGGTCCAGACGGGTCACCGAAGACGAACTGCCCGCTGCCATCGAGGAATTCGTGCGGGACGAAGCCGGCCGCGAAGGCACCAGCGTCGTGATCGGGCCACCGGGAGTGCCAGGCGCGGTGGCGGCGTCGGAGACGAAGGGCCTGGAGTTCGACGCCGTCCTGGTCGTGGAACCAGAACGGATCCTCGCCGACGGCCCACGGGGCGCGGCCGAGCTCTATGTCGCCCTCACCCGCGCCACCCAACGCCTCGGCGTCCTGCACCAGGGCCCATTGCCGCAGGCCCTGACCGGACTCGCCGAAACCGGGACACCCGCCCAGGCCGGGCAGCAACGGTTGGGGTAGCGATTCGGGTGCGGCCGGCCCTGAGCCAGGGCCGGCCGCGAGCGCCTGCGCCCGTCAGATCCTGCCAGGTGGTGGTACCCTAGGCGGTGGACCAGCCATACTGGGCCGACCGGGTGGCCGACCTGGTCATCGGCGGCGTTCCGCGGCGGCAGCCCGACATCACCCCAGGTCAGCCGAGGACCCCACCACTACTTTGCGGCTCGCCGTAGCTTCGGGATATCCGGGCCGGCACCGAGTGGGCTGCTTACTACGACGAACTCGCCGCCACGTTCGGGCTCACCATCGACGCGATCGGACCCAACTTCGGCACCGACGCCCTCCTGGTCGTGAT